>NZ_CP125652.1:2495000-2795000 GCF_030053135.1 Rhizobium sp. BT04 | reverse complement strand
TGATCGACATCTGCGATTTCGCCGTCGGTCTTTCCCGCCAGCTCTACGGCCTGACGATCGCCACCGAGCGCTCCGAGCACCGGATGATGGAAAGCTGGCATCCGCTCGGCGTGGTCGGCATCATCTCCGCCTTCAATTTCCCGGTCGCCGTCTGGTCGTGGAACGCGGCGTTGGCGATGGTCTGCGGCAATTCCACCGTCTGGAAGCCTTCGGAAAAGACGCCGCTGACGGCGCTTGCCGTGCAGGCGCTGTTCGAGAAGGCGCTGAAGCGTTTCGTCGCCGAGGGCGGCACGGCGCCTGCCAATCTGTCAACGCTGATCATCGGCGGGCGCGATGTCGGCGAAGTGCTGGTCGACCATCCGAAGATCCCGCTCGTTTCCGCCACCGGCTCGACGGCCATGGGCCGCGCCGTCGGTCCGGGCCTGTCGCAGCGTTTTGCCCGCGGCATTCTCGAACTCGGCGGCAACAATGCGGCGATCGTCTGCCCGAGCGCCGATCTCGACCTGACGCTGCGCGGCGTTGCCTTCTCCGCCATGGGTACGGCCGGCCAGCGCTGCACGACGCTGCGCCGTCTGTTCGTGCATGAAAGTGTCTACGACCAGCTGGTGCCGCGCCTGCAGAAGGCCTATGGCTCCGTCACCATCGGCAATCCGCTGGAGAGCGGCACGCTCGTGGGACCGCTGATCGACGGCCAGGCTTTCGAGAAGATGCAGGCAGCGCTTGGCGAGGCGAAATCGGCCGGCGGCACGGTGACCGGCGGCGAGCGCGTCGGCAACGGTTTGACCGATGCTTTCTACGTTCGCCCGGCGCTTGTCGAAATGCCTGATCAGACCGGCCCGGTCGAACACGAGACCTTCGCGCCGATCCTCTATGTGATGAAATACAGCGATTTCGACGCGGTACTGGCGCTGCACAATGCGGTGCCGCAGGGACTGTCGTCGTCGATCTTCACCAATGACATGCGCGAGGCCGAAACCTTCGTCTCCGCCCGTGGTTCGGATTGCGGCATCGCCAACGTCAACCTCGGGCCGTCGGGTGCCGAGATCGGCGGCGCCTTCGGCGGCGAGAAGGAGACCGGCGGCGGCCGTGAATCCGGTTCGGATGCCTGGAAGGCCTATATGCGCCGCGCCACCAACACGATCAACTACGGCAGGACCCTGCCGCTGGCGCAGGGCGTCAAGTTCGACGTCGAATAGGCGGTTGCAAGGGGAAAGGCGGCGCCTGCCGAGCGTCGCCTATTGGCCGGATAGAGATTTATTCCCGGGTAATATGAAATATTTAGTCAAGATATTGTGATTGCTTTTCTGCGAACACGAAACTTGAAATCGTCAGTCAAGAAAAATATACGCCTCCTACCACCCTCGGGAGCCGGGGTGGACATTGCCATGGAGGCCATCATGAATATCGCTCTTAACCGTTTCTCCCGCGCATTTGCGCTTGCCGCTTCGCTTCTCTCCGCCACCGCGCTTGCAGGCAGCGCCAATGCGCAGGGGACCGAAGGCCTGGTCGTCTACAATGCCCAGCACGAAAGCCTGGGCCGCGAATGGATCGACGCCTTCACCAAGGAGACCGGCATCAAGGTCACCATGCGCCAGGGCGGCGACATGCAGTTCGCCAACCAGATCATTCAGGAGGGCGATGCCTCTCCGGCTGACGTATTCCTGACCGAGAATTCGCCGGCAATGTCTCTGGTCGATGGCGCGGGCCTCTTTGCCCCCATCGAAAAGGAAACGCTGGATCAGGTTCCGGATCAGTATCGCCCCGCCGACGGCATGTGGACCGGCATTGCCGCCCGCACCACGGTTTTCGCCTATGACAAGACGAAGCTCAGCGAAGACAAGCTGCCGAAGTCGCTGCTCGATCTTGCAGATCCGGCCTGGAAGGGCCGCTGGGGCGCGTCGCCCGCCGGCGCCGACTTCCAGGCCATCGTCGCCGCCCTGCTGCAGCTCAAGGGCGAAGACGCCACCAAGGCGTGGCTGAAGGGCCTGAAGGACAATGCCACGCCCTACAAGGGCAACAGCGTCGCAATGAAGGCCGTCAATGCCGGCGAGGTCGAAGGCGCAGTCATCTATCATTATTACTGGTTCGGCGATCAGGCCAAAACCGGCGAGAACAGCAAGAATGTTGGCCTGCACTATTTCAAGAACCAGGATCCGGGCGCTTTCGTCAGCGTTTCGGGCGGCGGCGTCCTGAAGTCCACGCAGCATATGAAGGAAGCCCAGGCTTTCCTGAAGTTCATCACCAGCAAGGCAGGCCAGGCCGTGCTCAAAGACGGTACGTCCTATGAATATGCCGTCGGCAAGGATGCGTCCTCCAACGACAAGCTCACTCCGCTTGCCGATCTCAACGCGCCGAAGGTCGAAGCTTCGACCCTCGACAGCAAGAAGGTCGTGGAGCTGATGACGGCCGCCGGTCTGATCTGATTTTCTGCCGCAGCCTTCCTGCGGCCAAAACTATTGCTTTTGGCTCAAGAAAACCTTAGGGCATGACGAAATCCGGCAACCGCTCTTGAAAGCGGTTGCCTTCCTTTTTCAGCGTGTGAAGGCATTGGCCTTGCTGCAGGACAACAGATTGCTCGCATCCGGCAACGCGGCGCCGGTCGCGCCGAAGGCCGCGCGAATGGTTTTGCTGCGCGGGCGCATGCCGCATGCATCCGTAATGCTTCTCGCCACCGTCGTCGCGATCTTCAGCCTCGTGCCGCTCGGCTTCATCGGCTGGGTAACCTACGATGTCGGCTGGGAAACGGTGAAGGCCCTGGTCTTCCGCCCGCGCGTCGGCGAACTCCTGGTCAATACGGTTCTGCTGGAATCGATCACCATTCCGCTGTCGATCGCCCTTGCCGTGACGCTCGCCTGGCTGACCGAACGGACGGACATCCCTTTCCCGCGGCTCTGGGCCTGGCTTGCAATTGCTCCGCTCGCCGTGCCCGCCTTCGTGCACAGCTATGCCTGGGTCAGCCTCGTTCCCGGCATGCGCGGCCTGCAGAGCGGCGTCTTCGTCTCGGTCATCGCCTATTATCCCTTCCTCTACCTGCCGGTCGCCGCAGCATTGCGCCGTCTCGATCCGGCCATCGAGGATGCCGCAGCCTCTCTGGGCCTCAATCCCTGGCGGGTGTTTTTCCGCGCCGTGCTGCCGCAACTCAGACTCGCCATCTGTGGCGGCTCGCTGCTGATCGCGCTGCATCTGCTGTCGGAGTACGGCCTGTTCGTGATGATCCGGTTCGACACGTTCGCGACTGCCATCGTCGACCAGTTCCAGTCCTCCTACAACAGCCCGGCCTCCAATATGCTCGGCGGCGTGCTCGTCGCCTGCTGTCTTTTTCTGCTCGGCTTCGAGGTGCTGGTGCGCGGCAACGAACGTTATGCCCGCGTCGGTTCCGGCTCGCCGCGTCCGGCGGACCGCCGCCGGCTGGGCTGGTTCGTGGTGCCGGCCGTTTTGCTGCCCATCATCCTGGCGGTGCTGACGCTCGGCGTGCCGTTGGTGACGCTTGGCCGCTGGCTCTATCTCGGCGGCGCCGACATCTGGCGCATCGAAGTCGGTAGCGCTTTCCTGCAGACAATTGTGCTTGCCATTGTCGGCGGCGTGCTGGCGACGATTGCCGCGGCACCGATGGCCTGGCTTTCGGTGCGGGCGCCCGGCCGGTTCCAGCGCGTGCTCGAGGCCTGCCATTATTATGTCGGCTCGCTGCCGGGCGTCGTCGTGGCGCTGGCGCTGGTGACGATCACCGTGCGTCTCGTGCTGCCGCTCTATCAGACCTTCGCCACGCTCATTATCGCCTATGTGATGCTTTTCCTGCCGCGTGCCATGGTCGGGCTGCGTGCCAGCATCGCCCAGGCTCCGGTGGAGCTGGAGCGCGCCGCGATGGGCCTCGGCCGCACGCCGGGCCAGGCGGTACGGCAGATCACCATGCGGCTTGCAGCACCGGGAGCTGCTGCCAGCGTGGCGCTCACCGCACTTGGCATTACCAATGAACTGACGGCGACACTGATGCTGTCGCCCAACGGCGTCGATACGCTGGCGACGAAATTCTGGTCGCTGACCAGCGAGATCGATTACGTCTCGGCTGCACCCTACGCCTTCATGATGGTGGTTCTGTCGCTGCCGCTCACCCTGACACTCTATACCCAATCGAAACGGACCGTCGGCCAATGACGCTGCTTACGATCGAAAACATCAGCAAGCGCTATGGCCCCGTGCAGGCGCTGAAGGATATTTCGCTCGACGTCTCGGCGGGCAGCCGCACCGCCGTCGTCGGCCCGTCCGGTTCGGGCAAGACGACGCTGCTGCGCATCATTGCCGGCTTCGAGCAGCCCGATGTCGGCCGGGTGACGCTGGATGGCGAGGTGCTGGCAGACGGTGCGGCGACAGTACCGGCGCACAAGCGCGGCATCGGCATCGTCTCGCAGGATGGCGCACTGTTTCCGCACCTGAGCGTTGCCGAGAATATCGGCTTCGGGTTTGAGCGCGGGGCAGCCGATCGCGACCAGCGCATCCTCGATCTGCTCGATATGGTCGAGCTCGACCGCGGCATGCTGGTGCGGCGCCCGCATCAGCTGTCCGGCGGCCAGCAGCAGCGCGTGGCGCTCGCCCGTGCGCTCGGCCGCAAGCCGCGGCTGATGCTGCTTGACGAACCTTTCTCGGCCCTCGATACCGGGCTGCGTGAGAATATGCGCAAGGCGGTGGCGCGCGTGCTGCAGGCGGCCGGCATCACCACCATTCTCGTCACCCATGATCAGGAAGAGGCGCTGACCTTTGCCGATCAGGTGGCGGTGCTCAGGGAAGGACGGCTGATCCAGGCCGGGTCGCCGCAATCATTGTATCTGCATCCGCGCGATCGCGAGACGGCGTTGTTTCTCGGCGATGCCGTGCTGCTTCCTGCCATCATCCGCAACGGTCTTGCCGATTGCGCCCTCGGCCACGTTGCCGTCGAGGGCAGCCGGCAGGGCAAGGCGGAGATCATGCTGCGGCCCGAGCAGATCCGCGTCGTTGCCGATGATAGCGATCGCAGCTACGGGGGCCGTGTCGTCGAGGTGGAATTCGGCGGCGCGGTCTGCACCGTTGCGGTTTCGCTGGACGGCGTTGCCCTGCCGCCGATCCTGATCAAAACCTCGAGCGTTGCGCTGCCGGCGCGAGGCGACCTCGTTCGTCTCGATATCGCAGGCAAGGCGCATGTCTTCGAGAGCTGAGTGAGAGACCCGGAAATCAATTTCGATTACCGGGATTATGTTTTAGCCGAACTTGCGCACCACTTCTTCCGGCTCGATCCCTTCGAGCCAGCCGCCGGTAAAGCCGGCGCGCTCGAGCCCGAGGCGGAAGACCGGCGATTGGCGCATCAGCTTCCAGATGAAGTCGGAGCGCTCGTTCTCGATCGTCATGACGACAAGACCCTGATCGATGCCGACGGTGCGGTCGTCGACCCAGCCTTCCGGCCGCTTGGTCTTGACCGTCGGATTGAAGCCGCCGGGAAAGCCGCCTTCCAAGAGCAGGTTCGGATAGGTAGTCAGAAGCGCCTTGGTGCCGTCGAGAGCGGCCTGCTTGTCATAGGGCAGGCAGGCGAGGGCGGCCCAGGGCGCAATCGTACCGTCATCGGGGCCGAGCGGGGCGCCGCGGGCGGCATAACCCAGAACCTTCGGCTGGCGGCCGCCGCGCATGCGCCGTGTCGGCGGCGGACCGTCGCAGGCGGAAAATCCCCATATATTCCTGTTGTAGCCGACGAACTGGCCGGGATTGCGCTCGGCATAATCACGCTGGACATTGATGACAACCTGCGTGTTGCGGAAATAATCCCAGTTCCGCTCCGCCATCGGCTTGTCCCGAATGCCGCGGAAATCGATCCAGGCGTGCGAGAAGAGATGGATGAACAGCGGCCCGGCATAGAGATAGGACTGTTCGCCGTGCAGCATCCAGGAATAGCTTGACGTAAAGGCATCGTAGCATGATTGCGGGATGGGGTGCGTCGGCGAGCCGAGCGCCAGCGCATAGAGGATGATCGCCTCATCGAAGCCGTGATAGCGCCAGCGCAGGAAGCCGGAAGAGGGCTTCCAGCCCATGGCAATGGTGTCGCCCTTGTTCAGCGCCCAGCGCCAGTCGACGCGCTCGTAGATGAAGGTGGCGAGCTCCCGGATTTCGGTTTCCGTCTCGTCGTCTTCGCGATTGAAATATTGCGCTGCCGTCAGGATGCCGGCGACGAGCAGCGCCGTATCGATGGTCGAAAGCTCGCTGTTCCAGGCGCGGTGGCCGGTATCCATGTGCAGGAAGTGGTAGAAGAAGCCGCGGTGGCCGGTCGCGTGGCGCTCTTCGCCCTGGCGCGCTTCGGCAAAGAAACGCAGCGTATTGACCGTGCGCTCGGCTGCTTCCTTTCGGCTGATCCAGGAGCGCTCGACACCGACGGGATAGGAGGAGAGCGCAAAGCCGACGGCTGCGATGCTCGCCGGCACGCCGCCGATCGAGGTATCGGCCACCAGGCCATTTTCGGGGTTGGAGTATTTCAGAAAGTACTTGAATGCCGAATGCTGCAGCCTGTCGACCAGTGCTGCATCAATGTCTTCAATCCGTTGCAGCATAGGCTCCTACCCAACTGTTGCATCGCCCCATGCTCAACATGGTGGCCGTCCCCGGGCAAATCAAACCTTTTTGATTCGTAGGGATAAGAGAACACAAATGGGCGGAACTGGTCGTTAATAATATTTGGTGAAATAATATCTAGCAGAAGTCATATAAGCGCTGCAGCAAAAAGCAAGGCCCGCTCCGGGCCGGCACAGGTTATTTTCCCGCAATACTTGTTCTCTCCGGCGCGCCTTGAAAGCGGCCGACGAAGCCTTGGGGCGCTATCGTCCGACCGCATAGGCCTGCATTAGGCGTGGGGTCGCTGCGGCGCGCATCAGTCCGTCGGCATCGCGCCGCGCCGCGGTCAGCCGGCCGATCGTCCATTCATCGGCCACCGTCAGCTTGTGGCCCCTGCGGGCGAGCGCCGCGAGCACATCGGTGCCGAAATTCGCTTCCACCATCAGGCTGCCGGGCTCGCGGGTGCGGGGATAGAAGGAGCTCGGGAAATGCGACGTGTGGAAGAGCGGCTGGTCGATCGCTGCCTGCAGGTTCAGCTTGTGGTGCACATGCCGCAGGAAGAAGGAGAGCTGCCATTGCTCCTGCTGGTCGCCGCCCGGCGTGCCGAAGGCAAGCGTCGGACGGCCCTCGTAGAAGCCGAGCGAAGGCGTCAGCGTCGTGCGCGGCCGTTTGCCCGGGGCAAGCGAGGTCGGCAGGCCTGATTTCAGCCAGAACATCTGGGCGCGGGAATTCAGGCAGAAGCCGAGGCCGGGCACGGTCGGCGAAGACTGCAGCCAGCCGCCGGAGGGCGTGACGGAGACCATGTTGCCGTCGCGGTCGATCACGTCGATATGCACGGTGTCGCCACGCTTTTCGGAAAGATGCGCCATGGTCGGCTCGTAGACGGTGCCGGTCCTGGAATCTTCGCCGAGCATCTTCATCGTCAGATCATGCTGCGCCTCGAAGCCGGGCACGATACCGGGGCGAAGATCGAAGCTGGCATCCGCACCGACGAGTTTGCGGCGCTCGACGGCATAGGTCTCTGATAGTAGATGCGCGACTGGTACCTCGGAAAAATCCGGATCTCCGTAATAAACCTCGCGGTCGGCGAAGGCGAGCTTCATTGCCTCGGCGACGGTATGGACGAAATCGGCGCCGGCCGGGTCCATCGCGGCGAGATCGAAACCCTTGAGGATCGATAGGGTCTGCAGGAAGACCGGACCCTGGCCCCAGGGGCCGGTCTTGGCAATCGTCCAGCCGTGATAGTCATAGGTCAGCGGCCCCTCGATCGTCGCCGACCAACTCGCCATGTCGTTTGCAGTCAGCACGCCCTTGTGGCGGCTGCCGCTCGCATCCATCACCTCGGCGGTCTTGAGATAGTCGTCGATCGTCTCGGCGATGAAGCCGCGATAGAAGGCGTCGCGGGCCGCTTCCACCTGCGCTTCCCGGCCGCGTTTCGTCTCCGCTTCGGCTATGACACGCTTCCAGGTTTCGGCAAGCACCGGGTTCTTGAAATTGGCATGTGCCGCGGGGACTCTGCCGCCGGGCAGCCAGGTCTCGTAAGAGGTCGGCCATTCCTTCTCGAAGAAAGACGCCAGCCCTTTGATGGTGGCGGAAACACTAGGCAGCAGGGGATGGCCGTGCTCGGCATAGTAAATCGCCGGTTCCAAAACCTCGCGCACGCTCATCGAGCCATAATCGCGCAGCATCAGCATCCAGCCGTCGAAGGAGCCGGGGATGACTGACGCAAGCAGCCCGTCGCCGGGAATGAGTGTCAGGCCTTCCCCAGTATAGTGCTCGATGGTGGCGCCGGCGGGGGCCGGTCCCTGCGCGCAGATGACCTCGACCTTGTCCTTCCTCTTCGAATAGATCACCGCCGGCAGGTCGCCGCCCGGGCCGCAGAGATGCGGCTCGACGATCTGCAGCACGAAGCCCGCTGCCGCTGCGGCATCGAAGGCGTTGCCGCCCGTTTCGAGAATGCTCATGCCGACCGCCGAGGCGATCCAGTGCGTCGAGGTGACGACACCGAACGTGCCGAGGATTTCTGGACGGGTCGTGAATGCGGTCATGCGGAATGTCCTTTCCGGGAAATCAGATCTCGTTCGGATCGGTCGAAGCTCAGGCGCGCGCGGAGAGGAAGACCTGCGGCTCGAAGGCAAAGTCCTTGTCGAAGGGATAGGTCGGATGCTGCTTGCGCAGCCGCGGCAAGCGCTCGACGAACTGGTCGACGACCCCGGTCGACAGCGCCATCAGGTTCGGATTGGCGATCGGCGCCAATTCCGGCGAGAGATAGCCCGACTTGACGACAATAATCCTTGCCTTGTGCGGATCGAGGCCGAGCCGGGTGAAATCGACGATATTGTGATAGGGCCGGCGTTTGGCGCAGAGCACGAGATCGATGCCGCCGGTGGAAACCACTGCTTGGCGGTCCGTCGGATCTGCGGTCTCGTGCAGGAATTTGACCGTGAAGCGGGCGGTAACCGGCTTGCTGCCCTTGGTGTCGAGCGAGGCGCCGACGCCGAGCTCCCGTTCCGCGCCGATGCCGGCGGCATAACAGGCCTCGGTCGCCGCCTTGTCGGTGATGCCGGCGAAGATGACGCCGGCAGCACCCCTGGCGATCAGTTCGGCCAGCACATCGGCCCGGTCCCCGACGCCGCCGCCTGTGGGGTTGTCGCCGGATTCGGCAAGCACCACCGGGCCGGTCGGGCTTGCGATGGCTCTCGCGACACATTCCTCGACCGAGCCGGTTTCACAGCCGAAGACGAAATCTTCGCGCGCATCCCAATAGGCCTTGCCGAGACGTTTGGCCTCGCGCGTGAGCACGGCGCGGTCGGTGCCGGTCAGGATGGCGGCGGCCGTGGCACGCGGTTCGTCGGCCCAGACATAACCGACCATCAACGATGCATCCCAGATGCCGTCGATCGCATCGATGCCAGGCAGAAGCGCATAGAGGCTCTTAGCCGGCTCATCGACGGTGCTGGTGCGCTCGCCTGGTAGTACGACCGGGATCGGTGCCCAGAGGATGACCGGCCTCTCGCCGGTTTTCAGGCTCTTGACCAGCATGGAGACCGAGCGGCGCATCGTCTCCTCGACATCGATATGCGGCGCGGTGCGATAGGTTGAATAGATGTCGAGCGCATCGATGATGCGCTGGGTGACGTTGCCGTGCAGGTCATAGCTGGCCGAAACGGTGCAATCCTCGCCGACCAGCGCCCGGGCCGCGCTGATCCAGTCGCCCTCGGCATCCTCCATGCCCTCGACATACATGGCGCCGTGCATGGCGAGATAGAGGCCGTCGAGCGGCAGCAGCGGCTTCAGGCGCTCGAGGAATTCACCCTTGAAAGCCTCGTAGGTGGCGCGCGCAACCGGCCCGCCGGCGATGGCGCGGGCATGGATCGTCGGCAGGAACTCGGCGTCGTAGTCCCCGAGGAAAGCGAAGTAGGGTGATGCCAGCAGCGCCTCGCCACGCACCACGCGGAAATCTCTCTCCTCATTCAGGACGGGGTTGTATGTGCTGCATTCGATATGAATGCCACCGACGGCGATGCGCATGAGGAACCTCGGTTGGTGTGGGGAGCAATCAGGACGTTATGGGGCTGGCACCCCGGTTCGAGCCCCGGCGTCGACGCGCTGGGTGCGGATCGGTGTCGCTCGAGGGAGTTGGTGCTGCGATAAACTGACCATTCGAGATCCGATCCGAAGACGCGTCCTTTTGCTTCGACAATAAGTTTACAAACGAACCAATCAACCAAAATAAATTACAATTTAAAGCCGACGTCGAGGTGGAAGATGCCGATATCGGTGAGCCTCCGGCCGACTCGGTTTTTTCCGTCGGATGCCGCGGGCCGATTGCTGCCGACAAAGCAGTCGCGGCGCCATAAGAAAAAATCCCACTTCGGATTCCCGAAATTCCCTCGCTTCGTGAGGTCGGCGAAGCATTTGCTGCTGCATCAGGATTTCAAGATGCAATCTGGATTCGGAGAAGCAGGAGTTTCGGAGCCGATATGGTCCCTTGCCGTGCCTGGCACAAAGGCGCCTATCGCGGCGCTATGCAAACATTTAATTTTCTGGGAAAACTGGAGCGGGCGAAGGGATTCGAACCCTCGACCCCAACCTTGGCAAGGTTGTGCTCTACCCCTGAGCTACACCCGCTCAATCCGCATCGGTCCGGGGTAGTTGTTGGACCGTGGGCGCCGCCTTGTGGCGACGGGCGCTATATGGCCTAACGGATTTTCAAATGCAACAGGGAAATGACGAAGAGGCGAAGAAAAATTCTGCTGCGCGCAGAGGCCGAGTGAAAAGGCCGCAAATGTGGGGGTAGAGCGTCGGTGGCGAAGATTGCCAAATGACGTGGGCGGACTTAATCAGGGGCCTCGACTTTTCCCTCCTGCAATGGATTGCCCGATGCCCGAAAATACCCCGAAGACAAGAGACGAATTGTTTGCCTTTCTCGACGGGCTCGGCATTGCCCACAAGACGGTCGATCATGCGCCTGTCTTCACCGTGGCCGAATCGGTTGCTCTGCGCGACGAGATCCCCGGCGGGCATACCAAGAACCTCTTCGTCAAGGACAAGAAGGACAGGTATTTCCTGCTGACCGTGGAGGAAAATGCCGAGGTCGACCTCAAGCAGGTGCATAATTTGATCGGCGGGTCCGGCCGGGTCTCCTTCGGCAGGGCAGAGAAGCTGATGGAATATCTCGGTGTCGTTCCAGGAGCGGTCACCGCCTTCGGCGCGATCAACGATACGGCAGGGAATGTCACATTCGTGCTCGATGCCGATCTGATGGGCGAGGAGATCGTCAACTGCCATCCGCTTTCCAATGATGCGACGACCTCGGTTGCGAGCAGTGATCTCATCCGTTTCATGGAAGCGACCGGACACAAGCCGCTTGTCTTGAAAGTGACGTCCTGACATACGATTTTAGCGCTAAAGCGCGTGAGGATCTTTTCAGTTCGCTTGCCGCGCTTTAGCCTTTGGTTTTGTGCATGTCTTTATCGCAAAACCGCTACACTTTTGCGCGACATGCTTTAGCAAAGACGCCGGCAGGATCGGCGCGGCGGGAGACACCTATGAGCGGCAGCGACAACCCCTATAACGGTTCCTTCGGAAATCAGATGACGGCGACGACAAGCTTCGGCGCAGCGCCGGCACCCGCGGCTGCGGCCGGCAGCTACATCACGGACACGACGACGGCGAATTTCGGCAAGGACGTCATCGAGGAATCGCGCAAGCAGCCGGTGCTGGTCGATTTCTGGGCGCCTTGGTGCGGCCCGTGCAAGCAGCTGACGCCGGTATTGGAAAAAGTGGTCAATGAAGCCAAGGGCCGTGTCAGGCTGGTCAAGATGAACATCGATGACCATCCCTCGATCGCCGGCCAGCTCGGCATCCAATCGATTCCCGCCGTTATCGCCTTCGTCAACGGCCGCCCCGCCGACGGCTTCATGGGTGCAGTGCCGGAAAGCCAGATCAGCCAGTTCATCGACCGTATCGCCGGCCCGGCCGGTGCCGACGAGGCGGCCGAGATCGAAGCCGTGCTGACCGAAGCGGCAGAATTGCTGGCCGCCGGCAATATCAACGAGGCCGCCCAGCTCTACGGCGCGGTGATGCAGGCCGATCCCGAGAACGCCAGGGCGCTGGCCGGCATGGCCGAATGCATGATCGCCGCAAACCAGCATGAGCGGGCGCGCCAGGTGCTGAGCGAGCTGCCGGAAGAGCTTTCGAAAGACGCCGGCATCCAGGCGGTGCTGAAGAAGCTCGAACAGATCGAGGAAGCGCGCAAGCTCGGCGATCCCGTTGCGCTCGAACGCGACCTGGTTGCCAATCCCGACGACCACGAGGCGCGGCTGAAGCTCGCCAAGATCCTCAATGTCGAAGGCCGGCGCGACGAAGCGGCCGAGCACCTGCTGCTGATCATGCGCAAGGACCGCGCCTTCGACGATGACGGCGCCCGCCGCCAGCTGCTGCAGTTCTTCGAGGTCTGGGGGTTCAAGGATCCGGCGACGGTTTCCGCCCGGCGCAAGCTTTCGGCGATGCTGTTCTCCTAAGTTTAGGAGATCTGCCCTTGCGTTTTCGGGCGGGGGCACCACATTCTCGTCAGAACGGGCATGCCCGTTTACAAGAATGCGGGACGGTTTCATGCAAGTCGGTAATGCCAGATACCTGAAGCCGGGCGATCTGCCTGATACGATCGCTGTCTTCCCCCTGACCGGTGCCCTCCTTCTGCCGGCCGGGCAGCTTCCGCTCAACATTTTCGAGCCGCGTTATCTGGCGATGCTGGATGCGGCGCTGACCGGAAACCGGCTGATCGGCATGGTGCAGCCGGCGCTCGGCGAACACGAGGACAAGGGCGGCGAGCCCAGCCTTGCCGCCGTCGGCTGCCTTGGCCGCATCACCTCCTTCGCCGAGACCGGCGACGGGCGCTATATCGTCTCGCTGACGGGCGTCTGCCGCTTTCGGCTGCTGGAGGAGAAGACGACCAGCGATCCGTTCCGCACCTTCCGTATCGCCCCGTTCATCGCCGATCTCTCGGCTGCGAACGAGGAGGAGGCGGTCGACCGCGCAGCACTTCTGACCGCCTTCAAAGCCTATCTCGATGCCAACAAGCTGGAGGCCGACTGGGAAAGCGTCGAGCGGGCGAGCAATCTGACGCTCGTCAATTCGCTGGCGATGATGTCGCCGTTCGGGCCGGCTGAAAAACAGGCGCTGCTGGAGGCGCCCGATTTGAAGACGCGGGCCGAAACGCTGATCGCCATCACCGAGATCGTGCTGGCGCGGGTCTTCGGTGACTCCGACACGGTTCTGCAGTAGGTTTCGGCCATGGACGAAAAACTCAGCCGCGTCGATCCGAAACTGCTCGAACTCCTGGTCTGCCCGCTCTCCAAGGGGCGGCTTTCCTATGATCGCGAACACAATGAACTCGTTTCGGAAAAGGCGCAGCTCGCTTATCCGATCCGCGACGGCATTCCGATCATGCTGGTGTCCGAAGCCCGCCGCCTCGACGAATAGCGCCTCTCACCAGAGCATTTTCGTTTTTTCTTTGAATCACGAAAATGCTCTGTCTCTTTGTTTTCACCCAATTCGCTGCAAAAGCGCTTCGCGCTTTGCCTGGCAAGACCGCTGCCCACTTTTGCTGGAATTGCTCTAGCGTCTTTAAATCGTCTCCCCAGCCAGCAAGCGCGGGTTGTCCTTGGCCGTCGTGCCAGCCGCCTGGCCGATGAAGAAGGATTTGAGGCGCGGCAGCCGGTCGACGATGCCGAGGCCGATGTCGCGGGCGATGCGGATTGGCGTCGCGTCGTTGGAAAACAGCCGGTTCAAAACGTCAGTCGTCATGCCCATGCGGAACGTGTCGAAGCGCCGCCAGGTCTGGTAACGCTCGAGAATATTGATCGAACCGATATCGAGGCCGAGGCGATCAGCCTCGACAATCGTTTCGGCGAGTGCCGCCACATCCTTGAAGCCGAGATTGAGGCCCTGCCCGGAAATCGGGTGAATGCCGTGGGCGGCGTCACCGGCCAGGGCAAAACGCGGTGCGACGAAGGCGCGGGCCAGCGTCAGGCCGAGCGGAAAGGCGCGCTTATCGCCGATGACCTTCAGCGTGCCGAGCTTGTGGCCGAAGCGGCGTTCGAGCTCTTCCTCGAAGACCAGATCGTCGGCGGCGACCAGCCGCTCTGCATCATGCGTCCGCTCCGTCCAGACCAGTGAGGAGCGATTGTTCTTGAGCGGCAGGATGGCGAAGGGGCCGGCCGGCAGAAAATGTTCCTCGGCGCAGCCGTCATGCGGCCGCTCGTGTTCGACCGTTGCAACGATGCCGGACTGGCCGTAGTCCCAGGTGACGGTCTTGATGCCGGCGAGATCGCGTAGCGTCGAGCGCACGCCGTCGCAGGCAACCAGCAGCCGGCTCTCCAGCGCGCTGCCGTCCGAAAGCGTGACGGTGACATGGGTGTCGTGGGTCTTCAGCTCGGTGGCGCCAAGCCCGTGGCGGATGTCGATGTCGAGCCGCTCGCAGACGCCGCGCAGCGCTGCGACCATCGCAACATTCGGGATCATGTGGGCGAAGGGCCGGCCCTCGGCCACTTCGCCGTCGAAGGTCAGAAACACCGGCCGCACCGGATCGGAGGTCTTGGAGTCGGTGACGATCATTTTGGTGATCGGCTGGGCTTCCGGCTCGATCTCGTTCCATATGCCGAAGACCTCGAGCATCTTCGCTGCCGCGGCGATGACGGCGGAAGCGCGCGTATCGTTTTTCCAGACATGCTCGGGCGCCGCCTCGACGACGGCGACGTTCAGATGGGGTGCTGCCTGTTTGACCGCGACGGCAGCGGAAAGGCCGACATAGCCCCCGCCCACAACCAGCATATCAAGCATCGCGCCGCTCCCGTACCTTGTGCCTCAGATGTGATCTATATAGATCATCGCAACTTCACTTCCTACCGCCGGGAGGCATACAAAATGACGCGCGAGACATCAGGGCCTTCGGCAATGGAGACGCTGCTTTCGACGCTCGACCTTGAGCCGATCGAGGTCGATATCTTCCGGGGGCGCAGCCCGCAGGCCGGCTGGCAGCGGGTCTTCGGCGGCCAGGTGATCGGCCAGGCGCTGATGGCAGCGCAACGCACCATCGAGGGCGAGCGTTTCGTGCATTCGCTGCATGCCTATTTCATGCGCCCCGGCGATCCCTCGGTGCCGATCATCTATCAGGCGGAGCGGATCCGCGACGGATCGAGCTTCAACACGCGGCGTGTCGTTGCCATCCAGCATGGCAGAGCAATCTTCGCGCTGTCGGCTTCCTTCCAGATCGAGGAGCCGGGCTTCGACCACCAGATCGCAATGCCCGAAGTCCAGATGCCGGAGGCGCTGCTCGGCGAACAGCAGATCAAGGAGCAATATCTCACGCATGCGCCGGAGGCGATCCGAAAATATTGGCAGCGCGAGCGGCCGATCGAGATTCGTCCCGTCTCGCTGACGCATTATTTTTCCGACAAGAAGCTCGACCCCAAACAGGACGTCTGGGTGCGCGCCACCGGCCCGGTTCCGGACGACCGGCTCTATCAGGCGGCAGTGCTTGCCTATCTCTCGGATATGACGCTGCTTGATACCTCGCTCTATGCACACGGCACGTCGATCTTCGACCAGAGCCTGCAGGTGGCGAGCCTCGATCATTCCATGTGGTTCCACAGACCCTGCAAGCTCGAAGACTGGTTGCTCTATACGCAGGACAGCCCGTCGGCTTCGGGCGCCAGAGGGCTGACCCGGGGCAGTCTCTTTACCCGATCGGGTGAGCTGATCGCCTCTGTCGCGCAGGAGGGTTTGATTCGGAAAAAGGCAAATGAATAAATAATGTGCATCTTTGAAAATTTGCGCTTTATTTGTGCGCTTATTGGCCGATCATTTGCCTGTTTATTGGCATAAATTAATATAATTGTTATTTTTCAATAAGTTATATCTCGTCACGAATCTGGCACGTCCTTTGAATGTATATCGCCGGTCGCTGTTCAGGAACGTCAGCGGCAAGGAGAGTCGGCTCCGTGCCGAGGATAACGAAGGATGGGAAACCAGATGAAAATTGTGATGGCTATTATCAAGCCGTTCAAGCTCGATGAGGTCCGCGAAGCTCTTACGGCGATCGGCATTCAGGGGCTGACCGTGACCGAAGTGAAGGGCTATGGCCGCCAGAAGGGGCACACCGAAATCTATCGCGGCACCGAATATGCAGTCAGCTTCCTGCCGAAGCTCAAGATCGAAATCGCGGTTGCATCGGAACTCGTCGACAGGGCCGTCGAAGCCATCGCGGCCTCGGCCAAGACCGGCCAGATCGGCGACGGCAAGATTTTCGTCTATTCGATCGACCATGCCGTACGCATCCGTACGGGCGAAACCGATTCAGAAGCGCTGTAAGCGGCAGATCAAGGAGCCTTTTCCAATGTCAATTTCGAAGTTTTCTTCCAGCTTTGCGCTGATTGGCGCAGCAACGGCCGCGCTTCTGGCGCCGGCTGTCGCTTTCGCGCAAGAAGCAGCGCCAGCCGCTGCCGCTGCTGCTGCTGCTCCTGCCTTCACCATGGACAAGGGTGACAATACCTGGATGCTCGTCTCCTCGGCGCTCGTCCTGCTGATGACCATCCCCGGCCTTGCGCTTTTCTACGGCGGTCTCGTCCGCGCCAAGAACATGCTCTCGGTGCTGATGCAGGTCTTCATGATCACGGCCGTCGTGGCGCTGATCTGGGTGACCTATGGCTATTCGCTCGCCTTCACCGACGGCGGCTCGCTGAACAGCTTCGTCGGCGGCTTCTCCAAGGCGTTCCTCGCCGGCGTCAACACGTCGTCGCTCGCCGAAACCTTCTCGAAGGGCGTCGCCATTCCGGAATACACCTTCATCGTGTTCCAGATGACCTTTGCCTGCATCACGCCCGGCCTGATCGTCGGCGCATTCGCCGAACGCGTCAAGTTCTCGGCCGTCATGCTCTTCGTCGTACTCTGGGTCACCTTCATCTACTTCCCGATGGCGCACATGGTCTGGTTCTGGGGCGGCCCGAGCTCCTACACCTCGCCGGCCGGCCTGATCTTCTCCTACGGCGCAATCGACTTCGCCGGCGGCACGGTCGTTCACATCAATGCCGGTATCGCCGGCCTCGTCGGCGCCATCATGCTCGGCAAGCGCACGGGCTATAAGAAGGAAATCATGGCTCCGCACTCGATGACGCTGACCATGGTCGGTGCCTCGCTGCTCTGGGTCGGCTGGTTCGGCTTCAACGCCGGCTCCAACCTCGAAGCCAATGCCTATGCCTCGCTTGCCTTTATCAACACCTTCGTCGCAACGGCTGCCGCCGCTGTGTCCTGGTGCATCGTCGAAACCCTCACCCGCGGCAAGGCTTCGATGCTGGGTGGTGCTTCCGGCGCCGTCGCCGGTCTCGTTGCGATCACCCCGGCGGCAGGTTTTGCCGGCCCGATGGGCTCGATCGTTCTCGGCCTTATCGTCTCGCCGGTCTGCTACTTCTTCGTCGACGTCGTGAAGAACAAGTTCAACTACGACGACAGCCTTGACGTCTTCGGCGTGCATTGCGTCGGCGGTATCCTCGGCGCGCTCGGCACCGGTATCCTCGTCAATCCGGCGCTCGGCGGTGCAGGCATCGTCGATTATTCCACAGCCGATTTTGCTGCCTCCTATGCCGGGACGGCAACCCAGGTTCTGGCCCAGGCTAAGGGCGTGCTGACGACGCTGCTGTGGTCGGGCATCGGCTCGGCGATCCTCTACAAGATCGTCGACGTCGTCATCGGCCTGCGCGTCACCGTCGAAGCCGAGCGCGAAGGTCTCGACCTTTCGACCCACGGCGAAGCCGCCTACCACTCTTCCTGATCACAGGGTTTGCGGCGCCGGCAGAAGGGCGCCGCTGCACAGCCCGTCGCGGCCTATCTAGAGCTTTTCCGGGTTAGACCCGGAAAAGCTGCCATAGACCGCATTTGGCCCGGACCTTCCAAGGTTCGGGCCTTTTTTCATTTGCCTGCTCGGAATGCACGTCCAGGGATGCATGGTTAACATCGCTTTAACCCGGCTCTGATTAGGTAGAGCGGACGCATTTTGGCAAGGCGAAGCTTCGGTGATTCGCCTGCCCTCAGGCATTGGACGGGTTAGACACATGGCAAGAAGCACGTCGCCGGCGATGGATGGCCGTCCGGATCGGTTCTCCTTCTCGGCATTTATGCTGCGGCAGATCCAGGCGCTCATCGGCTTTGCGATCTTTCTGTTGCTGGCACTCTGCGTCGCGGCGCTGGCGACATGGAATGTCGCCGATCCGAGCTATTCCTATGCCACCGCCAACCTGCCGACGAATATCCTCGGTTACAGCGGGGCTGCCTTTGCCGATATCGTCATGCAGTTCCTCGGCCTCGCCAGCGTCGTTTCGATGCTGCCGATCGTCGCCTGGGCGCTGACGCTGATCTCGGGCCGCCGCTTCAGCCGTATCCCCGCCCGTGCCGGCGCCTGGCTTGCCGGCTCGGTGCTTTCCTCCGCCGTCATCGGCTGCTTTCCGCCGCCGCTCACCTGGCCGATCCCGAACGGCATCGGCGGCGTCGTCGGCGATATGATCCTGCGTTTTCCCGCACTCTTCGTCGGCACCTATCCCACCGGCACTTTTGCCATGGTCGTCGGCTGCATCTTTGCAGCACCCACCGCCTGGATGATGCTCTTTGCGTCGGGTCTCGTCGGCCGCAGCGAAGCCGAGGAAGAGACCGAGGAAGATTACGTCGGCACAACAAGCAAGGCCCGCGTCGTCGGAGATGAGGACGAGGACGACGAGTCGCGCTGGGTCGCTCTCAGCGGTGCGATGACGCATGCCTGGTACATGAGCCAGGGCCGGCTGCGCCGGCTCTTCGGCATGGGGCCGCGCAAGCGCCGCCAGGGCGATTTCGAATCACCCTATGATTTCAACGATGACGAGTTCGGCACGCTGAACGAACCGGTGCGCGCCAAGGCGCCGACTGTCCGCGGCGAGCGCATGGAACCGTCGATGGAGCCATCGATCGGGGCAAGGGCGACGTCACCGCGGCGCATCGTATCCGCGCCGTCGCTTTCCGTCGATGACGACGATGACGACGACGATCTGCCCTTCGATGCCGACATGCCGCCGCGCCCGGCCGATATCCTCCCCGACGATGATGACGACGACTGGATGATCCGCGCACCGGCCAAGGCGGCCGGCAAGCCGGAACCGCGCGTCGTTCCCGTGGTCGCGCGTCCGAAGCCCAGCGCCCGCATCGAGCGGGAGGCGCAGGGCTCATTCATTCGTCCCGAGGGTTTCCAGCTTCCCTCGATGCATCTGCTCGCCGAACCGAAAAATGTCGTGCGCGACTCCACGCTTTCGGCCGATGCGCTGGAGCAGAACGCCCGGATGCTCGAAGGCGTGCTCGAAGATTTCGGCGTCAAGGGCGAGATCATCCATGTCCGCCCCGGTCCCGTCGTCACGCTTTACGAACTGGAGCCGGCCCCCGGCATCAAGTCGTCGCGCGTCATCGGTCTTGCCGATGATATCGCCCGCTCGATGAGCGCCATTGCCGCCCGCGTTGCCGTCGTGCCCGGCCGCAACGCGATCGGCATCGAATTGCCGAACCAGACGCGCGAAACCGTCTATCTGCGTGAACTCATCGCCTCCCGGGATTTCGAAGGCAGCAAGGCGAAGCTCGCCATGGCGCTCGGCAAGACGATCGGCGGCGAAGCCGTCATCGCCGACCTTGCCAAGATGCCGCATCTGCTCGTCGCCGGCACCACCGGCTCGGGCAAGTCGGTCGCCATCAACACCATGATCCTGTCGCTGCTTTACCGCATGACGCCGGAACAGTGCCGGCTGATCATGATCGACCCGAAGATGCTCGAACTCTCCGTCTATGACGGCATCCCGCATCTGCTCTCGCCTGTCGTCACCGATCCGAAGAAGGCGGTCGTCGCGCTCAAATGGACCGTGCGCGAGATGGAAGAGCGCTACAAGAAGATGTCGAAGATCGGCGTGCGCAACATTGACGGCTTCAACAGCCGCGTCGAGCAGGCCTTGTCGAAGGGCGAGGCGATCTCGCGCACGGTGCAGACCGGCTTCGACCGCCATACCGGCGAGGCAATGTACGAGACCGAAGAATTCGACCTCAGGCCGATGCCCTATATCGTCGTCATCATCGACGAGATGGCCGACCTGATGATGGTTGCTGGCAAGGATATCGAAGGCGCCGTGCAGCGTCTGGCGCAGATGGCGCGCGCCGCCGGCATCCATGTGATCATGGCGACCCAGCGCCCGTCGGTCGACGTCATCACCGGCACGATCAAGGCGAACTTCCCGACCCGCATTTCCTTCCAGGTGACCTCGAAGATCGACAGCCGCACCATTCTCGGCGAACAGGGCGCCGAACAGCTGCTCGGCATGGGCGACATGCTCTACATGGCGGGCGGCGGGCGTATCCAGCGCGTCCACGGTCCGTTCGTTTCGGATGTCGAGGTGGAAGAGATCGTCTCCTATCTCAAGACCCAGGGCTCGCCGCAATATCTCGATGCGATCACCGCCGATGACGACGAGGATGGCGATTACGCCGGCGGTGGGGGCGGCCCGGCCGGCACATCAAACCTTTCGGATTCGGAAGATCCTTACGATCAGGCCGTCGCCATCGTGCTGCGTGACGGCAAGGCCTCGACCTCCTACGTCCAGCGCCGGCTCGGCATCGGCTACAACCGGGCCGCCTCGCTGATCGAGCGGATGGAGAAGGAAGGCATCATCGGGCCGGCCAACCACGCCGGCAAACGCGAAATTCTCGTTCCCACCGAAGGCGACATCCTCGACCGCTGAAATAATCGGCATATATTTCCGATAGGGCCGCTTTTGCGGAAACCTGACGGCATCGAAGCCGTTACCTCTGGCGGGCCGATCGCAACGCCTTGAAGACGCCGCCTTTCGGCAGCATGCAGATCGCATAAAGGAGATTTAGATGAGTCACTCCGATACCTTCCTCTCCGGTCTGGCGATGACGCGCCGCGATCTGCTCGGCGCCTTTGCCGTCGCTGCGATGGCGAGCGCCATTCCCCTCGGTGCTTACGCGCAGGCGGCAGCCCCCGCCTCCGGCACCGCGCAGGCGATCGCCGATCATTTCTCCGGCGTCACGACGATGCAGGGCGAATTCGTGCAGTTCGGCCCGCGCGGCGAGCAGACCGGCGGCAAGTTCTTCATCCAGCGTCCCGGCAAGCTGCGCTTCAACTATGACGACCCGTCGCCGATGCGGGTGATCGCCGACGGCAAAAACGTCGCCATCGGCAATACGAAGCTGAAAACCTGGGATCTTTATCCGCTCTCCAAGACGCCGCTCAGCCTGCTGCTGGCGCAGCATATCGACCTGTCGGCCGGCATGGTGAAGGGCGTGAAGGAAGAATCGGACCTGACGACGATCGCGCTCGGCAACAATACGGTGTTCGGCAACTCGACCATCACCATGATGTTCGACCCGAAGACCTACGACCTGCGTCAGTGGACGATCACCGACAATCAGGGCAAGGACACGTCGGTGATGATCTTCAACGTCAAGACGGGCGTGCAGTTCGACGATCGCGTGTTCCGCGTGCCCTATGAGACCATTCCGGGCACGCCTCAGTCCCGCGACTGAGCTTTTCGGTTGATCACCGGCCGCTCTTGCACGCGACCGGTTCCCTCGCGTCCGCCTTTGTTTTAAAGCCCTTTCATGAAAGCGTGAGAGGGTATGGGGCATGAGCTTTTCGATCACCACCTGGAACATCAATTCGGTGCGGCTGCGCATGCCGATCGTCGAGCAGCTCGTACTTAAGCACAGGCCGGATATTCTCTGCCTGCAGGAAACCAAGGTGCCGAACGAGCTGTTTCCGGCGGCACCTCTGCGGGCGATGGGCTACGACCACATCATCATCCACGGCCAGAAAGGCTATCACGGCGTGGCGATTGCCTCGCGCCTTCCGCTGACGGAAGATCACCGGCAGGATTATTGCGGGGTCGGCGATGCCCGCCACATCTCGGCGATCGTCGAGCGCGGCAATCGTCGTATCCGGCTGCATAATTTCTACGTTCCGGCCGGCGGCGATGAGCCGGATCGTACGATCAATCCGAAATTCGGCCACAAGCTCGATTTCATCGAGGAGATGAAGCAGCTGAAAGCCAATGGCGAGGCGAATACGTCGGCGATCCTTGTCGGCGACCTGAACATCGCGCCGCTCGAGCATGATGTCTGGTCGCACAAGCAGCTCTTGAAGATCGTCAGCCATACGCCCGTCGAGACCGACGGGCTGCTCGAGGTGATGAAGCGCGGCGGCTGGCACGATCTGATGCGCCAGCATGTGCCGGAAAGCGAAAAGCTCTATACCTGGTGGAGCTACCGCGCCAAGGACTGGGAGGCTGCCGATCGCGGCCGTCGTCTCGACCACATCTGGTCGTCACCGGATCTCGGGCCGCATCTCAAGCGCATCGAAATCCTCAAGGAGGCGCGCGGCTGGGACCGCCCTTCCGACCACGTGCCGGTGACGGCACATTTCGATTTCTGATGCAGCGCTCTAACGCGGATCAGCTGAAGCGGTAGAACTGGCTTGCGGCCTTTGCCGCAAGTTCGGCGAGATTGTCGCGGATGCGGTTCTCGATCAGCCGGGCTGCGTCCGGATATTCTTCGATCAGCCGGTGGAAGAGGGCACGGGTGATGCGGATGATGCTGGTGTCTTCGCGCGCTACCGCGGTGAACTTGCGCTCTACGAGCGTCACCAGCGCCAGCTCGGAAACCAGGGTTCCGGGACCGGCGATCCCCTCTGTCCTCTGCATGCCGTCGCTGCTCGTCGCGCTCAGCTCCAGGCTGCCGCTGAGGATGACATAGGCACTCTCGGCGGGTGAGCCCTGGCGAAACAGCATCTGGCCGGCAGCGATCATGCGCCGGTCGGCGCCGAAGGCGATCAAGCGCAGCTGATCCTCGCTCATGTCCTTGAACAGAGGAAGCTGCGCGAGCAGGTGGATGTCGTCGGTCAGCGCCATGCGGGCTTTTCGCCTTAGAGCCATTCCAGCAAAAGTGCCTGGAGGTTTTACGTGAAACGTTTTTGCCGGGAATTGCGTGAAAACAAAGAGATAGAGCATTTCCGTGGTTCGGAGAAAACGGAAATGCCCTAGGGTATGATCTTGTAGCCGCCGTTTTCCGTCACGAGGATTTCGGCATTGGAGGGATCGCGCTCGATCTTCTGGCGCAGCCGGTAGACGTGGGTTTCCAGCGTATGCGTCGTCACGCCTGAGTTATAGCCCCAGACCTCTTCGAGAAGCACGTCGCGGGTGACGACCTTCTGCTCGGCGCGGTAGAGATAGCGGATGATCGCCGCTTCCTTTTCCGTCAACCGGATCTTCTGGCCGTTGTCGGTGGTGAGCAGCTTCTGGCTCGGCTTGAAGAGATAGGGGCCGACGGTGAAGGTCGCGTCTTCGCTCTGCTCATGCTGGCGCAGCTGCACACGGATGCGCGCGAGCAGCACGGCGAAACGGAAGGGCTTGGTGACATAGTCGTTGGCGCCGGCTTCGAGGCCGAGGATCGTGTCCGAATCGGTATCGTGGCCGGTCAGCATGATGATCGGCGCCTTGAAGCCGCCCTTGCGCAGCAGCTTCACCGCTTCGCGGCCGTCCATATCGGGCAGGCCGACATCCATGATCAGCAGATCGACGGGTGTCGAGCGGGCGGTCGCAACACCCTTGCCGGCATTGGCTTCCTGCAGAACCGAAAATTCCTCATACAGCGACAATTGCTCCGTCAGGGTCTGACGAAGGTCGTCGTCGTCATCCACCAGAAGAATGGTGCGTGCGGTCATGCCGTTGCGTCCTCATGTTAAGTTCCCTAGTCCTACGCCAAATTCCTGGTTTGGCAAGGATCGGGCGGCGGACTGTTGCCGCACAGGTTTTCATATGATTTCAATTGGAGTCCCAGACAATCCAAGACATGCGAGAAAAATGGAAAAAACAAGGCGGGAGCCGGGGATGATGCCGTCGACGATCGTCGTGCGGCCCGCGCCGGGAAAGAAGAGCCGAGCCATCGTCCGGCTCGGCGCGATCACCGTGCCTGCGGCGATCGGCCGGTCCGGCCGCACCGTGATCAAACGCGAGGGCGACGGCGCCACGCCGATCGCCGCGATGAGGCTGCTCTCCGGTTTCCGGCGTGGTGAGCGGAACGGCCGGCTCGCCACGTCCCTTCCCATCCGCCGCATCCGCCCCGACATGCTCTGGTGTGATCAGCCTGACAATGCCAGCTACAACCGCCTCGTCAGAGCGCCATTTGGCGCAAGCCATGAGGAGATGCGGCGCAGCGACGGGCTCTACGATATCTGCCTGGTGATGGACTGGAATATTTCCTCGCGAGCCCGTTATCGCGGCTCGGCGATCTTCTTCCATCTGATCCGGCCAGGCTACGAGCCGACTGCCGGCTGCGTGGCGGTGAGTCTGCGCGACATGCGCCGCCTGCTGCCGCACATTCGAAAGGGAACGATTGTCCGGGTGCTCTGATTGTCTTCCGGATGCGGCTGCCTATATGCTTTCCGTGACCGAGCGCTCCGGCTGAAAAGCGTTCCGGGACGTCCGCGCATGCGCGGGCGCAATTCATGCCTCGTCCAATTCTTCAAACTCCCGGAGATATATTGTGACCGCTCAACCCATCATCACTTTCCATGACGGACATTCCATTCCCCAGGTCGGCCTCGGCGTCTGGCAGACGCCGCAGGAGATCGCCGCTCCCACCGTGCGCACGGCGATCGCCGCTGGCTACCGCCATATCGACACGGCGTCCGGTTACGACAACGAAGAGGGCGTCGGCGAAGGCATCCGCTCCTCCGGCCTCGACCGCAAGGATATCTTCGTCACCACCAAGCTCAAGAATACCGACCAGGGCTTCGACAATGCGCTGCGCGCTTTCGACGGCAGCCTGAAGAAGCTCGGCTCCGACTATGTCGACCTCTATCTCGTTCACTGGCCGTCGCCGCATCGCGGCCTTTATACCGAGACCTGGAAGGCCTTCGTGCGCATCCGCGAAGAGGGCCGCGCCCGCTCGATTGGCGTGTCGAATTTCAATCCTGAGCATCTCGATCGCATCATCGGCGAGACCGGCGTTGTTCCGGTCATCAATCAGATCGAGCTGCATCCCGACTTCCAGCAGAGGGCGGCGCAGGAAGCGCACAAGAAGCTCGGTATCATCACCGAATCCTGGAGCCCGCTCGGCCAGGGCAAGTTCATCACCAATGCCGTTATCGGCGAGATTGCCGGCAAACATCGGAAGACGCCGGCCCAGGTCATCATCCGCTGGCACATCGACACCGGCCTCGTCGTCATTCCGAAGTCGGTGACGCCGTCGCGCATCGAGGAGAATTTCCAGGTGTTCGGCTTCAAGCTCGATGCCGACGACATGGCGGCGATCGCCAGGCTCGACAGCGCCGGCGCCCGCATGGGACCGGACCCGCTGACGGCAACCTTCTGACCGTCTTTGCGCTCATCAGAGCGACTGCACGCCTTTGTGCGATGTTCTAAGTCAGCCGATCAGCGGCCGCCCCTGAGGAGAGATCATCCGGGGCGGCGATGGCCTTCCTGTCAATAATTGCAGTTCGAGGATCCGTTGGTCGGCGTAAAGCCATGGTCGCAGCTATCGTTCAGGCGCTGCGGCCGTCCGATCGAGCCGGTATAATAATCGTTGAAGGCGCGCGTCGGATACCAATAGCCGTTCGAGCTCTTGATATAGCCGGAGCGGGGGCTGCTATAGCCCCGATATCCGTTGAGATAGGGTATCTTGCTTTGCGCGATCGGGTGCAGCAGGCCGGAAGAGGCCACGACCGGCGGTATCGTCGGATGGATCGGCGCGGCGGCGCCGGCGTCGATCGATGCCTGCGATGCAAACACGATCAGGCTGGCTTGCAGTAAGCTCCGTACTATTTTCCGCCTCATGGCCAGTACCCCGATGGCGCGGTGTTCGCCGGAGCCTGAATGGTATCAGTCGCGTATCGCGCTCTATATCAATGAGGCCACAGGCGTTGCCGGATGTCGATTGCCCGAAAGGATGAAATCGGAAAGAGGGCCACGCACAAACGGGCTCATCCGCTCAATCATAACTATCGGCGAGCGAAGCAGAGGCGCCATGAAATACGAAACCGCCCGATGCATCCGGAGCGCATCGGGCGGCTTTCACTCATTTCTGTCGGATGACAGATCAGTTCCACTCGCGGATATCGACGAAGTGACCGGCGATCGCGGCAGCTGCCGCCATTGCCGGCGAGACGAGATGCGTGCGGCCCTTGAAGCCCTGGCGGCCTTCGAAATTGCGGTTCGAGGTCGAAGCGCAGCGCTCGCCCGGCTTCAGGCGGTCATCGTTCATGGCAAGACACATGGAGCAGCCCGGCTCGCGCCAGTCGAAGCCGGCGGCCTTGAAGATCTTGTCGAGGCCTTCGGCTTCCGCCTGTTCCTTGACGAGGCCGGAGCCCGGAACGATCATCGCGTCGACGGTGGCGGCCACCGTCTTGCCTTCGACGACCTTGGCGACTTCGCGCAGATCCTCGATGCGGCCGTTGGTGCAGGAGCCGATGAAGACGCGGTCAAGCGTAATGTCGGTCATCTTGGTGCCCGGCTTCAGGCCCATATAGTCGAGCGCGCGCCACTTGGAGGTGCGCTTGGTCTCGTCCTGGATATCGTCGGGGTTCGGCACGATGCCCTGGACGGAGATGACGTCCTCGGGCGAAGAGCCCCAGGAGACGATCGGCGGCAGGCTGGCGGCATCGAGCACGACGACGCGGTCGTAGTGAGCGCCTTCGTCGGTCTGCAGCGTCTTCCAATAGGCGATCGCCTGTTCCAGCGCCTCGCCCTTCGGCGCGCGGGGCTTGCCCTTGATGTATTCGAAGGTCTTTTCATCAGGCGCGATCAGGCCGGCGCGGGCGCCGCCTTCGATCGTCATGTTGCAGATGGTCATGCGGCCTTCCATCGACAGCGAGCGGATCGCTTCGCCGGCAAATTCGATGACGTGGCCGGTGCCGCCAGCGGTGCCGATCTCGCCGATGATGGCAAGGATGATGTCCTTGGCGGTGACGTGCGGCGGAAGCAGGCCGTCGACACGCACCAGCATGTTCTTCGCCTTCTTCTGGATCAGCGTCTGGGTCGCCAGCACATGCTCGACCTCGGAGGTACCGATGCCATGCGCCAGCGCGCCGAAGGCGCCGTGCGTCGAGGTGTGGCTGTCACCGCAGACGATGGTCATGCCGGGCAGGGTGAAGCCCTGTTCCGGACCGACGATATGGACGATGCCCTGGCGTTTGTCGCTTGCCGAATAATATTCGACGCCGAATTCGGCGGCGTTGGTGGCGAGCGCCTCGACCTGGATGCGGCTTTCCTCGTTCTTGATGCCGAGATGGCGATCAGGCGAGGTCGGTACGTTATGGTCGACGACGGCGAGCGTCTTTTCCGGCGCGCGAACCTTGCGGCCGGTCATGCGCAGGCCTTCGAACGCCTGCGGCGAGGTGACTTCATGGACCAGATGGCGGTCGATGTAGAGAAGACAGGTGCCGTCTGCCTGTTCGTCGACCAGATGATCGTCCCAGATCTTGTCGTAGAGGGTACGCGGTGCGCTCATGGCGTTAAGTCCGTTTTTTGGAAGCTTTGGAAAATCGAGAATGCGGATCAGGCTCCGCGGCCGTCATTCGATCAACGAAGTCGGCTGTTGAGCGCACCGGACACGCACGCAAAAAACCGCGCCGGCAGGCGATAATGGTCCTGCAGCACGAAAATATGCGCGCCTGTGCATCTGAACTTGGATTCCATGGCGCTGGATATAGCGATTTTTGATCGAAACGGCAATTCGAATCGTGAGGCGGCTAGAGCGGTTCAGCTTTTCATGGAAATCGGAGAACCGCTCTAGGTTTTTATTTTTACGCAATTCCCGGCAAAAGCGCTTCGCGCTTTGCCTGGGAGAACCGCTGCGCACTTTTCCTGGAATTGCTTTAGCGCCGCGGCATCTGCTTCATCTTCTTCTCGATCCGCCGCAGGAAAAGCGACAGACCGATCGTCAGGAGCAGGTAGATATAGGTGACGATCGAATAGGTTTCGAAGAAGCGGAAGGAGCCGGAGGCATAGACCTTGCCCATCTGGGTGATGTCGGCGACGCCGAGAACGGAGACGAGCGACGAATCCTTCACCATCGAGACGAAGTCGTTGGAGAGCGGCGGGAAGATGACCCGGATCGCCTGCGGAAAGACGACGAGCCGGAAGCGGCGGTAGCGCGACAGGCCGAGCGACTTGGCCGCCTCGATCTGGCCGATATCGACCGACTGGAAGCCGGCACGGAAGATTTCGGCGATGAAGGAGGAATAGCCGATCATCAAGGCGAAGATGGCGCGCCACATCAGCGACAGGTCACGCACGAGGATCGGCTCGGCAACACCTGATTTCACCAGGGGCGTGATTGCGAAGTTATAGGCTGCAACAAAACCCGGCGCGCCAACAAAGGCGACGTAGAAGAGCAGCACCAGCATCGGGATGCCCCGGATGATCTCGATGTAGAAACGAGCGATCTGGCGCAGCACGAGGCTGTCCGCCAGGCCGAGCAGCGCAATACCGAGGCCAAGCACTGTCGCCAGCACAAAGGCGACGAGCGTCACGAACACGGTAATGCCGGCGCCGTTGACCACGGTCCGGAAGACCTGCGTGTAAATGTCGTTGGTGATGATGACGGCGGCGAGGACGATGCCGATCAGGATAAGGACGACCAGCCACCAGGGGCGGTCGTCCTTCCCGTGTCGCGCGGACGGTGGTAGTGCCATCTGCGATCGCTCGGGGATTATTCGCCCATCTTGTAGTCGAGGAACCACTTCTTGTTCAGCGCATCGAAGGTGCCGTCCGCCTTCAGCGCGGCAATGGCGGCATTGACGGGAGCGACGAGATCGGAGCCCTTCGGGAAGATGAAGCCGAAATCCTCGGTGCCGAGCGGTTCGCCGACCACCTTCAGGGCGCCGTTCGAGGAATCGACATAGCCCTTGGCAGCGACGCTGTCGGTAAGGACGAGATCGACGTCGCCTGTTTTCAGAGCCTGCACGGTTGCCCCGAAGGTTTCGAAAAGCTTGATGCGCGGGTTCTGCTCATTGCCGTCGAGGATTTCATAGACGGCAGTGTAGAAAGGCGAGGTTCCGGGCTGGGCGCCGATCAGGCCGTCGTTGAGGGCGGCAAAGGACTTGGCGTCGGTGAAGCGCTTCTCGTCGCCGCGCACCAGCATGAACTGCTGCGAGCGCAAATAGGGGTCGGAGAAATCCACCTTCTGCTTGCGGTCTTCCTTGATGGTGATGCCGGTCATGCCGATATTGTATTGGCCATCGGACACCGCCTGGATCATCGCGTCCCAGCTGGTGTTCTGATATTCGACCTTGAAATTCAGCCGCTTGGCGATCTCGTTCATCGCATCATATTCCCAGCCGATCGCCTTGCCGGATTTCGGGTCGACGAATTGCAGCGGCGGATAGGCATTCTCGGTGACGACGACGACGCTCTTGCCGCCGAGATCCGGCAGCTCGGCGGCCGATGCGGCGAGGGGCAGAAGAGCAAGGGCGGCGAGGCTCGCAAGAACGGTACGACGAAACAACATTGAATGGTTCCCAAAAATTGAACGGCAAAATTGTCACGGAAGATAGGCCCGAGGCAAGGCCGCCGGCTGCGTGACCAAGCAAAAAATAGAAAAGGCGACCCGAAGGCCGCCTTTCCAAGCGAAGAATTTTGCTTCAAGCAAAGAATTTTGCGTGGCGCAAATCTTATTCTGCTGCCGGCTCCGCTGCAGCGGCTGCTGCTTCTGCGGCGGCCTTTTCAGCAGCGGCCTTGGCTTCCGCAGCTTCGGCTGCTGCCTTCTCGGCGGCGAGCGCCTGAGCGGCTGCGACCTTCTCGGCTTCGATGCGTGCCTTTTCCTCGGCAATGGCGGCGCGCTCGGCGTCGTTGAGCTTGCGGGCGCGGACGCCGGTGTCTTCAACGATACGGGCAGACTTCCCGCGACGGTCGCGGAGGTAATAGAGCTTGGCGCGGCGGACCTTACCGCGGCGAACGACGTCGACGCTTTCGATCATCGGCGAGTAAACCGGGAATACGCGCTCGACGCCTTCGCCGTAGGAGATCTTGCGGACCGTGAAGTTTTCCTGCAGGCCGCCGCCGGAGCGGGCGATGCAGACGCCTTCATAGGCCTGAACGCGGGTACGGTTGCCTTCCGTGACCTTCACGTTGACGCGGACGGTGTCGCCCGGGGAAAATTCGGGAAGCGTGCGCTTGGCTTCGATCTTGGCGGCCTGTTCGGCCTCAAGCTGCTGAATGATGTTCATCGTCTTAACCTTTGGTTCTTCTGAAACAGCCAGAGCGCTCGACACTGATCCTTTGGAACTGGCCTCAGGACTTTGCCCTTAACGGGCGGGAGCGGGTTCGCCATTCTTTGTTTGCTGGCAGACGGGGATAACCCCATTTCCGCGTGCGCCAATACACGAAAGACCGGGGCTTGTCATCCCTCGCACGACATTTTTGTGAAGGGGAGGGTGGAATCAGCCGCTTTTCTCGGCTTTAGCCCTTTCGAAGAGGTCCGGCCGCCGCTCCCGCGTCAGCCGCACCGCCTCTTCGTATCGCCATTTGTCGATGGCGCCATGGTTGCCCGACGTCAGGATGGAGGGGATTTCCCGGCCTTCCCACGCCTGCGGCCGGGTGTAATGGGGATGTTCCAGCAGCCCGCCTTCGAAGCTTTCGTGCAGGCCGGAAAGATCGTTGCCCATGACACCGGGCAGGATGCGGATGATGGCATCGAGCAGGATCAGTGCGGCCGGCTCGCCGCCTGACAGCACATAGTCGCCGATCGAAACCTCTTCCAGTCCACGCGCCTCGATCACCCGCTGGTCGACGCCCTCGAAGCGGCCGCAGACGATGATGATGCCGTCGCCGGACGCAAGCTCGCGCACGCGTTCCTGTGTCAGCGGCCGGCCGCGCGGGCTCATCAGCAGCCGCGGACGGGCATCATTTTCCGAGGTGCTGTCGATGGCGCGGGCAAGAACGTCTGGTTTCAGCACCATGCCGGCGCCGCCGCCGGCCGGGGTGTCGTCGACGGTGCGGTGCTTGTCGGTGGCGAAATCGCGGATCTGCACCGCGTCCAGCGACCATTGCCCACGCTCCATAGCCTTGCCGGCGAGCGAGAAGCCCAGATGCCCCGGAAACATTTCCGGATAAAGTGTCAGCACGCTCGCCCGGAAGGCCATCACTTCTTCTTTTTCGGCTTGTCCGCGGTGAATTTCGAAAGCTCTTCGGGATCGTCGACCAGTCCTGCCGCCAGCGGATCGATCAGCAGCGTGCCGGCCTCGAGGTCGATCTCCAGCACCGAAACTTCGGAGAAGGGGATCAGCACCGGGCGCTTGCCCGGGCCCTTGAGCTCCAAGAGATCGCCGGCGCCGAAATCGAAGACGCCGGTGACCGTGCCGTAGCTGACACCCTTGTCGTCAAGTGCTTCGAGCCCTTCGAGATCGGCGTAGTAGAACTCGTCGTCCTCCAGCTCCTCGTCCGGCAGGTTGTCGCGCTCGATATAAAGTTCAAGGCCGTTCAGCGCCTCGGCGGCATTGCGGTCGTTGACGCCGCGGAAGCGGACGACGACGACATTCTTGGTCTCACGGATTTCGAGGACTTCGAAGCTGCGGCCGTCCATGCTGTGCAGGTGGCCGTAGTCGCCAAGGGCGCCGGGATCGGCCGTGTAGGCCTTGGCGCGCACCTCTCCCCGGAGGCCTTGCGCACCGCCGATCGTTGCCATCAGAACGGGGTTTTCAAGCTTTGTCATGGGTTCCTTCATGTGAAGCCGGAAGACAGGTTTCTCATAAACGAAGTGTGGGCGATTGGAAACGAAAACGGGCGGCATGTCGCCATGCCGCCCGTTAGAAAGGGGGGGTCCCGATTATTCCGCGGCGTCGGCGGCAGCAGCGGCGGCGTCAGCGATCTTCTGAGCCTTTTCTGCGGCGCGTTCCTGGGCGCGCTTGCCGGGCTTTGCCTTCTCAGGGTTGTTCTTGGCTTCGCGCTTGGCAACGCCGGCCTCATCGAGGAAACGCAGAACGCGGTCGGTCGGCTGGGCGCCGTTTTCGATCCAGTGCTTGATGCGCTCGGCGTTGAGCTGAACGCGCTTCTCGTCGTCCTTGGCGAGCATCGGGTTCCACGAGCCGAGGTTTTCGAGGAAGCGGCCGTCACGCGGGCTGCGCGCATCGGCGAGAACGACGTGGTAGTACGGGCGCTTCTTGGAGCCACCGCGGGCGAGACGAATTTTCAGTGCCATGTTCTTTACTCCTTAGGCTTTTCTTGACCGCTTCATGGGCGGTAATGACTATCGGGCTGCGGCGCTCTGTTCAGCGTGATCCGCAGCGATCTGCTCATGATGCCGGATGACTTCCTTGATGACGAAGTTCAGGAACTTCTCGGCGAAATCCGGGTCCAGATGCGCATCTTCGGCAAGCTGACGAAGACGAGCGATCTGGTATTCCTCGCGCGCCGGATCGGCCGGCGGCAACTTGTATTTGGCCTTCAGCACGCCGACCTCTTTGGTGCAGCGGAAGCGTTCGGCCAGAATGTGGACGAGCGCCGCATCGATATTGTCGATCGACTGGCGGTAGCTCGAAAGCTGGGCTTTGACGTCTGGATCAATCATGGGGCAGGCGATCCTTTCACTTCTTCTTGGGCAATCCGGGCAGGCCCGGGAAACCACCACCGAGGCCCGGCAGCTTTGCGCCGCCAAGACCGGGCAATCCGCCCGGCAAGCCTCCGCCTAGACCGGGCATACCCCCACCCGGCTTTCCGAGACCCGCGGCTTCCGCCTGCTTCTGCAGCGCTTCAAGCTGCTTCGGGTCGATATTCGAGAGATCGGGCATGCCGCCCATACCGCCGCCAAGTCCCATCTTGCCGGCAAGGCCGCCCATCATCTGCTTCATCATGCCGCCTTTGCCCTTGCCGCCCATCATCTTCATCATGTCGGCCATTTGGCGATGCATCTTCAGAAGCTTGTTGATGGCGGCGGCATCGGTGCCGGAGCCGGCGGCGATGCGCTTCTTGCGCGAATGCTTGAGCAGGTCGGGGTTGGCGCGCTCGGCTTTGGTCATCGACTGGATGATGGCGATCTGGCGGCCGAAAAGCTTATCGTCGAGGCCGGCTGCGGCCATCTTGTCCTTCATGCCCGCCATGCCCGGCATCATGCCCATGATGCCGCCCATGCCGCCCATCTTCTGCATCTGGCGCAGCTGATCGGCGAGGTCGTCGAGGTCGAACTTGCCCTTGGCCATCTTGGCGGCCATGGCGGCCGCCTTTTCGGCGTCGATATTCTCCGCGGCGCGCTCGACGAGCGAGACGATGTCGCCCATGCCGAGGATGCGGTCGGCGATGCGGCGGGGATGGAACTCCTCGAGCTCGCTCATCTTCTCGCCGACGCCGATCAGCTTGATCGGCTTGCCGGTGACGGCGCGCATCGAAAGGGCGGCACCGCCGCGGCCGTCGCCGTCCATACGGGTCAGCACCAGGCCGGTGATGCCGACGCGTTCGTCGAAATTGCGGGCGAGGTTGACGGCATCCTGACCGGTCAAGCTGTCGGCGACCAGCAGGATTTCATGCGGGTTCGAGCGCTTCTTGATGTCGGCCATCTCGACCATCAAGGGCTCGTCGATATGGGTGCGGCCGGCGGTATCGAGGATGACGACGTCATGGCCGCCGAGTCTGGCCGCCTGCACGGCGCGGGCAGCGATATCTGTCGGAGACTGGCCTGCGATAACAGGGAGCGTGTCGATGCTCGCCTGCGCGCCGAGCTGGCGAAGCTGCTCCTGGGCTGCCGGACGGCGCGTGTCGAGCGACGCCATCAGCACTTTCTTCTTATCGCGCGTCGACAGGCGATGGGCGATCTTCGCCGTCGTCGTCGTCTTGCCGGAGCCCTGCAGGCCGACCATCATGACGACGACGGGGGCGGCCGCATGCAGGTCGATGCCCACCCCTTCGCCGCCCAGCATCTCGATCAGTTCGTCATGGACGATCTTGACGACCATCTGGCCGGGCTTGATCGACTTCAGGATCTCGGCGCCGACGGCCTTTTCACGCACGCGGTCGGTAAAGGAACGTATGACGTCGAGCGCGACGTCGGCCTCCAGCAACGCACGGCGAACCTCTCGCAGCGCTGCGGAAACATCGGCTTCCGAAAGCGCGCCACGGCCTGTCAGTCCATTCAGAATGGATCCAAGACGGTCCTGGAGGTTTTCAAACATCGGCTCTTCCTTGATACGTTTCGGGCGGGTTCGATATGCCCGGAAACGTCGTGCTTTTCCTTGACGAAAACAAGACGCAAAGCCAAAAAGCACCCGAGGGCGCATCGCGCTGTCGGGTGTTGACCTCCGGGATATCAGGGTCCCGGTCGGCGGCTCGGAGTCATCAGGCTCGTCGCGGATTGGGCGCGATAAACAGGAAAGCAGTGGGAAAGTCAAGGCGAATGCGTCGAATGACCGCGTGGCGGGCTTGTCGGAAGCGCTGCGACCTGGCGCGAGCGATTAAAATTCCGGCCGACAGTCCAAATTCGCGATATAGGCCAGTTGCAAAATATTCCACTTATGATTCTACTTTCTACTTAAGTGCATCCTGTAAAATGATTCGTAAATATCCTTGATGCCGAATGATTCGGCGGAGATATCGAATGATAAATCCTGATATTGAGAGCTGGGCGCTGGCACGGGCTCACCATATTGTCCTGAATGAAGGCCTGAACCTTGCTAAGGCGGCACAGGACCTGGACCGCAAACGGTCCCGCTCGCTGGTCTACGAGCTGAGAAAAGTCATCACCGCCGCTATCGTCGAAGCACATGCGGCGTCTTTCGATTCCGACGGTGCGCGGCGTTAAAGGCTGAACTGCCTCGAAAGGGCAGCCGGCGGCAAACCTGCCCGGCACTCACCCACTGGTAATTCCTTCGCATTTCCGCCATATACAGCGGAAAGACGGACGGAATGATATCATGAGCGCAACGGTCGAATTCGCGAGGATGAACGGGCTTGGCAACAAGATCCTGGTCGTCGACATGCGCGGGCGGCCGGATAAGGTGACGCCGGCGGCGGCGGTCGCACTCAATGCCGATCCGCAGACCGAGTTCGATCAGATCATGGCGATCCATGATCCGAAGGCCGACGGCACCGATGCCTTCATCGATATCCTGAATTCCGACGGCTCGAAGGCGCAGGCCTGCGGCAATGGCACGCGATGCGTCGTGCAGGCGCTTGCCGCCGAGACCGGCCGAAAGGCCTTCACCTTCCAGACGGTTGCGGGCATCCTCAATGCGGTCGAGCATGAAGACGGCACGATTTCCGTCGATATGGGCCGGCCGGTCTTTAATTGGGACAGGATCCCGCTGGCGGAAGAATTCCACGATACCAGCCGCATCGAACTGCAGATCGGCCCGATCGACAATCCGGTGCTGCATTCGCCGTCGGCGATGTCGATGGGCAATCCGCATGCGATCTTCTGGGTCGACAGAGACGTGATGTCCTATGATCTCGCCCGTTTCGGACCGCTGCTCGAAAACCATCCGATGTTTCCCGAGCGCGCCAATATCACGCTGGCGCAAGTGACCTCACCGACATCCCTGACGACGCGCACCTGGGAGCGCGGTGCGGGATTGACGCTTGCCTGCGGCTCGGCCGCCTGTTCTGCCGCCGTCAGTGCTGCGCGCACCGGCCGTACCGGCCGCACTGTGACGATCAATGTGGCGAGCGCCAAGCCGCCGGCCACGCTTTCCATCGAATGGCGCGAGCGCGACGACCATGTCATCATGACCGGCCCGGCCGAATGGGAATGGTCGGGCAGGCTCGATCCGTCGACGGGTCTCTGGTCGCGCGAGGATACCCGAGAGGCGGAGGCGCAGTGAGCGGCGTCGAGGTCATTACCTTCGGCTGCCGCCTCAACACATATGAATCCGAAGTGATGAAGGCGCAGGCTGAAAAGGCCGGGCTCAACAATGCCATCCTGGTCAATACCTGTGCGGTGACCGGCGAGGCCGTGCGCCAGGCACGCCAGGCGATCCGCCGGGCGCGGCGCGACAATCCGCATGCCCGCATCATCGTCACCGGCTGTGCCGCGCAGACGGAAAAACAGACCTTTGCCGAAATGGCGGAGGTCGATGCCGTGCTCGGCAACGAGGAGAAGCTGACCAGCGCCTCCTATCGCAGCCTGCCGGATTTCGGCGTCTCGGCCGAAGAGAAGCTCCGCGTCAACGACATCATGAGCGTCAAGGCGACGGCGCCGCAGATGGTCAGGCATATCGACGGCCATGTGCGCGCCTTCATCCAGGTGCAGAACGGCTGCGACCATCGCTGCACCTTCTGCATCATCCCCTATGGCCGCGGCAATTCCCGCTCGGTGCCGATGGGGGCGGTCGTCGACCAGGCCCGCAAGCTCGTCGACGGCGGCTATTGCGAGATCGTGCTGACCGGCGTCGACGCCACCAGCTATGGCGGCGATCTGCCCGGCGCCCCGACGCTCGGGCTTTTGGCGAAGACGCTGCTGAAGCAGCTCCCCGATATCCGCCGCCTCAGGCTTTCCTCGATCGACAGTATCGAGGCCGATGCCCATCTGATGGATCTGATTGCCGACGAGCCGCGCTTCATGCCGCATCTGCATCTCTCGCTGCAGCACGGCGACGACATGATCCTAAAGCGCATGAAGCGCCGGCATTTGCGCGCCGATGCGCTGCGTTTCATCGAGGAGGCACGCCGCCTTCGCCCCGAGATGAGCTTCGGCGCCGATATGATCGCCGGCTTTCCCACCGAAACCGAAGAGATGTTCGGCAATGCCGTGCGGCTGGCCGAAGAGGCTGATATCGCCCACCTGCATGTTTTCCCCTACAGCCCGCGTCCCGGCACGCCGGCCGCCCGCATGCCGCAGCTCGACCGGTCGCTGGTCAAGGATCGCGCCGCCAGGCTGCGCGCCACTGGACATAGGCTGCATCAATCCCATCTCGACGGCATGATCGGAACCCGGCAATGGCTGCTTGTTGAAAACAACGGCCTGGCGCATACGGAAAACTTCACGCTGGTTGCCGCGCCCGGCCTTCGTCCCGGCGAACTTGTGCCGGTCACGATCACCGGCCACAATGGCAAGCATCTCGACATGCAATTGACGGCCGCTGCCGCGGCCTGACTTTCACGGAATCCCCATGGCGCTCAGTTTTATCAAAAAGGTCTTCACCTTCGGCAAGCCGGCTGAAGAGCCTGTGCCTGCAGCCGTGGAAAAGGAGCTGGGGCCGCGTTCGCGCGACGAAGATCTGCCGGTTGCTGACGATTGGGTGGTGACCGAGGAAATGGATACGGCCGGCGGGCCGGCTGCCGATATTGACGAGGCCGGGATCGAGGCGCCGGTTGCTAAAGATGATGTCGAAGCCGCAATTCTGCCCGCCGCCGACCGGTTGAGCGACATGGGCGTCGTGCCGCTTTCATTGCTGGAAGCCGAGGCGGAGGCCGCGCAAGATACCCCCCCTACCCTGCCGGGCGTCCCCCCCACAGGTGGGGGGACTGAACGCGCGGATACCGATCGCCAGGCAATCGATGGCGAAGATCAGGCTAATACTGCCTCACAGGATTCAGAGGATGCGGCGGAAGACATCGCCACGAGTCTCCCCCCATCTGTGGAGGGGATGCCCGGCAGGGTAGAGGGGGAGGCCGCGGATCGCGACATTTCAGCCGAAACGCCCCTCCCGTCACCGGAGTTGGTCGAATCGGCGCAGTCTGACCCCATCCTCCCAAAAGGCTTCGCCACCGGCCCGAAGATCGCCGAACCCGAGCCCGTTGTCCTCCAGCCGAGGCTCAGCTGGTTCCAGCGCCTGCGCAACGGGCTTGCGCGCACCTCCTCGCAACTGACCGGCCAGATCGCCGCGCTCTTCACCAAGCGCAAGCTCGATGACGAGACGCTGCAGGATCTCGAAGACCTGCTGATCCAGGCCGATCTCGGCGTCGAGACCGCGCTGCGCGTCACCGACACACTCGCGTCCGAGCGCTATGGCAAGGACGTCACCGGCGAGGATGTCAGCCGGATCATGGCGTCCGAAATCGCCAAGGTCCTGAAGCCGGTCGCCAGGCCGCTGCAGCTCGACCTCTCGCACAAGCCGCATGTCATCCTCGTCGTCGGCGTCAACGGCACGGGCAAGACGACGACGATCGGCAAGCTGGCGGCGAAGCTTTCCGGTGCCGGGCTGAAGGTGATGCTGGCCGCCGGCGATACTTTCCGTGCGGCGGCGATCGAGCAGCTGAAGATCTGGGCCGAGCGGACCAATTCCGAATTCATCGGCACCAAGCTCGGCGCCGATGCCGCAGGCCTTGCCTATGATGCCTTCGAACAGGCGAAGGCAAAAAAATGCGACGTGCTGATCGTCGATACCGCCGGCCGCCTGCAGAACAAGGCCGAGCTGATGGCCGAACTCGAGAAGATCGTGCGCGTGCTCGGCAAACTCGATCCCGATGCGCCGCATACCGTGCTGCAGACGCTCGATGCCACGACGGGGCAGAATGCGCTCAGCCAGGTCGAGATCTTCCGCAATGTTGCCGGCGTCAACGGGCTGATCATGACAAAGCTTGACGGCACGGCGCGGGGCGGCATCCTCGTCGCCATTTCCGCCAAGCACAAGCTGCCGGTCTATTTCATCGGTGTCGGCGAAGGTGTCGACGATCTCGAGCCGTTCGAGGCCGAGGATTTCGCGCATGCCATTGCCGGACTTGGGCAATGATGCCACAGATATGCCGCCGAAAGCCTGCAAGGCACGGCCGGCCCGCAGGTTTCCAGGAAGAACAGGTTTGAAGAAGGCATGAGCACCGAAAGCGATATCACCCCGACCGCGGCTGACCGGCATCACCCGCTGCTGAAACTGGCGCTGGAACTCGGACCGCTGCTGATCTTCTTTTTCGCCAATCTGCGCGGCCAGTGGCTGGTGGAGAAGTTTCCGGCGCTTTCCGAACTGGGTGGACCGCTGTTCGTGGCGACCGGGCTCTTCATGGCGGCGACGATCATCTCGCTGATCGTTTCGAAGATCGTGCTCGGCCATCTGCCGATCATGCCCTTTGTCTCCGGCATCGTCGTCGTCATTTTCGGCTCGCTGTCGATCTGGCTGCAGAACGAGACCTTCATCAAAATGAAGCCGACCATCGTCAACGCGCTCTTCGGGGTGGCGCTGCTCGGCGGGCTTGCCTTCGGCCGCTCGCTGCTCGGCTATGTCTTCAATGCCGCCTTCCAGCTCGATGCCGAGGGCTGGCGCAAGCTCACCATCCGCTGGGGCATCTTTTTCCTCTTCCTCGCCGTGCTGAACGAAGTCGTCTGGCGCAATTTTTCCGACGGCACCTGGGTCGCCTTCAAGGTCTGGGGCACGATGCCGATCACCATCATCTTCACGCTGGCGCAGATGCCGCTGGTGCTCAAGCATAGCATCAACCTGGAAACGGACGGCGAGAAGTGAGTGCGGCAGACGTTGAATATCGTGTGAAACACCAGACCTACTGGTTCGTCGCCTGCCTTGCGGTGCTGATCGCCCAGATCGTCGCCGAATATATGATGGGCCGCGTGCCGATCTGCGCCTGCGGTTATGTCAAACTCTGGGAGGGCGGGGTCAATACCAGCGGCAATTCGCAGCACCTGTCGGACTGGTACACGCCGTCGCACATCATCCACGGCTTCCTGTTCTACGGGCTCGGCCATCTCGTCCTGCGCCGCAAGCCGCTGGCGGCACGACTGCTGTTGGCGCTGTTCATCGAATCCGGCTGGGAGCTGCTCGAGAATTCACCTCTCATCATCGACCGTTACCGCACGGCGACGATCGCCCTCGACTATTACGGCGACAGCATCCTGAATTCGGCGATGGATACCGTCTTCATGTGCGTCGGCTTCTTCTTCGCATCGCGCGCGCCGGTGGCACTGACGGTGGCGATCGCCATCTTCTTCGAAATTTTCACCGGCTATGTGATCCGCGATAATCTGACGCTCAATGTGGTGATGCTGATCTGGCCAGTGGAGGCGATCAAGGTCTGGCAAAGCGGGCTTTAATGCTTCTTTGTCCCGGAAAGACCCCTCGCTAGGAAACCGGCTTGCCCAATGCCTTTTCCATCGCCGGAAACAGCCCTTCCTTCAGGCTGACATCGTCGAACGGGCCGACGCGCTTGTAGAGAATCGTGCCGTCGGGGGCGACCAGGTAGCTTTCCGGAATGCCGTAGACGCCCCAGTCGATCGCCGCCTTGCCGTTCGGATCGATGCCGATCGCTTGGTAGGGATTGCCGAGCTCACCGAGGAAACGCAGGGCGTTGTCGCTCTGGTCCTTGTAGTTGATGGCGACGATGTTCAGCCGTCCGTCTTTTGCCAGTTCTTTCAAAACAGGATGTTCGTCGCGGCAGGGAATGCACCAGGAGGCGAAGACGTTGACGAGGGTGAGCTTGCCCTTGATCGCTGCATCGGTCAGCGCCGGCAGGTTGGCGCCATCGAGTGGCGGAAGGTTCAGCGTCGGCGCCTTGGTGCCGATCAGGGCGGAAGGGATTTCGGTGATGTTCTTGCCGTGAAAATCCTGGTCGTAGAGCATCTTCGCGGCAGTTGCCGCAATGCCGCCGAAGACGATCAGCGGCAGAAGCGCCAGCACGAAGCTGCCGCGCCCTCGCTGCTTGGCGGGCGGGATTTCCGGCGTCTCGCTCATTGCCCGTCCCCAGTGCGTGCCGAGCGGCGGCGAATGCCCGCGGCTTCGAGGCTCGCGAGTTCCCGGCGGCGCGCCCGCCCGTCGGCCCAGGTCCAGAGCGTGACGGCGACCGTTACGAGGGCTGCGAAGCCGTAGGAGGCGTAGACGTAGAAGGCGTGCGTCAAGTCTGTTCCTCGCGGCTGGCCATGCGGGCGGCGAGGCGGCGCTGGGCGGCGATGCGGCGGCGCCAGATCTCGTTCCTCATCGCCATGATATGCAGGGTGAAGAAGAGCAGGGTGAAGGCGATCGCCATGACGAAGAGCGGCCGCAGGAATTCCGGATCGATCGCCGGGCCGTCGAGACGCAGCACGCTTGCCGACTGATGCAGCGTGTTCCACCATTCCACGGAGAATTTGATGATCGGGATGTTGACGAAGCCGACGAGGATGAGCACGGCGCTGACGCGTGCGGCCTTCGACGGATCGTCGATGGCGCGGCTGAGCGCAATCAGCCCGAGATACATCAGAAAGAGAATGAAGACGGAGGTCAGCCGCGCATCCCAGACCCACCAGGTGCCCCACATCGGCTTGCCCCAGAGCGAGCCGGTAACGAGGGCAAGCAGGGTGAAGGCGGCGCCGAGCGGGGCTGCTGCCTTGGCCGAGACATCGGCCAGCGGATGGCGCCAGACGAGCGTGCCGATCGCCGATATGCTCATGATCGTGTAGCACATCATCGAAAGCCAGGCCGAGGGCACATGGATATACATGATGCGCACGGTCTCGCCCTGCTGATAATCGCCCGCGGTGGCGAAGCTCAGATAGAGGCCGACGATAAAACAGAGGGCGGTGATGCCGGCCAGCCAGGGAATGGCGCGCGCCGCCAGCGCCAGAAACCGCGTCGGGTTGGCGAGATCGCTGAATTTGCTGATGGCAAGGCTCGTTTCGTTCATGACCGTTCCTTACCTTGATCCGGCTTTTCCCGCAATCGAATGGCTGGTCAATCCGCCGTGTTTCGCAGCGCCAGGGCAGCGGCGGCCGGACCGATAACGGCAAAGAAGAGTGTCAGCGCGATCAGGATGAGAAAAGGCGGCAGGAAGGGGGCCGGATCTTCGACCGCAGCATAGGTGGCGCTGACGCCGAAGATCAGCACCGGGATGGTCAAGGGTAGCACGAGGATCGAGACCAGCAGGCCGCCACGGGGCAGCGCCACGGCGACGGCGGCGCCGACGGCGCCGATGAAGGTGATGGCCGGCGATCCCACAAGCAGCGTCAGCATGGTCGCACCGATCGCCGTCTCGTCCATATTCATGAAGAGGCCGAGCAGCGGCGAGGCGATGACGAGCGGCAGGCTGGTGGCCGTCCAGTGGGCGAGGCATTTGACCAGCACGGTAAGGACGAGCGGCGTTTCCTGCATCAGCATCAGGTCGAGCGATCCGTCGTCGCGCTCGGCCTGGAACAGGCGGTCGAGGCCGAGAAGGGCGGCAAGCAACGCGCCGATCCAGACGATGGCGGGACCGATGCGCGACAGCAGCTTGAGATCAGGACCGACGCCGAAGGGAATGACGGCGACGATGGTCAGGAAGAACAGCACGCCGATCAGAGCACCGCCGCCGGCGCGGATCGAGAGCTTGAGGTCGCGGAGGAAGAGGGCGGTCATGCGGGGCGCTCTGAAGAGGTGTGTTGAAAAGACCCCTCCCCAACCCCTCCCCACAAGGGGGAGGGGCTAAGTTGCGGTGCGCGGCAGTGGCCAAAAGCAAAGATCTGGCAGGCTGTTACCGTCCCGCTGACTGCAACGATGAGGTTTGCATCGGACGGCGCGGCAAAGTAGCCCCTCCCCCTTATGGGGAGGGGTTGGGGAGGGGTCTTGCCCTCAAACTCTGACAAATACCCACAGACCATCATCCCCATACCCCATGATCCACGCCGGCAAAGCCCGTCATCTTCATTTGCTGCACATTCTCCAGCCCCAGCGGCTGATGCGTTGCCGCCAGCACGATGCCGCCCTGTGCCAGATGCGCTGCGATCAATTCGGCCAGCAGCCGGTCGGCGCTGGCATCGAGTGCGGCTGTGGGTTCGTCGAGGATCCAGACGGGGCGGTGGGCGACGAGCAGTTTGGCGAAGGCTATCCGGCGCTGCTGGCCGGCGGAGAGATAACCGAAGGGAAGGTGGGTGATTCCTGAGAGGCCGACGGCCTCAGCGGCTTCTTCAAGCGGGAGGCCGGCAGTGCCGGGGTGGCCGAGAAAGGCTCGCCAGAATTCCAGATTCTCTGCAACTGTAAGTTCATTCTTCATCGCGTTTCGATGGCCAAGGTAGTGGCTGGCTTCGCCCGGATGCCGGTCTTTCCAGCCCTCTCCGTCGCGGAAGATGACGGTGCCTTTTTCCGGCTTGAGAAGGCCGGCGATGACACGCAGCAAAGTGGACTTTCCCGATCCATTTCTGCCCGTCAGCACAAGCGCCTCGCCGGCTGCCAAGTGAAAGGAAATGTTAACGAAAATCAGATCCTCACCGCGCCTTGCGGCCAGATTTTCGGCGGTGAGATGCATACGTCGGGTCTTTCCTGGTTTCGGCTTCCGGAGGGGTCAAAAAATGTCCGGTTTTGACTGCGTTCGGGTATGGCAAGTTTTTAGGAAATTATCTATAAGACCTGCAACCACGCCAGCGGTCGGCGTGAATTTCATCCTTGCGCCGAACTTGGAGCGTCTGTTCCACGTGCGGACAGCGGAAATGGCCGTACCCGCATCCTGATGTGCATTAAGTGCATAGGCGTTCGCACGACTGTGTTGGCTATCAGAAACGGGGTCTCTCGTGTCTAAATCTCTTGACAGTTTCAATTGTCGTTCCACGCTTTCCGTGAACGGAAAAGACTATGTCTATTACAGCCTGCCCAAGGCTGAGGCAAACGGTCTGCCCGGCGTCTCGAAGCTTCCCTATTCGATGAAGGTGCTGCTCGAAAACCTGCTGCGCTTCGAAGACGGCCAGTCGGTCACCAAGGAGCACATCCTGGCCGTCGCCCAATGGCTTGATAATAAGGGCGCGGTCGAAAACGAAATCGCCTATCGCCCGGCGCGCGTGCTGATGCAGGACTTCACCGGCGTTCCCGCCGTCGTCGATCTTGCCGCGATGCGCGACGCGATGGTGTCGCTCGGCGGCGATCCCGAGAAGATCAACCCGCTCGTTCCCGTCGATCTCGTCATCGACCACTCCGTCATTGTCGACGAATTCGGCACGCCGCAGGCTTTCGCGAGGAATGTCGAGCTGGAATACCAGCGCAACGGCGAGCGCTACCGCTTCCTGAAGTGGGGCCAGCAGGCCTTCAAGAATTTCCGCGTCGTGCCTCCCGGCACCGGTATCTGTCATCAGGTCAATCTCGAATATCTCGGCCAGACCGTCTGGACCAAGGAAGAGGACGGCGAGACGATCGCCTATCCCGATACCTGTGTCGGCACCGACAGCCACACGACGATGATCAACGGTCTCGGCGTTCTCGGCTGGGGTGTGGGCGGTATCGAAGCGGAAGCTGCGATGCTCGGCCAGCCGGTCTCGATGCTGCTGCCCGAAGTCATCGGCTTCAAGCTGACCGGCAAGCTCAAGGAAGGCGTCACTGCAACTGACCTCGTTCTCACCGTCGTGCAGATGCTGCGCAAGAAGGGCGTCGTTTCCAAGTTCGTCGAATTCTTCGGCCCCGGTATGGACAATATGCCGCTCGCCGACCGCGCGACGATCGGCAATATGGGCCCGGAATATGGCGCCACCTGCGGCTTCTTCCCGGTCGACGGCGAAACCATCAACTACCTTACCATGTCCGGCCGCACGCATGACCGGATCGCTCTCGTCGAAGCCTATTCGAAGGCCCAAGGCATGTGGCGTGAGGGCGACGGTTCCGAGCTCGTCTTCACCGACACGCTGGAACTCGATCTTAGCGACGTCGTGCCGTCGATGGCCGGCCCGAAGCGTCCGGAAGGCCGCATTTCGCTCGAGAACATCGCGACCGGTTTTGCCGGCTCGATGGACACGGATTACAAAAAGCCCGGCCAGCTCAACAACCGCTATGCGGTCGAAGGCACGGATTTTGATCTCGGCCATGGCGACGTGGCGATCGCCGCCATCACGTCCTGCACCAACACTTCCAATCCGTCAGTGCTGATCGCCGCCGGCCTTCTTGCCCGCAACGCCGTTGCCAAGGGCCTGAAGACGAAGCCGTGGGTGAAGACCTCGCTGGCACCGGGAAGCCAAGTCGTCGGCGAATATCTCGCCAAGTCGGGCCTGCAGGCCGATCTCGACAAGCTTGGCTTCAACCTCGTCGGCTTCGGCTGCACCACCTGCATCGGCAATTCCGGCCCGCTGCCGGCGCCGATCTCGAAGACGATCAATGACAAAGGTCTCATCGTTTCCGGCGTTCTTTCCGGCAACCGTAACTTCGAAGGCCGTATCTCGCCCGACGTGCAGGCGAACTACCTCGCATCCCCGCCGCTTGTCGTCGCTTATGCGCTTGCCGGCACGGTGCAGAAGGATCTGACCAGGGAGCCGATCGGTGAGGACCAGAGCGGCAACCCGGTCTATCTCAAGGACATCTGGCCGACTTCGAAGGAAGTCCAGGAATTCATCCTGAAATACGTGACCCGCGAGCTCTACGAATCCAAGTACGCCGATGTCTTCAAGGGCGACGTCAACTGGCAGGCCGTCCAGGTTCCGCCGGGCCAGACCTATGCCTGGGACGACAATTCGACCTATGTTCAGAACCCGCCCTACTTCGTCGGCATGGGTAAGAAGGGCACTGGCGTTTCCGACATCAAGGGCGCCCGCGTTCTCGGCCTGTTCGGCGACAAGATCACCACCGACCATATTTCCCCGGCCGGTTCGATCAAGGCGGCATCGCCGGCAGGCGCCTACCTGCTCGGCCACGAGGTCGCCGTTGCCGACTTCAACCAGTACGGTACGCGTCGCGGCAACCATGAAGTGATGATGCGCGGCACCTTTGCCAATATCCGCATCCGCAACCACATGCTCGGCCCGAACGGCAAGGAAGGCGGCTACACCATCCACTACCCGTCGAAGGAAGAGACCTCGATCTACGACGCGGCGATGCAGTACAAGGCCGAGGGCGTGCCGCTGGTGATCTTCGCCGGCGTCGAATACGGCAACGGCTCCTCGCGCGACTGGGCTGCCAAGGGTACCAACCTGCTCGGCGTCAAGGCGGTGATCGCCCAGTCCTTCGAGCGCATCCATCGCTCGAACCTGGTCGGCATGGGCATCATTCCCTTCGTCTTCGAAGAGGGCACGACCTGGCAGAGCCTCGGCCTCAAGGGCGACGAACTCGTCACCATCGAAGGTCTGGAAAAGATCAAGCCGCGCGAGAAGAAGATCGCCAAGATCACCTATGGCGACGGCACCGTGAAGGAAGTTCCGCTGCTGTCGCGCGTCGATACGCTCGACGAGGTGGTCTACCTCAACAATGGCGGCATCCTGCAGACGGTTCTGCGCGATCTCGCTGCCTGATTTTTAAGAGACTCGACTGATAATGGCCGCCGGAGAGCAGTTTCCGGCGGCTTTTCTTTGCGGCGACAGTAATTTGGCCAGCTCACGATGATTTGTTTTCCGCGGGTTCCGGCAGCGCTGCGTCTCACCCGTTCGTGACTTTTCGTTTGGACCCGGAAGGATTATTCGTACGTTCATATGTCAGAGCCTCCGGTTCCAACACGCCGTCGGCGCTGAAAAAGAGGTGCAGGTGAATGTCCCCCCGTTTTTTGATTCCGCTGATCGCCGGCGTTGTTCTCTCAGGCCCCTTGCAGGCCGAAGACGGCACGCCGAAAGGTGTCGTCGAACTGTTCACGGCGCAGGGCTGCTCTTCCTGTCCTCCGGCTGATGCCGCTTTCCGCAAGCTGGTGAACCAGGGCGATGTCATCGCGCTCGCCTATCATGTCGATTACTGGAACTATCTCGGCTGGGCCGATACGCTGAGCTCCAAGGAAAACACCGAGCGGCAATACGGCTATGCCAGAACGATGGGCCGCAGCAACGTCTACACGCCGCAGGCCATCGTCAACGGGCGCGGCCATCTGGCCGGCGCTGATCTCAACGGCATCAACGGCAAGATCGACACCTATAGCAGCGAAGGCAACGGGCTGACCGTCCCGATCAGCGCGGCGATGCGCGGCGACGAGCTGGAGATCAAGATCGGCGCGGGGCAGGGCAAAGCCAATGTCGTGATGGTCTATTTCGACAAGGAAAAGACGATCGACGTCGAAAAAGGCGAAAACAGCGGGAAGAAGCTGTCCTATCTGCACAGCGTCACCAATGTCGAAACGGTCGGTATGTGGGACGGCAAGGCGACCAGTCTGACGCTGCCGGCGAGCGTCCTGCAGCGGCCGCAGCTCGAAGGCTGCGCGATCCTGCTACAATCGGCGACCGACAACGGCGATCCGGCTGCGATCCTTGGCGCGACCGTGGTGATGGCTGGAAAAAACATCTGAGATTTCATCCGGTTGCGGATGAAGTACCGGGCGGCCCGGCTGAGCGTATTCGGGGCTGGGGTTAAGGTCGATACGCTCCGCCGGGCCCTTTGGCGCGCTGGCGCCAAACCGGGGATTCATAATTCTCCTGCAAATGAGGCGCTGTTTTGACTGAAATGCGGCGCTGCAGAGAAAGCGTTAGCGCTATCAGACTGCGGCCGAATGTGACGGGCGGTACTCTTGCAATTTGCGGCGGGTCGGGCACACTGTCACTCTCCTGTCACAAGCGGAGGCCTTGGGAGACCTGATGACAGATCAGCCGGATTTGCGACACGGCGAAAGCCGTTCCGTCGACAATAGTTCCTCAGTCGTCGTCGATCTCAGGGAATACAAACAAAGCAAGGACCCGCTTCCGGTGACTTTTCATCGGCGCGAACTGGACGCGATCCTGTGGATCTACGGCCGCATGGTCGGCGACGGCGAATGGCGCGACTACGCGATCGATCACCTGAAGGACAAGGCGGTCTTCTCCGTCTTCAAGCGCTCCGGCGAAATGCCGCTCTTCCGCATCGAGAAAAATCCGAAGATGGCGGCCAAGCAGGGCGCCTATTCGGTGATCAATATCCACGGCACGATCCTGAAGCGCGGTCACGAGCTGAATCAGGTGCTGAAGGTGTTCGACAAGGCCCTGAAGCTCGTCGACAAGTAGGCCGTATCAGCCGGCAAACAGCGTGCCGGGATAGGTGGACGGATCCGGAGCGGTTGTCATGCCTTCGCCGAGGGCGCGCTGCATGACCATCGTATCCAGCCAACGGCCGTGCTTGTAGCCGGTGCCCCTCATCAGGCCAACCTCCACGAAGCCTGCCTTGAGATGAAGCGCGATCGAGGCAGGGCTGGCACCGCCGATGACGGCGGTCATTTGACGGAAACCGAGATCGGTGCAGCGGTTGATCAGTTCGGCCATCAACAGTTTGCCGACGCCGCGTCCGCGCGCCTCAGGGGCCAGATAGATCGAATCCTCGACCATCCAGCGATAGGCGGGGCGCGTGCGAAAGGCCGAGGCGTAGGCATAGCCGAGCAGACCTCCGTCGGCATCGACGGCGGCGATATAAGGATAGCGCTGGCTGACGATCGCCGAAAAACGCTGCGCCATCTCGGCCTCGGAAGGCGGCACGATCTCATAGCTCGCCACGCCGTTCAGGACGGATTCGCGATAGATATCGGCAATGGCGGGAATGTCGGCTTGCGAGGCATCGCGCAGGAGGAAGGACATTTCGGGGGCTGGTCCATCGGAATGAGAGGGCTTACCTAAAACCACTGCTGCGAAACCGGCGCAACAAAAAAGGCGGCCGAAGCCGCCTTTTCGATCTCAGTCCGTCCTGCTTATTTGCGGTTGCCCATGAACTGCAGCAGGAACATGAAGAGGTTGATGAAGTCGAGATAGAGCGTCAGTGCGCCCATGATCGCCTTGCGGCCGGCGACAGCGACGTCATCGGCTTCCAGGTACAGTTCCTTGATCCGCTGTGTGTCGTAGGCGGTGAGGCCTGCGAAGATCAGAACGCCGAGCACCGAGATCGCGAACTGCACGGCCGACGAAGCCAGGAAGATGTTGACCAGCGAAGCGATGATCAGGCCGAACAGACCCATGATCAGGAACGAGCCCATCGCCGACAGGTCACGCTTCGTCGTGTAGCCGTAAAGCGACAGCGCGCCGAAGGAGGCGGCGGTGACGAAGAAGGTCTGCACGACGCTCTGGCCGGTGTAGATCAGGAAGATCGACGAGAGCGACAGGCCGACAAGCGCGGCATAGATCGCGAACGTCGTCTGGGCGGCGCTCACCGTCATGCTATGGATCCGGAAGCTCAGGAAGAACACCAGAGCCAGCGGCGCCAGAATGACCACCCACTTCAGCGGGCTCACATAGATCGCCTGGCCGAAAGCGGTCAGTTCGCCGTTGGCGAAAGCGAATTGGAACGACAGATATGCGGCCACACCGGTGATCGCCAGACCCAGCGCCATCAGGTTGTAGACCTTGAGCATATAAGCGCGCAGGCCTTGATCAATCATCTCGCCGGTCTGAGCGCGGCTTTGATAGTTACGAAGATCAGCCATAGTTTCCTCTTACAAGCTCCGATGGAGATACGGTGTCGGGGTTTTCGACCCGGGCGCCGCTGCGGAGCTCCAGCATGCCTGCGGATAATATGAGGCTTTCGCCCCTCGCAAACAAGAGCCTTGCGAGGGCTCGGCCGGTTAAATCGCCGTAAGGTGAAGGGTTTGGGTGCCGCTGCCGGCTCAAAGCTCGCGCAAGACAGGTGCCGCTTTCTGCCCGAGGATGCGCCAGGTGCCGATCAGGCCGATGCCGACGGTCAGGACGAGCGCGGTCACCAGCGTCAGCCCTGCGACGTCGGGCAGAAAGGTCGAGGGCAGGCGCATGATGCGGGCGACGATGAACCAGGCGGCGACGCCGCCGGCGATCAGCGCGAAGATTGCGGTCGCGAGCCCGAGGATCAGATATTCGTAGCTGAAGGCGCGGATCAGCATGGCGCGGGTGGCGCCGAGCGTCTTCAGCACCACCGCGTCATGGGTGCGCGCCCTGTTTCCGGCGGCAAGCGCGCCGGCAAGGACGAGGATCGAGGCGATGAGGGCGACGGAGGCCGCGGCGCGGATCGCGGTCGCCAGCTGCGCGACCAGCTGATTGACGATATCGATCGCATCCTTGACGCGCACGCTGGTGATCGTCGGATAGGTGTTGGTGACGGATTTCAGGATCGCCGCATCTTCGGCCGGTGTCGAGGAGGGATCGGTCAGGGTCGCCAGCCAGGCATGCGGGGCGCCGCGGAAGGTGTTCGGCGAGAAGACCATGACGAAATTGATCGACAGCGATTCCCATTGGACGCGGCGCAGATTGGCGATCTTCGCGGTGATATTGCGGCCGAGCACGTTGACGGTCACCTTGTCGCCGATCTTGAGGCCGAGTTCATGGGCCTCTTCCGAGGAGAAGGAGACGAGCGGCTCGCCGCTGTAATCCTTGTCCCACCAGCTGCCTTCGGTGAGGGCGGCGTTTTCAGGCAGAGTGTTGGCATAGGTGATGCCGCGGTCGCCGTTCAGCACCCAGCGGCCGGCCGCCGGCACGTCCATCTTGGTGACGTCCTCGCCGTTGAAGGCGACGATCCGGCCGCGCAGCATCGGCACTTCGACGAGCTTTCCCTGCGGCGCCTGCGCCTGGACGAGATCGCGGAAGGCGTCGACCTCGGCGCTCTGGATATCGACGAAGAAGAAGTTCGGCGCACCCTCGTTCATGCGGCCGGTCAGCTGCTGGCGCAGGTTCCCGTCGATCAGGGTCAGCGTCACCAGCAACGCCAGGCCAAGGCCGAGCGAGAGCACGACCGAGGGCGTCAGTGCGCCGGGGCGGTGGATGTTGCCGATCGCAAGCCGCAGCGCCGGCGAATTGACGCGCGGGCTGCGGCGCGCAAGCCAGGCGATCGCTGCTGCGACGAGGCGCAGGACGACGAAGGCGAAGACGATCGCGCCGACGAAGACGACGGCGATGAAGCGGTCATAGGCGGTGAGGACGGCGAGGCCGGCGAGAGCGGCCATGAACAGCGCGGCAAGCAGGATATAGGGCCAGGACGGCAGGCGGCGGGCTTCGAAGCCCTGCTCGCGAAAGAGTGCGGTCGCCGGCACTTCGCGGGCATGGCCGAGCGGCAGGATGGCGAAGGCCAGCGTCGTCAGGATGCCGAAGAGCGTCGCAAGCAGTAGGGCGCCGGGATAAAGGGTCGGCGTGGTCGAGACCGGCAGGAATTGCGCCAGGAACTGCGCGGCGAAGATCGGCGACAGGGCGCCGATGATCAGACCGATCAGGATGCCGCCAAGCGCGATGATAGCGATCTGGAAGAGATAGATCAGCACGACGACCTGCGCCGGCGCGCCGAGACATTTGAAGGTGGCGATGGTGGTGCGTTTGGCATCGAGGAAGGCGCGCACGGCATTGGCGACGCCGACGCCGCCGACGATCAGCGCGGTGAGACCGACCAACGTCAGGAACTGCGAGAAACGGGTGATGTTTTCGGTGAGCGAGGGTGCGGCGCGGTCGCTGGTGCGGATCGCCCAGCCGGCGGAGGGGAATTCCTTGGCGGCACGCGCCTGGATGCCCGACATCGCGGCCTTGTTTTCCAGCCGGATCTTATAGGCATGCTCGACCAGGCTTCCCGTCTGGATCAGCCCGGAGGCTTCGAGCGCCCGGCGGCTGACGAGCAGGCGCGGCGCAAAGCCGAAACCTTCCGACAGCGCATCCGGCTCGGTTTTAACAGTGCCTGTTATGCTGAGCTTGACATTGCCGAGCAGCAATTCGTCGCCGACCGCAAGGCCGAGCCGATCGAGAAGCAGCGGCGCTGCGACCGCGCCATAGGTGCCGCCCTGGCCTGAAAGCAGGGCTGCGAGCGGATAGTCCGGCTCGGCGACGAACTTGCCGTAGAGCGGGTAGGCGTCGTCGACCGCCTTGACCTCGACCAGCGCCTGGTCGGAACCGTCAGGCTTGCGGGCCATCGAGCGCAGGCCCGTCGAGACCGACACCGTGCCCAGGCCTTCGAGGAAACCCAACTCCTGAGGCGTGGCTTCGCGGTTGTTGAGCTCGAAGCGGACGTCGCCCGCCAGCAGCTCCTGCCCCTGCGAGGCGATCGTGTCGGTGATCGACTGCGAAACGGAATTGACGGCGGCGATCGCGCCGGTGCCGAGGGCGATGCAGGCCAGGAAAATGTAGAAGCCGCGGATGCCGCCGCGCAGCTCGCGCAGCGCCAGGCGAAAAGCGAGCGACACGCGCGGTGTGATGATCCTCATGCGATCGCAGCCTCGCTGCGGCGGGCGGCGCTGTCGCCTTCGATCCTGCCGGAACGGACGCGGATCTGGCGCGAGCAGCGGTTGGCAAGCGAGACGTCGTGGGTGACGAGAAGCAGGGTCATGCCGCGTTCTGCCTGCTTGGCGAACAGAAGGTCGGCGATCTGGCGGCCGGTCTCGGTGTCGAGATTACCGGTGGGCTCGTCGGCGATCAGCAAAGCGGGCGAGGGGGCGAGCGCCCTGGCGATCGCCACGCGCTGCTGTTCGCCGCCGGAAAGCTGACCGGGATAATGGTTCAGCCGTTCACCGAGGCCGACCGAATTCAGCTCGCGATGGGCGATCTCGAAGGCGTTGCCGACATTGGCGAGTTCCAGCGGCACGGCGACGTTCTCCAGCGCTGTCATATTGGCGATCAGGTGGAAGGACTGGAAGACGATGCCGATGTTGCGGCCGCGGAAATCCGCCACCTGATCCTCGCTCAGCGCGTGGAGCGGCGTGTCGTTGATGTTGATTTCGCCGCTGTCGAGCTTCTCCAGACCGGCAAGCACCATCAGCAGGGTGGACTTGCCGGAACCGGACGGGCCGACGATGCCGACGGATTCGCCGGCCGCGACATCGAGATCGATGCCCTTCAGCACATGGACGGAGGCGGCCGCACTGCCAAGGGTGAGATCGGCACCCTTCAACTCGATGATGGTTTTTGCCAACAGAAATCGCCCTATATAATCCGTAATCGAATGGCCGCATAACAGCACTTCGCCAATCTAGGGAAGCCAGGATGAGATTTAAAGTTGCCGCGCTTCAATTCACCGTCATCGCCGTTTCGCTGATCTTTGCCGCTGCAGCCAATGCCCGGACGATCAATCTCGTCGGTTTTGGGGACAGTTTGATGGCGGGCTATCAGCTGCCGCCCGGCGACGGTTTTCCGGAAAAGCTGCAGGCGGCCCTGAAGGCAAAGGGTCTCGACGTCACCATTGCCAATGCCGGGGTCTCCGGCGACACGACGACGGCAGGTCTTGCGCGCATCGACTGGTCGGTGCCCGACGGCACCGATGGGGTCATTCTCGAGCTTGGCGCCAACGATGCGTTGCGCGGCGTCCCGCCGGAGGAGAGCGAGAAGAATCTCGATCAAATGATTACCCGGCTAAAGGAGCGTGGGATTGCCGTGCTGCTCGCCGGTATCATAGCGCCGCCGAACATGGGAGCGGATTATGCCGCACGATTCAATCCGATCTATCAGAAACTCTCGGAAAAACATAAGCTTCCACTCTATGCCTTCTTTCTTGACGGCGTCGCGCTGGAGGCTGGGTTGAAGCTCGACGACGGCATGCATCCAAATGCGAGAGGGGTCGACGTCATGGTCGAAAAGATGGAGCCTGCTGTCACAAATTTCGTCGAAACGATTTCTTCTGTGAAGAAATAGGGGCTTGCGCGGTTGTTGATTGCGTGATTCCGTGTGAGCACCTGCAAAAGATTCGGGGAGTGCTCGTGATGCCGAGACTGTTTACCGCCCTCGAAATTCCGCGCAATGCGGCGATGAGCCTTTCATTGCTGCGCGGTGGCCTCCCCGGAGCACGATGGATCGATGTGGAGAATTACCACATCACCCTGCGCTTCATCGGTGATGTCGACGGCCGCACGGCCGATGAAATCGTCGAACGCCTCGACCGGATCGACCGGCCGGAATTCCAGTTCAGGCTCGAAGGTATCGGTTCCTTCGGCTCGAAGAAACCACATTCGGTCTGGGCCGGCGTTTCGCAATCGCCTGAAATGTATGCCCTGCAGGGTGAGATCGAGCGCATCTGCCAGCGCATCGGCCTGCCGCCGGATCCGCGCAAATTCACGCCGCATGTGACGCTGGCCCGGCTCAAATCCTCGCGGCTCGACGATGTCGTGCAATATCTGGCGGGTCGCGGCAATTTCCATACGGCGACCTTCACTGCGCCGCGCTTCGTGCTGCTGTCGTCGCGCGAATCGGTCGGCGGTGGTCCTTACCTCACCGAGGAAGTGTTTCCGCTGCACGAGGCGCGTTCGACGCCCAGCGTTTCGAGCAGACTGCTGCAGCCGGCCAAGAGCCTGGTATAGACCAGCTCGAAACCTTCCGGGCCGCCATAATAGGGATCGGGAATATCCTCTCCCGTTCTCAGCGCGATCTCACCAAAGAGATGGATGTTTGCCCCAGGTCGTGCGCTCTTGCCGAGCGCCGCCAGATTTTGCCGGTCCATGGCCAGGATCAGGTCGAAATCCGAGAGGTCGCTCGGTCTGATGCGGCGGGCGCGCTGTCCTGATATATCGATACCGTGGCTTTTCGCGGTGGCGATCGAACGCCGGTCGGGCGGCTCACCTTCATGCCAGCCGCCGGTGCCGGCCGAATCGACCGTAAAATGGCCGGTCAACCCTGCTTCGGCGACGAGCTGACGAAGAATTCCCTCCGCGAGCGGAGAACGGCATATATTGCCCATGCAAACGAAGAGGATGCTGATGCGTTTCATCGGTAAACCTGTCGACAGATGAGAGGACGATCGCATGAAAATGGAAAAACTGGAACGGACGGCGGTCGAGGCTGAGCTGGCCGGGCTTGCAGGCTGGGCGCTCAACGATGCGGCCTCCGCGATCTCGAAGACATTCAAGTTTTCAAATTTCATCGAGGCTTTCGGATTCATGGCGCAGGCAGCACTCGCCGCCGAGAAGCTCAACCACCATCCCGAATGGTTCAACGTTTATTCCCGAGTGGATGTGACGCTCAACACGCATGATGCCGGCGGACTGACGGAGCTGGATTTCAAGCTCGCCAAAGCCATGGAGAAGGCTGCGGCGCGACGTGTCGTTTGAAAGTGGGGCCGATTGAAAGCCGGTCCGCCATCACCATATGTTCGCTTGGACGAAAGGGATGCAGGGATGGACGAGGTTAAATTCGGGGAAATCCTCTTGCCGGGCGACGACGACACCCAGAGCCGGCGCGAGAAGACCGTAAGGCAGAAATTCTGGCCGACGTTCCGGCGGGCGGTGCGACAGATCCCGTTCTCGCGCGATGTGGTCGCCGGTTTCTATTGCGCGCTCGATCCGCAAACGCCGACCAAGGTGCGCGGCGTGCTGCTTGCAGCGCTCGCCTATTTCGTCATGCCGATAGACATGATTCCCGATGTTTTCGCCGTCATCGGCTTTTCCGACGATATCGCCGTGCTCTCGGCTGCCTTCGCCATGGTGCGCGGCCATATCCGGCCCGGCCATTACGAAGCGGCCGACCGCGTTCTCGCCGACCGGCCGGAAGCGATGAAGACGATCTAAAGCGCCGCACGGTTTTGGGCGATATGCGTCAGGCGATTTCGCGTTCCAGCACCTTGCGAAGCTTGCCGAAAGCAAGCCGGATGCGCGATTTCACCGTGCCGAGCGGCAGCCCGGTTGATTCGGCGATCTCCGAATGCGATTGGCCGAGGAAGAAGGCGGCGCGCAGCATGTCGCGCTGCTCCTCCGGCAATTGGCCGACGGCGGCGCGTATCTTGGCGTCGCGATCGTCATTGGCGATGATGTCTTCCGCGCCGATCTCGGCCGGCGGCTGCAGGGCCGGGTCGGTCTCATCGAAGATGCGGGTATTGGTGCGGCGCTGCAGGTCGATGCGGCGATTGCGGGCAATGCGGAAAAGCCAGGTCGAGAGTGAAGCTCGCGTCGCATCGTAGAGATCTGCCTTGTGCCAGAGCACGATCATGATCTCCTGCACCAGTTCCTCGGCCTCGCCCGACGTCATTTTCTGGCGCATCAGCCAGGCCTTCAGGCGGGGGGCGAAATAGTCGAACAGGATGGAAAAGGCCTGCTGGTCCCGATCCCTGGCGACGGCCTTCGCGAGGGCAGCGAAACGCTGTCTTTCCTCGGCATCCATGTCTCCTCACGAGCCCCCTGCGGCGAAATTTCGTCTCGGATTTCCAAGTCTTAATGAGGTACAACGGAAATGGGAAAGGTCAAACTCTTGCCTGAATCTTTGTGTCTTAAATTCAGCCGAACGGACGGCCAGTGCCATCGGGGCACCGTGTCGCGGCCGATACCGTCAAAGGGTCGAAAATGACATTCGAGCTGAAATGACACAGGCAAATACAAATCGCAGCTATTGTTGACCATTTGGTAACCTGAATTAAGTCAAAATAAAGCAGATCGTGATTATGCGGCGCCCGCTATGATCGCTTCGGGCCTTGAATCGCAAGAACCGGCAGGAATCCATGTTTGTAAAAAGTATCGTATCCGCTCTCGCACTCACCCTTGTTATGGCCGGAGTTGCGACAGCGCAGCAGGCCGCGCCGAACCGCATCCAGCAGTTCCAGGCATGGGGCGCCTACTCCTACAAGTCGGGCAACAGCACCGTCTGCTACGTGCTGTCCGTTCCGACGGCAAAGCAGCCGGCAAGTGTCGACCATGGCGACAACTTCTTCATCGTCTCGCAGCGTCCGGGCCAGAACATCTCCTATGAGCCGCAGGCGATGATGGGCTATACGGTGAAGGAAAATTCGAAGATCAATGTCGTCATCGACAACAAAACCTTCGTGATGTTCACCAAGGACAAGGCCGGCTGGGTCGAGAATGCCGCGCAGGAGCCGGCCCTGGTCGCCGCGATGAAGACCGGCCATTCGATGACGGTGAATGCCGTCTCGCGCAAGGGCACCGGCACCTCCTACAGCTATTCGCTCTCGGGCATCTCGGCGGCGCTGAAGCAGATCGAAAGCTGCAAGTAAGCAGCGTTTCGTCGACAGAGTTCAAAAGGCCGGCCTTGCGCCGGCCTTCGTTATTTCCATCTATAGAAGACTCCGAGCCGTCTGCCTGTGCGACCACTAGAGCAATTCCAGGAAAAGTGCGCAGCGGTTTTCCGTCCGGAATTGCGTAAAAACAAAAAGTTAGAGCGGTTCTGCGCTTCCATCAAAAGCTGAACCGCTCTAAGTATTCAAGAGTAGTCCCGATCGCGACACGGGGCCATCCCGTCGGTGGAATAGTGCGTGCTGCCGCAAGCCTCCATAATCACGACAGCAGGAGGTAGTGCTGCCATGAACTGGCGGATTGCTGACGCGAAACTTCTCATGCCCCGCCATCGACGCACCATGAATCTGGAAAACAGTTTTTGCGAGATCCACCGATCTACCCCTATCATCGTATCTTTCGTCACGGTTCCCGTCCTTTCCGCTCGTGGGCTTTCACCCACTATTCTGGCACATCGCGATGCCGTCTGAAGTGGGTGGCGACCCCATCTTGTTCCGGCCCCAAAGAGCCGCCGTCCTCGGTGTCACGGTTCCGGTTGGTCGAGACCCTGGGCAGCATGCCACGATGGCAGTCGTTTTGAGTCTAGAGCATTTTCGTTTTTCTTCGAATCACGAAAATGCTCTATCTCTTTGTTTTAACGCAATTCCGGACGCAAAACCGCTGCACACTTTTGCTGGAATTGCTCTAGTCCCTCAACAATCCGCCTGCAGCGGTCACCGCTTCGGGTGTGTCGACGTCCAGATGTGCCGCGTCGCCGATATCGACGTCGATGATTGGCAGACCGGATGTCTCGGTGATATGCCGTGCGCCGACGTCGCCCTCAAGCCGGAAGATGGCTGCGCGCAACGAATGCGGCAGGATGACAGGATTGCCGCGCTTGCCACGAGACACCGCGCGAACGATGGCGCGACCCTCGCACTCGCGAAAGGCGGCAATCAAAGCATTGAGATCAGCAGCTGAGACGAAAGGCATATCGGCCAGCATGACCAGAACGCCATCAGCATCGCGCGCGTCCTTGGCGGAGAAACCGGCAATCAGCGAACTTGCCATGCCGGATCCGTAGTCAGGATTTTCCACAGCCGTAATGGCAAGCCCCGAGAGCGCGGCCTCTATCTCTGCTCTGCGATGTCCCGTGACGACCGCAACAGATGCCGCATCTGACTCGAGGGCCGTCATGGCAGAGCGCCGGACCAACGGCAATCCCCCAAATTGCGCCAGCAGCTTGTGCGCGCCGCTTTCACCCATCCGGCTCGCCTTTCCGGCCGCAAGAAGCACAATGGCGACGCATGCCTCTGCATAGCGCCGCTCGCGCCCGTCACGCGGCCGCGGCCGGGTCTCAATTTCCGACAACAGCCCTCCGACACCCAGGCCGGTCACATCGGCGCTATCGGGCTTTTCGCCCGCTAGTATACGGTGCAGCATCCAATCGAAGCCGTTCTCTCTTGGGCTGCGCGCGCAGCCCGGCGCGCCGACGACATAGGTCTCGCCGATGCGGCCGAGCACCATGAGATTGCCGGGATCGACCGGCATCCCAACGCTGAGCACTTGGCCTCCCGCCCGACGGATCGCCTCGGGAATGACATCCGCTTCGTCGATCACCGCCGAAGCGCCAAAGACGATTATGAGCTTCGGCGGCTTGTCTTCGATAGCGATTACCTCCTTAATCGCCCCGGCCAACGCATGGCGCTCATGCGACACACGTTTCTCCCGGAAAAGTCGGTTTCCGAAAGCAGCCAGCCGCCGCCCCAGTATTCCGGCCGTCTTGTCCATCACCGAGGTTTTCAGCGACGGAAGCTCGGTCGCGATCAGAGAGACGGCGTGCTCTAGAAAGGGCTTCATCTCGAAGGCCGTTCCGTTGCGCAACGCCGCGCATGCGGCCTGCACCTTGGAGTCCGGCACGGCGAGCGGAATGATCTTGAACGTCGCCACCATGTCGCCAGCATTGACCAGCGAATGATCAGCAAGACAAGCGACGGTAATGGCAGGGTCAACGCGGTTCACCCGATCGACAACTTCCTTGTTCACAATGAAGAGGCCGCGTGCCCTGGCATAGACATTGACGCGCCCAGTCGCGGCTTCCGAAAAGCACAAGCGATCAGACCTGATCGCTTGTGCCAGACGTAACGCAGCCTCATCCTCGCTGAGATCGCCATCCTCGATGCGGGCGGCGACGATCCGCTCGATTCCCGCCCGAGCGAGCCTTACGATATCGTCTACCGCGACGGCTTGGCCTTTCTGAAGCGTGCCATCCGGCAGCTTGATCGAATGGGCAAGAACCAATCCCTCGGCTTCGGCGACGGGGAACTCGCCGAACTTCATCGTTTGTCACCCTTCGGTGAGGTCGCGTCGCGCGAACGCAGCGCCTCGATGACCTGCGCCAATATCGCAACGGCGATCTCTGCCGGACTTTCAGCGCCGATGTTGAGGCCGATCGGACTGTTGATCCGCGCAAGCTCGGCACCGGCAAAGCCTTCTGCTTTCAACCGCTCCAGGCGCGCAGTATGGGTCTTCGTGCTGCCGAGGGCGCCGACATAGAAACAGCCTGTGCGGATTGCTTCGGCGATTGGGAAGTCATCGATCTTTGGATCATGCGCTACAGCGACAAGCGCGGTGTGAACATCGAGCTTACCCTTCTTCAGTGCATCCACGGGCCAGTCTACCCTTAGATCGATACCAGCAAAGCGCTCGGGGGTGGCAAAAGCAGTGCGGGGATCGATAATCCTCACGTCGAAGCCTGCAAGTGCCGCAAACTGCGCCAGCAGCTGGCTGATGTGCACGGCGCCAATAATGACGATCCGTGGAGGCGGAAGATAGACATTCAGGAAGAACAACTTGCCATTCGCTTCGACGATCCCCGAGCGGCCTGAACGGAACACACTGGCAATCGCCGCGGTGATCGCACCATCGAACCCGTCGCCCTCTGCGACAAGGCGATGGGTGCCTGTCTCAAGATCGGTGACTAGCACCACGGCGACCCGGGAAAGCCGGGCGGCGTTGAGACGGGCCAGATGGGTGACATCCATTAACCGAGCCTTTCGACATAAACACGGATGCGACCGCCACACGAAAGACCGGCACGCCAGGCCGCTTCGTCGGCAACGCCGAATTCCAGCATCTTCGCCTTGCCGTCGCCGATGACGTCGATTGCTTCAGCGATCACTGCAGTTTCGACGCAGCCACCTGAGACCGAGCCTTCGAAATTACCTTCTCTGTCGATCGCAAGATGGCTGCCGACCGGGCGTGGCGCCGAACCCCAGGTTTCTATCACGGTCGCAATCGCGACGTCGCGGCCGTTCATCTTCCACTCTTCTGCCGTCATCAGCGGATCAAGCACGAGAGACGTTTTGCTCATAGCAAGCCTCACTTTTTGTCGAGCAACGCCGCAGCACGGTCGCAGGCAGCTAACGGCGCAGCTTCTCGCCAATCGTTCCTGTAAAGGCGGCAACAATGACAATGAAACCGATGATGACGGATTGCAGCGACCCGTCTATCTGCGCAAGATTCATCCCTACGGACACGATCGTCACAAGCAAGGCACCAAGGATCGGGGCCTGCACGGAACCGACGCCGCCGCGCAACGAGGCCCCGCCGACGACAGCGGCTGCGATGCTGTTGAGCACGAGGCTCGTTCCCAGGTTCGGCTCGCCGGATCCCGTTCCGGCAGTCATCATCAGCCCAGCCAGGGCCGCGATCGCACCGCAACCCGAATAGGCGAGGAACAGGTGCAGCTTGACATTCCTTCCGGCAACCATGGCTGCTCGAGCGTTATCGCCGATCAGATAGAGTATCCGGCCGAACGTCGTTCTGGTCAGGAGCAGGTGCAAGAGCGCAGCAAGTGCAATCGCCGCCACCAGCGGGGCCGGTAGCCCCAGAGGCCGGGACTGATTGAACACATATGTGAACGCCTCGGGGACGCCGAACACCGGGAAGCCGTTTGAGATTGTCGTTGCCAGACCGGTGAGGATGCTCATCGTCCCGAGCGTGACGACAAAGGGATTGATTTCGAGATAGGCGATCAGAAGCCCGTTCACAGCGCCGATGGCGCAGCCAATCGCGAGCGCCACCAGCACCGCGGTCGCGATCGAGACCTGCGCGTGCTCCGGCATCGCCACCATGACCATACAGGAAACAACCGAGACGAGAGAAACATTGGCTCCGACCGAAAGATCGAACCCGCGGCAGATCAACACCAGGAGCTGGGCTGCGGCCAGCATGAACAGAAGTGATGTCTGCTTGAGCAGGTTCTCTAGGTTGGCAAAGGATGCCATGGCGGGTTGCAGAAGCGCGAATAACGCAAACAGTGCCAGGATCACTATCGGCATGCCTAGGGCACGGATCGGGCTCGACGGGATCAAATCAACCGCTTTCATAGATTTGTGCTCCGCAGGCGTTTGAAGTTGTCGAGCGCGGCCGCTGCAATGACGATCGTGCCAACGAGGATCACCTGATAGCGGCTGTCGACGCGAATGAGATTCATGCCATTGGCAATCACCGATAGAAACGACGCGCCCAGGATCACCATCGACAGGCGCCCGGAGCCGCCTTTGAGAGAAACGCCCGCCAGGATGGCGGCGGCAATACTGTCTAGCATCATCGAGCTTCCAAGCGTCGCCTCGCCCGAGCCGACACGTGCGGTCAGAAGCAGCCCCGTCGCCGAGGCCAGAAGACTGCTCAGTCCGTACGCGAGAATGATATGGAGCGGCACGTTTACACCGGAGAAATGCGCGCCACGCTCATTGCCACCGACGGCATAGAAGCATCGCCCCGTTCTGGTCGAGGTGAGCACATAGCCGAGGATCGTCACGATGACCGCAGCGATTAGCAGGACAATTGGTACGCCGTGAATGCGACCGCGACCAATCGTGTCGGTGAAGATTTCCGGAAGCCCGTAAAGCGGCGTGCCGCCCGACAGATATTCGGCAAGGCCAACTGCGATCGACATCGTACCGATGGTGACGATGAATGGAGGCGCGCGCAGGATCGCAACGCAGACGCCGTTCGCCAGACCGATCAGGCCGGCGATCAGCATGCCGGCAACGCAGCCGAATACGATGCTGGTGATGGTGAAGTCCGGCAGGACGTCGAGGAAATGGACAATCGACAAGGTGCTGATGACGCTTGTCAGGGCGATGACGGCGCCCACAGATATGTCGAAGCCGCCGACTACGATGACGAGCATCTGGCCGGCCGCGATCACAGAGAGATAGGACGTATTGCGCAGGATGTTCATGATATTCTCGAACCGAATGAATTTGGGTTCGATCATGGCAAACAGCAGACATGTCGCCGCAAGTAGAAGGGGAAGAGCAGGGGGGGTGCCGAGCTTGCCCCGGAGTGTTCGGTTTTGAGCGAGAGTGTTCACCAAATTACTCCCTTCCCAGGGCGTTCGCCTTCGATGGCATGGGGCCGGTTAACCGGATGGTCAAAGAACGATGTCAGCAGCGCCTCTTCAGAGATGTCGTCGCCTTCCATTTCCGCCACGATCCTGCCGCTGCGCATCACCAAAAGACGGTGAGAGATATGGATGACTTCGGCCATGTCGGACGAACAGACCACAACGGCCTTGCCGGCTTCCGTCAGTTCCTTGATGAAGTTGTAGATTTCGACCTTGGCTTGCACGTCAACGCCAACTGTCGGCTCGTCGAACAGATAGATATCGAGCTCACGTGAAAGCCCCCGCGACAGCAGGACCTTCTGTTTGTTCCCACCGGACATGCTCTCGATCGGCGCCTGCACACTGCGGGCTTTGATATTGAGCCGGTTGATGATGCGCTGGGCGAAATCCCGTTCCGAACGATGGCGGATCCATAGGTTGCGTTTTGAAAAAGCGCTGTCATCAAGGGCGGCGATCGTTGCGTTCCAGCCGAGGCTCTGGCGCATGGAGAGCCCTTCGGTCGCCCGGTCGGACGGGAAATAACAGAGTTTGCGGCCGAGCATGGCGTTCGGCATCGGGCTCACCACCGGCTGGGCGCCGAGCGTGATCGTGCCGTCGGTGATCTTTTCCAGGCCGTAGATTGCCCGGATCAATTCGGACTTGCCGCAGCCGGCGAGGCCAGCGATCCCTAGCACTTCGCCACGGCGGATCTCGAAATCGACCTGGTCGACCAAGCCGTTGGCGGCGGTGAGATTTTTGACCGCCACGGCGGTCGAGGAGACGTTCCGCGCGATCTTCGGGTAGAAGCTCTCGAAACTCCGCCCGGTCATCGACTTGACAAGCGTCGAATGGGTTATGTCCTCACGCGCGAGGGTGCAAATGTTATTTCCGTCACGCAGCACGGTGACCCTATCGGCGAGGCGATCGATTTCAGCCATGCGATGGGTGATGTAAACGATCCCAAGCCCCCGGTCGCGCAAGGACCCGATTAGGTCGAACAGCGCAGCAGCCTCCTGGTCGGCGAGCGAGGCCGTCGGTTCGTCGAAGATTATCACCTTGGCATCGTGCAGCAGCGCCTTGGCGATCTCGACCATCTGCATATGAGCACGCCGCAGGGTAACGATCCTGGTGTCCGGATCGAGCGGGAAGCCGAGCTTGGCGAGGATGGCGACGGTCGCCTTGCGCATGGCGGCCTTGTCCAGCCGGCCGAAGCGCATCAATTCGCGTCCGAGGAAGATATTTTCGGTGACGGTCATTTCGGGGATCAGGCTGAATTCCTGAAACACGGCGGAAATGCCGGCATGCTGCATCCTGGCCGGCGTGACACCCTCGACCGTCTTGGAAAGCAGTTGGTACTCGCCTTCATCGGCCTGCAAGACGCCGGCCATGATCTGGATCAGGGTCGATTTCCCGGCACCGTTTTCGCCGAACAGGACATGGACTTCGCCGGCTTCAAGGTCGAAATCGACGCCCGACAGGGCTGCAAAGGCGCCGAACCGTTTGACGATGGCCCGCATCGAGAGGATGGGGCTGGGCGATACGGGCCGCTCCGGGCCCGTATCGCTCCTATTGTCCGTCTTCATCAACATGACCATCAATCGACCGAATAGACCGGCTTCCAATCGGCAGGCGCAAAGGAACGGGTCAGGTCCATACTATCGATATTGTCCTTGGTCACAATGCTCATCGCCGGATTGAGATGCTTGTAGTGCTCCTTCTTTTCAAGAATGCGGACAGCGAGGTCCACGGCGATGCGGGCTTCCATCACCGGCGATTCCGTGACGGTGGCGCTGACTTCGCCCTTCTTCACGAGATCGACGATGCCCTCGTTGGAATAATAGGAGGCAACCGTGATATCCCGGTCGACGCCGGCTTCCTGCAGCGCCTGCTTGGCGACTTCGGCGGTGACCGCCGTGCCGTAGATGATGCTGATATCGTCATAGGTCTGCAGCGCATCCTCCACCAACTGCAACTGGATGCTCTTGCCGGTGTCGCCATACTTGGCGTCCAAAAGGTCGATTTTCGAGCCTTCAATGCCGCGCTTGACGCCCTCGGTCGAGGCTTCCGCCCAGCCCGATCCCTGCGGCCCGGGGAAATGCAGCAGCTTGACGTGGTCGGCATTGCCCTTGAACTTGTCGGCGAGGAATTTCGCGCCGGCTTCGGCCGCGACATCGTAATTGGCGTAAATCTTGGCGTCGGCCACGTCGCCCTGCAGCGGATTGATCACGCCGACCTGGACGATGCCCTTTGCCTTGCCCTCGGTCATGCTCTTGGCGAGACCAGCTTCCGAAATCGCGCCGATGACGATGGCGTCGACGCCGAGCGCCACGCAGTCATTGTACTGCGCCACCTGCTTGGCAGCTTCGGTGTAACCGCCCGCCTGAAAGATCGTTGCCTTGATGCCGAGCTGTTTCGCCTGGTCGGCGATACCGTAGTCGACGCCGACCCAATAGCTGTCCTTCATATGCGGGAACAGCACGCAGATGTGCCATTTCTTCGACGCCTTATCGAGGCCCTGATAGGGAACGGTCTTGCCGGAGACGACATCCGTCACGTCGAACGGCCAGATATCCCCGGCATAGGACAGAGTGGGGTGGAAAAGTGCCAGGAGACCTGACAACATCACCTTATTCATACTTGTGCGTTTCATGTGTTCCACCTATTTTATTTTGAATTATATTTATGTGCATCAATTTTCACTAAGCGTGCGGAAAGTATAAAATGCCTTCCCTGGCATTCGCACGTCAAAGTGCGGTTGACGAATTCGATACCGTCATCACCATGTGCAACGCTTGCTAGCCTAGCAGAGAGCCCGTGAAATACATCATTGCTGCGCGAACAAACTCTGGTTCGAATGCGCACAGCCGCATGGGCCGGTAGGCCCGGTTTGGCCGTCTATACTGTCCGGATTTATGAATAGATATACGCGCGCGTGAGATTTACCTATCAACAGGCGGTGTATCGGCCGATCTGCAATTTTCGGTACTGAAGTTGGGCTCCAATCGCCGTTCAGGCGGCGGAAATGGCCGTCCATATGCCAAGATCGCCGAGATTTAATGCGCATAGCGACAAGACACCAAGCAAATACATGTTATCGTCGGGGCAACAAGAATGGGAACAATATCGGTGAGACCGGCAAAGCCGGCCGCCGCCTTCGCACAGGAGGATGAGGCAATGCTGTTTTCGACGGCCAATTCCAGTTCGCTGGCTCGCGGAAGCTATTGGCAGGATGTTATCTCCAATACTTATTTCCCGCTCGACCTCAAATATCGTGACGAGGATCGGTTCACCGGCGATCTGCAATGCTGGTCGATGGGGAATTTATCGCTGTCGCGGATCAAATGCGAGGCGATCCTCTATAAGCGCCACGAGCGCCAGATCGTCGCCGAACGCGAAAAGAGCTTCCTGGTCACCATTCCGGATATTGCCAGCATCAACTTTGCCCAGGACGGGCGCGAGGTTTCCTGCGCACCTGGAGGCTTCGTGCTCGAACGCGGGGATGCCCCTTACGAGTTCAGTCATCCGGGCCCGAATGCGGTATGGGTCCTGAAAGTGCCGAGCTCGACGCTCCGGGCCCGTGTCGGGCCGCCGGAACGGCTTACGGCGCTTTCCTTCGATGCCACCAAGGGCGTCGGCGCCTATTTTGTCGATGCAGTGCGGTCGAGCGCCCGCCGCTTGAACGAGATGGACGGGACCGCGCATGAAGTGGTCGGCCAGCATCTGGTCGATTTGCTGTGTATGGCGATCCAGGGCGACGAGCGCGTGCTCAGCAGCAATCTCAGCTCCGTCCGGTCGGCGCATCTCTTCCGGGCCGAGCAATTCATCCGCAACCAGCTCCACAAGCAGGAACTGCTGCCCCAGGACATCGCTGATCGCTGCGGGATCTCGCTGAGATATCTGCAGCGGCTGTTCACCGACAGCGGAAGGTCGATCTGCGAATGGATCCGCGAACAGCGGCTTCTGATGTGCGATGAGGAACTACGCAAGAAGAGTTCGCAGCTGACGATTTCGGAAATCGCCTATAATTGGGGCTTCTCCGACCAGTCGCAGTTTTCCAAGCATTATCGGTCTTATTTCGGCCGCTCGCCGAGCGAGGCGCGCCTGCAATATCGGCAGAACGCCATCTGTTGACCATGATACCTAGCTGACCGCCTGCCGGCGGTCCCCTGCCAAAATCGAAATTCTGCATGCAAGCGGCACAGGTTGCGCCAGCGATGGCAGACGCTTGTCCATTGAAAGGAAGATAAAATGGAAAATATCCGCGTTGCGGTGGATGTCGGCGGTACGTTTACCGACATCTGCATCCTCGACGAAACGACAGGCGAGATCCGCATCGAGAAGACATCCTCGACGCCGGATCCGATCGACGGGATCATATCCGGCGTGGAACATGCCAAGGTCGACCTTTCGCAGGTCTCGATGTTCTCGCATGGCACGACCGTCGCCACCAATGCGCTGATCACCCGCCGACTGCCACGCACCGCCATGATCTGCACCGAGGGCTTCCGCGACGTGATCGAGATCCGCCGCGCCAACAAGCAGGATCTCTGGGATGCCTATAAGGATGTCGCCAAGCCCTATGTGCCGCGCAAGGACCGCCTGACGGTTTCCGAACGCGTCGATGCGGCCGGCAAAGTCGTGACACCGCTCGATGAGGAGGATGCACGGCGGGTGGCGCGCATCCTCAAGCGGCGAGGCGTTAAGGCGGTGTCGGTCTGCTTCATGAACGCCTTCGTCAATGGCGAGAACGAGCGCCGCATGCGCGCCATCATCCGCGAGGAGATCCCCGGCTTGCCCGTCTCGATCTCATCCGAAGTCATGCCCGAGATCTTCGAGCATGAGCGCTTTTCGACGACGGTGGCCAATGCCGTGCTCAGTCCTGTTGTCGTCGACTATACGACGAGGCTCGGCGACAGTCTGCGCAGAAAGGGTTACAAACGCGACTTGCTGCTGCTGCACACCGGCGGCGGCGTGATGACGCCGAAGAGCGTGCAGGATTTCGCCGCCCGCCTTGCGGGCTCGGGCATCGCCGCCGGCGCTATTGCCAGCCGCTATATCTCGACGCTCTGCGGCTATCCCAATTCCATCGGCCTCGACATGGGCGGCACCTCGACCGACGTCTCCATGGCCTATGAAGGCGAATCCCGGATCAGCAAGGACTGGTATATCGAGTTCGGCTATCCGATCCGTTTTCCGAGCATCGAAGTACTGACGATCGGCGCCGGCGGCGGCTCGCTGGCCTGGCTCGATGAGGCTGGGTCGCTCCGCAACGGTCCGCAGTCCGCCGGCTCCCAGCCAGGGCCGGCCTGCTACGGCAAGGGCAATGTCGTGCCGACCAACACCGATGCCAATGTCGTGCTCGGCCGGCTCGGCACCAGCCTTGCAGGCGGCAAGCTGACTCTCCGTCCCGAACTTGCGGAAGAAGCCGTCCGCACCGGCGTTGCCGAACCCTTCGGCATCGATCTCCACACCGCGGCGGAATCGATCATCCAGGTCGCCAATGCCAATATGGCAAATGCCGTCCGGCTCATCTCGATCAGCCGCGGTTACGACCCGCGCGATTTCGCTCTGGTCGCCTTTGGTGGCGCGGGTGCCCTGCATGGCGCGGCGGTCGCCCAGGAGCTGGCCATTCCCGTTGTCATCGTGCCGCCCAATCCCGGGGTGACATCGGCGCTGGGCTGCCTGCTGGTCGATATCCAACACGATTTCTCAGACAGTTTCATGGCCGATGCGGCTGCGACGAAGCCCGAGGATATCGAGGCAGCCTTCCAGCGGCTGGAGAAGGAAGCCCTGGAGCGCCTTGAGCATGAGGGCGTGGCGCACAAGGACATCGTGATGCAGCGCAGCGTCGAAATGATGTATCAGGGCCAGTGGCGCTCACTTGCCGCATCTGCACCGACCCCCATCGTCGACGTCAAGGCGCTCGTCGAAGGCTTCCATCGTGAGCATGAGCGCGAATATAATTTTCGCCGCGACGATGCGCCCGTAAGCCTGTTCCGCGTCGCCCTCAAGGCAATCGGCACGGTGCCGAAGGCGCAACTTTCCGAACACAAGCCCAGCATGGAAAAGCCCGGACCGCGGTCCCGGCGCGCGGTCTGGTTCGAAGGCGAGCCGCACGACACGCCGATCTTCGAACGCAACGACCTGCCGGCCGGCTTCACGATCGCAGGCCCGGCGATCGTCGAACAGTTCGACTCGACCGTCGTCGTGCCGCCCAACACCACGGCAGTGGTGGATAAATATCTCAACATTCTCATTCACCTCTAAGGAGACCCACGATGAACAACGTCGACAAGTTGGACGGGCTCGATCCCGTCACCTTCGAGGTGCTCAAGAATTCCTTCATCACATCGGTCGACCAGATGGCCGAACAGATGCTGAGAACCTGCTATTCGTTCGTGATCTACAATCGCGATTTTTCCAACGGACTGCACGACGCCGAAGGCAATTCGGTGGCCCAGGGCACGCAGGATATCGCAGTGCATGTTGGGACCCTGCATTTTACCTGCAAGGAAGTGATTCGCGCCTTCGAGGGCGACATGCTGCCGGGCGACGTGTACGCCATCAACGATCCCTATGCGGGCGGCACCCATTTCAGCGACGTCCGCCTGATCCGGCCGATCTTCGACGAGGATGAGCTGATCGGCTTCAGCCAGTCGAACGGCCACTGGTCGGATCTCGGCGGCAGCGTGCCGGGCTCCTTCGATGTCTCGGCCAAGGATATGTTCCGCGAGGCAGTGCGCATCACGCCGGTGCGCCTGTTCAATGGCGGCCGCTTCTGCAGCGATGTCGCTAATCTGATCGCGGCCAACACCCGCGATCCGCGCTCCATCATCGGCGATATCCACGCCCAGTCGCAGGCCACCCACGTGGCGGAACGCGACCTGTTGCGGCTCGTCAAGAAATATGGCCGCAAGACGGTTACCGACGGCATGGCCGCCGTTCAGGATTATGTCGAGCGCGCCATGCGCCAGCGCATCGCCGCCCTGCCTGACGGCACCTGGGAAACTGTCGACTATATCGACCGCGATCCGGCCGCGGGCGAGGGCATGATCCCGATCCGCATCAAGATGACGATCAAGGGCGACAAGGTCTATTACGATTTCACCGGCAGCCATCCGACCATCGGATCGATCTACAATTCCGCGCCGGGCGCCACCTTCTCGGCGGTGGCCGCCGGCATGAAGACCTTCTTCCCGGATCTTCCGCTCAACAGCGGCTTCTACCGCATTTTCGAGATCGTCAGCCCGCCAAACAGCGTCGTCAGCGCCCAGTGGCCGGTCGCCGTCACGGGCTTCCTGATGCCGTTCGAGAAGATCATGAACTCGATCTTCGAAATGTGGTCGAAGATCATCCCGGAACGGGCGATCTCTTGCTCGTTCAATCTCGAATATCTGCTCACCGGCGGCCATGATCTCCGCCATGCCGAAAAGCCGATCTTCATGTTCTACGACTGGCTTCCAGGCGGCTGGGGTGGCCGCAACGGGCTCGATGGCTGCAATGCCACGACCGCCTGCTTCGGAACCGGCCTGATGGCCCAGCCTGTGGAAGGCCAGGAGCGGGTCAACCCCGTCCTGACCACGCGTTTCGAGATCAAGCAGGACTCGGCCGGGCCTGGCAAATTCCGCGGCGGTGTCGGTGTCGAGAAGACCTCCATCCTGCTCGAAGCCGAGAAGTCGGTCATTTCCTATATCTGCGACCGCGAGAGGGCGGTGGTCTGGGGCACGCATGGTGGTCTGCCATCCATGCCGCATGGATTGACCATCCGCCGCGCCGGCGAAGAGCAGGATGAATGGCTCGGCTCGGTATTTTCCGACGTGCCGCTTCGCACGGGCGACATTTTCTCTCGGCCGACGGCAGGCGGCGGCGGCTTCGGCGACCCTCTGGAGCGCGATCCCGAAAAGGTACGGAAGGATGTGGAAAACGACTATGTGTCGATAGATCGGGCCCGCAAGGATTATGGCGTCGTGCTTACGGTCGTCGATGCGGACCTCGCCGAATATGCAATCGATCTCGGGGCGACGGAGCGCGAACGGGCTTCCATTCGCGCCGCGCGCAGGGGCTGGGCCGCCACCGATCCGGCAATCGTGTCGGAGATGTACAAGTCCGGCCAGATCGATGTGCTCGATGTCGTCAGGCACTATGCCGTCATCCTCGATTGGGGCAATGGCGCCGAGCTTCCCGAGACCACTCGCCAATTCCGCGAAATGCACGAAAAGCGGACAGTCTCACACTGGAAGTAAGCATCGTGCCACGGCGCCGTCTCCCGAGCGCTGTGGCTTTTCGAATGGATCGAATACCGGTTGAGGGTGAAGTCGGCGGTTACGGATGGGAAATCCCGGATGACGACAAGAGAGTTCATATCCGCAACGAGCGTGGACCAGGCGGTATCAGCGCTGGCCGACCATGCCGGCGGCGCGAAGCTGTTGGCCGGGGCGACCTGGGTGATGCGCGCGCCGCTCCGCGGCGAATATCTGCCGAGGGCGGTGATATCGATTTCCGGCATCGCCGAACTCGGCGAGATCAGAATTGGGCCTGATCGCCTATCGATCGGTGCCTGCGTCAGCCATGCCCGTCTCGCCGACGCTCTTGCCGCGACCGATGAATTCGGAGGGCTTGCCGATGCCGCGCGCCTGTCGGCCAATCCGGCCATTCGGTCGGTGGCCACGGTGGGCGGCAACCTCTGTGCGGCAGGTTTTGCGGCTGCCGATCTCGTGCCGGCGCTGCTCGGTCTCGAGGCGACGGTCGAATACCGCTCCGTGGTCAGCGCCTTATCGATGGGCATGGAGGAATTTCTCCGCATGCGGACGACGCTTGGACCGGGGCTGGTCACCCGGATACATGTGCCGCGTGGTAAATTCCGTTCGGCGCATGCCCGCCTGCCCTTGCGCAAGGCGGGCGACTATCCGGTTGCCATCGTCTCCGTGAAGACGGACCGGCATTCCGACGGCTCTTTCCATGGCGTGTGCATTGCGGTCGGCTCTGTCGAGGCGACGGCGCGCCGTTGGCACAGGCTCGAAGCCTCGGTCGAGGGGCAGGCGCTGGCGCCTGTGGAGATCGGCACGCTCGCCGAGGAGATGTCAAAGGAGTTTTCAGGCCGCGGCGGCATCGAGGCGCCCGGCTGGTACCGCATCCAGGTTCTGCCGGTGCTGGTGCGCCGCGCCTTCGAAGACCTCGTCGGACAGGAGACCAATTGATGGCCATCCTGTTGAACGTCAATGGTGAGGCGCGTAGCTATCACGGCGATCCGATGACGCCGCTGGTCGATGTGCTGCGCAACGACCTGCTGCTGACCGGCGCCAAGTCGGTCTGCGGCGAAGGCTTCTGCGGCGCTTGCATGGTGCATGTGGAAGGCCAGCCGACGGTCTCCTGTCTTTGCCCTGTCGGACTTGCGGCGGGCCGAAGCGTGGCGACGATCGAGAGCCTCGCGGTCGATGGCGTGCCCAATTTCATCCAGCAGGCTCTCGAAGACCTCGATGCCGTCCAATGCGGTATGTGTTTTCCGGGCATGGTGATGACGCTGACCTCCTTCCTCGACCAACATCCAGATGCGGACCGCACGACGATCAAGGCGGCGCTGTCGGGCAATATCTGCCGCTGCACGGGTTATGAGCGGATCGTCGATGCCGCCCTTGTGGCGGTGATGCACAAGGAGCGCCCGGAATGAATATGGCAATTCCTCCCATGGGCGCGGTGATGAATCTCGCTCGGCGTGATGCCCGCGACAAATTGAGCGGCCGGACGCGCTACACGATCGACCAAGCCGGGCCGGGCACCCTGCAGGCGGCCATTCTGCGGTCGGAAATCGCTTCGGCGCGGATCCTGCGCGTCGATGTCTCGAAGGCGAGGACCATGCCCGGCGTGCGGGCAGTGGTCACCGCCGAGGACGCCCCTGGAAAGCACGGCATCGGCGTCATCGACCACCCGCTGTTTGCCCGCGACGTCATCCGCTATTTCGGCGAGCCAATCGCCGCTGTCGCTGCCGATACGCTCGACCAGGCCCGGGCGGCGGCGGCGGCCATCGAGGTGGAGATCGAGCCGCTCGCACCGATCTTGACCATAGCCGACGCGCTGGCCCCCGATGCGCCCCTGGTGCATGCCGATTGGAAAAGCTACGAAGTGCAGCTGGATGGCGTGGCGCGAGCGGGTAATGTCGCCTGGGAAGCCAAGGTCGTCCGCGGCGATACCGACGCCGCCTTTGCGCGGCCCGATGTCACCATCGTCGAGAGCTGTTACACCGTCGGTCGCCAAAGCCATGTGCCGTTCGAACCGCGTGCCGCGATCGCCACCTTCGAGGACGGCCGGTTTCACATCATCGCTTCGACGCAGGTGCCGTGGACGGTGCGCAAGGTGACGGCCGAAGTTCTCGGCATTCCCTCATCGCAGGTGCGCGTGACGGTGCCTCCCGTCGGCGGCGCTTTCGGTCTCAAATTCGATTGCACGATCGAGCCCATGGCGGCGCTCTTGGCGAAGAAGACAGGCCGTCGCGTCGCCGTGATCAATTCCCGCTATGAGGAAACAATCACCTGCCTCTGCCGTGAGAATGCGGACATCCGCATCCGGTCCGCCGTGACCAAGGACGGCGAGATTATCGGGCGCGAAGCGACTGTGCTGATGGATTGCGGAGCCTATGGCGGTGAGCAGATCTTCCTGACGACGATGACCGCGCACACGCTGGGCGGCAACTACAAGCTCGGCTCGGTGCGCCTCAACAGCCGCGTGGTCTACACCAACACCGCACCCAACGGCGCCTTCCGAGCTTGCAACGGCGTCTACAACACCTTCGCGCTCGAACGGCACACTGATGAGATTGCCGTGGCGATTGGAATGGACCCGCTCGAATTCCGGCGGCGCAACGTGCTCGGTGATCAGGACATCGGCGCCACCGGCCAGGTGTTCGAAGGTGAGGTCCTGCGTCCGATGTTGGAGCGCATGGAGGCCTTGAAGGCGAGCCTGCCCTCGAAAGCGCCGCTTGCCGCCGGCAAGCTTTACGGCCGTGCGACGACGGTCGGCACATGGTTCATCTTCGTCGGCCCGTCTTCGGCCACCGTCAATCTCAATGCCGATGGCAGCGCGACGCTCGTCACATCAGGCGTCGAGATCGGCTCCGGCACGATGGTGCAGTCGCTGCCGCAGATCGTTGCGGCCGAACTCGGCATCCGTCCGGAAGAGGTGGTGGTCAAGGCGGCGGACACGGATGCGGCCGGGTTGGATCTCGGCGTTGGCGGTGGCCGGACGACAGTCTCGATCGGCGCGGCGAGCCTCAAGGCCTGCGAGGAAATCCGCAACAAGATCCTGCCGGTCGCCAGCGAAATGCTGCAGACCCCCACAGACCAGCTGACGCTCGCCAATGGCCGCGTGGAAATCGCCGGCCGCAAGGGGGCGGGAATGACGATCGCCAAGGTCGTCGAGCGCGTTCAGCAAGTTTCCGGACCAGTCTCGGGAACCGGCGCCTTCACCAAGCCCGGTGTCCAGGCAATGGCGGGCTGCGCCATGGCGCATTTCATCGACGCGATCGACATTCCGGTATTCGCTGTTCACGATTGTGAGGTGGCAGTAGATTCACAGACTGGGCACGTCGAGATACTCTCCTATCAGGTGGTGCAGGATGTCGGCAGGGCGCTCAATCCACGTGCGATCCACGGCCAGATCCAGGGCGGGGTAGTACAGGGGCTCGGCTATGCGCTGCACGAGGAAGTGACCATCGACGAGCAGGGACGCATCGCCCAGTCCGGTTTTGAAACCTACCGGCTGCCGTTGGCCCAGGACGTCGTGCCCGTGACGATCGATCTTTACGAGGGCGCGCCGTCGATTGGCCCGCTCGGTACAAAAGGTGCCGGCGAAGTGCCGATCCTCAATGTCGGCGCCACGGTTGCCTGCGCTGTGGCGAATGCCACCGGCAGGAGCGTGTGCAGGCTGCCGCTCACGCCACCGCGCGTGCTCGAGTTGATAACCGGAGTCAATCCGCCGCTCGATCTGGCCCATATCAGCAGCAGGTGGCCGGAAAATACCATCTGGTAAAGCCGTTTCCGCTCGTGCCCTGCCAACGCTCGAAACTGCTAAGAATGGCCTGGGAGGCCGGTCATGAACGATCAAATCGCTCGCATATCCGACATAGACGTGGCGCACCATCTCCACTCCTATACCGACGCACGCCGCCATGAGAACGAAGGGCCGCTGCAGATCTCCCGGGCGGAGGGTATCTACGTCTTCGATCCAGAAGGTAGGCGTTATATCGAAGGCATGGCCGGCCTATGGAGCGTTGCTGTCGGCTTCAGCGAAGCGCGACTTTTGCGTGCTGCTGCCGAACAGATGGCCGTATTGCCCTATTATCATACCTTCACGGGACGGACGAATGCCGCGGTGGCGAAACTAGCCGAAAAGCTGATCAGCATAGCGCCGGTGCCGATGTCCAAGGTTCTTTTCACCAACTCCGGCTCTGAGGCCAACGATACGGCCATCAAGCTTGTCTGGTACCGCGCCAATGCGCTCGGCATGCCGAAAAAAAAGAAGGTCATATCACGGCTGAAGGCCTATCATGGGGTGACCGCGCTGAGCGCAAGCCTCACCGGCCTCCCCAATAACCATCTCTCGTTCGACCTCCCTTTTGATTGTATACTGCACACGTTGACCCCGCATTACCGGGCGGGCTCGAACGAAACCGAAGAAGCTTTCGTCCAGCGATGTGCTGCCGAACTTGAGGCTTTGATCTTGCGCGAAGGCCCCGAAACGATCGGCGCTTTCATCGGCGAGCCGGTGATGGGGGCGGGCGGGGTCATCGTGCCGCCGACCGGTTATTGGAAAGCGATGCAGGATGTGCTGGCCCGCCACGATATTCTCCTTATTGCGGATGAAGTGATCTGTGGCTTCGGCCGCACGGGCAGCATGTTCGGTTGCGAGACCTACGACATCAGACCCGATATCATGACCGTGTCAAAGCAGTTGTCGTCCTCCTATCAGCCGATCGCCGCTGTACTCGTCAACGACAGGGTCTATCAGCCTATTGCGGATGAAAGCCATCGGATCGGCGTGTTCGGGCATGGATACACCGCCAGCGGTCATCCCGTCGCAGCCGCCGTAGCGCTGGAAAACTTGCGGATCATTGAGGCGGATCGTCTTGTGGAAAATGTACAGGCGCTTGCCCCGTTGTTTGGCGCGTGCCTCGATGAACTTGCCACACGGCCGGGCGTGTTCGAATCCAGGAGCGTCGGGCTAATCGGCGCATTGGAGTTCGAGCCGCGCGACGGACAGGCACAAGGCGTAATCGGAACGCAGTTCAGCCGAGCCCTGCTGGAAAGCGGTCTTATTTGCCGGAGTATCGGCGATGCCATAGCGCTTTGTCCGCCCATGATAATAACCGAAGATCAGATTAAGGTTATCTTCGATACATTTGCTCAATGCCTTGATACATTCGGTCAATAAACCGCGCGCGGGTTCCAGTCGTTAGGCGGCGGCCATCACGCCACGCTTAACAGCGCCTTGTAAAATTCAAGTTCTTCATACGTTCACGTCTACCGTATGAATTTGAACCGTTCTAGTTCCGGCCCCCACTCACCGACGCCTGCGCGAATAGTGTCCCATCTCGTGTTGTGCGACGCGACGAGCGAGTTCCCATGCTTTCATAATTAGCAGATAGTTAGCCAATTTATCGAAGTTGCCACCGGTTCGAATATGTTCAAGAGCGACAATCAAATTCCTGAATTTCGAGCGAAAGCAACATCTCTTCCGGCGGTCGCAACGACAAACACAGTGTGGCTCGCGCCGCGAACGACTACCCAATCGGATGTCTAGCTAACGCTCTCCGCGATCCTTCAGACTCGCCTGCCCGTTTTAGGTCCTTGGTTTCCGCATGTCGTTTACGCAAAACCGCTGCACACTTTTGCGCGACATGCTTTGTAGTGACGCGCGAGCAAAATGATGCTAAAGGCCGCGCAAACAGCGGACAGATCGCGATGTCAGTCGCCGTCCGCCATCAATTTCTGCCAATGTGCCGTCATGCGCCCGCAAGTCTTCCGGATCAGACCCTGAAGTCCGCGGCTTGCGAAACGGTTACGTGTTCGAATTCAGGATGAAAGACTATGTCCGTGATGGATGCGATCGTCGTCAACAAGCCCCAGGCCGCGCGCCTCTCTTCCGGTGTCGAGAAGCCGTCGCTGATCGGGCTGTCGCGCGAGGAGATGGCGGCAGCACTCCGGGAAAGGGGCGTGGCCGAGAAGCAGATCAAGATGCGCGTCGCGCAGCTCTGGAACTGGATCTATGTGCGCGGCGTCTCCGATTTCGACCATATGACCAATGTCGCCAAGGACATGCGGGAGATGCTCAAGCAGCATTTCACCATCGAGCGTCCCGAGATCGTCGAGGAGCAGGTCTCCAATGACGGCACGCGCAAATGGCTGCTGCGTTTTCCCGCCCGCGGCGCAGGCCGCCCGGTCGAGATCGAAGCCGTCTATATTCCGGAAGAGGGCCGCGGCACGCTCTGCATCTCAAGCCAGGTCGGCTGCACGCTGACCTGTTCCTTCTGTCATACCGGGACACAGCGGCTGGTGCGCAACCTGACGGCCGAGGAAATTCTGTCGCAGCTGCTGCTTGCCCGCGACCGGCTCGGCGACTTCCCGGATCGCGAAGCGCCGCAGGGAACGATCATGCCTGCCGAAGGCCGTAAGGTCAGCAACATCGTCATGATGGGCATGGGTGAGCCGCTGTATAATTTCGATGCCGTCAAGCAGGCATTGCTGATCGCCACCGATGGCGACGGCCTGTCGCTGTCCCGGCGCCGCGTGACGCTTTCCACCTCGGGCGTCGTGCCGGAGATCTTCCGCACCGGCGAGGAGATCGGCGTCATGCTGGCGATTTCGCTGCATGCCGTGCGCGACGACCTGCGCGACATTCTAGTGCCGATCAACAAGAAGTATCCGCTGAAGGAATTGATCGATGCCTGCCGGGCCTATCCCGGCCTTTCCAACGCCCGGCGCATCACCTTCGAATATGTGATGCTGAAGGACGTCAACGACAGTCTCGAAGACGCCAAGGGGCTGATAAAGCTGTTGAAGGGCGTGCCGGCGAAGATCAACCTCATTCCGTTCAATCCCTGGCCGGGCACCAATTATCAGTGTTCCGATTGGGAGCAGATCGAGAAATTCGCCGATTTCATCAATTCGGCAGGGTATGCCTCGCCGATCCGCACACCGCGCGGCCGCGATATTCTTGCCGCCTGCGGCCAGCTGAAATCGGAATCCGAACGCATGCGCAAAACCGAGCGTCTGGCCTTCGAGGCGATGATGATTGCCAATCACGGCGCCGACGACTGATCAGCAAGTTTGATCCTCGCTACAACTCTCCTGCATTGATTTAAGCATGCGCTTTTCCTAATAGTGCCGCCAAAATCATTCAGGAGGACACCCATGCGCCCGATTCTGCTCGCTCTTGCCGCCACTTTGGCCCTTTCCCTGCCCGCAAAGGCTGACAATGTGACGGTTGCCGTGACGGCGATCGTCGAGCACCCGGCGCTGGATGCAGCCCGCAAAGGCGTTCTCGATGCGCTGACGGCTGCCGGCTACAAGGAAGGCGAGAACCTGAAATTCGTGTTCGAGTCGGCGCAGGGCAATCCGGCCACCGCTGCCCAGATCGCCCGCCAGTTCGCCGGCGACGAGCCCAATGTCATCGTGCCGATCTCCACGCCCTCGGCCCAGGCGGTCGTTTCCTCGACGCGTGACATTCCGGTCGTCTTCACCGCCGTCTCCGATCCGCTCGGCGCCCAGCTCGTCAAGAACATGGACAAGCCCGGCGGCAACGTCACCGGCCTTTCCGACATGTCGCCGGTGGCCGAGCATCTGGCGCTGATCAAGGAAATCGTGCCGAACGCGAAAACCATCGGTTATCTCTACAATTCCGGCGAAGCGAATTCCGTTTCGCTGCTCACTGTCTTGAAGGCCGAGGCCGAAAAGGCCGGACTGACGGTTGTGGAATCGGCCGCCACCAAGTCGGCCGAGGTCCAGGGCGCAGCACGCGCTCTCGTCGGACGCGCCGATGTGATCTACGTCCCGACCGACAACACGATCATCTCGGCGCTCGAAGGTGCTGTCGCGGTTGCCGAAGAGAGCAAGCTGCCGCTCTTCACCGCCGATACGGATTCGGTTTCGCGCGGTTCGATCGCCGCCCTCGGCTTCAACTATTACGATGTCGGCAAGCAGACCGGCGACATCGTCGTGCGGGTGCTGAAGGGCGAAAACCCCGGCGACATCGCGGTCAAGACCGCCGCCGGTAGCGACCTCGTCGTCAACAAGGCCGCAGCTCAGAACATGGGCGTCACCCTGCCGCAGAGCGTGCTTTCGCGCGCCAACAAAGTCATCGAATAATCGGCCATAATTTCATCGGCTTATCCGCATTCAGCCGCCCCCGTTTGCACGGGGGCGGCTCCCTGTATTAAAAGGCTCCGGTTTCGCGACGGGCGGAACGGACACAAAAAGGGGCTGAAAGCCTTGAGCCAAATCGCATTCTGGGGAGCCGTCGAGCTCGGCCTGGTTTATTCCTTCGTCGCTCTCGGCGTTTATCTCGCTTTCCGCGTTCTCGACTTTCCCGACTTGACGGTGGACGGTTCCTTTCCGCTCGGTGCGGCGGTGACCGCCGTGCTGATCATATCAGGCGTCAATGCCTGGCTCGCGGCGCTGATCGCGATGGCGGCCGGTGCCGGCGCCGGCATGGTGACGGCGCTGCTCAACGTGCGCTTCAAGATCCTCAATCTGCTCGCCTCGATCCTGACGATGATTGCGCTGTTTTCCGTCAATCTCAGGGTGATGGGTAAACCCAATGTCGCCCTTATCAATGCCGATACGATGATCAGCCCGTTCTTCGGCCATGGCCTGCGTGATTTCTACGTGCGGCCGCTCTTCGTCGGCGTGCTCGTGATCGTCGCGCTCATCCTGGTCTGGCGCTTCCTGGAAAGTGATGCCGGGCTTGCCATGCGGGCGACCGGCGCCAATGCAAGGATGGCCCGCGCCCAGGGCGTCGATACCAACCGGCAGATCTATCTCGGCATGGCGATCTCCAATGCGCTGGTCGCCTTCGGTGGTGCGCTGTTTGCTCAGACGAACGGCTTTGCCGACGTCACCTCAGGCGTCGGCACGATCGTCGTCGGGCTTGCCGCCGTCATCATCGGCGAGACGTTGCTCGGGCGGCGCGGTCTGCTGATTGCGTTGATCGGCTGCGTGCTCGGCTCGATCCTCTATCGCATCGCGATCCAACTGGCGCTTTCGAGCGATGTCATCGGCTTGCAGGCATCCGACCTCAATTTCGTGACGGCGGTGCTGGTGACCGTGGCGCTCATCCTTCCCCGTCTTCGCGGAGGTGCCGCATCGTGATCAGCGTCAAGGACATCAAGGTTGTCTTCGGGCGCGGCACGCCGCTGCAGAAGCAGGCGCTGAACGGCGTCAGCCTGACCATCGAGCAAGGCTCCTTCGTCACCGTCATCGGCTCCAACGGCGCCGGCAAATCGACATTGCTCGGCGTGCTCGCCGGCGACGTCATTCCGAGCGAAGGGCAAGTGCTGATCGGCAAGCACGAGGTCACACGCAAATCGACGGCGGCGCGCGCCGGCCTGGTGGCGCGTGTCTTCCAGGATCCGCTGACGGGAAGCTGCGGCGCCTTGTCGATCGAGGAAAATCTCGCTCTGGCGGCCCGGCGTGGAGAGAAGCGCGGACTTGTATCGGCGCTCGGCAGCAAGCGGCGCGACTATTTCAAGGAACGGATCGCCGAGCTCAATCTCGGTCTGGAGAACCGCCTGAAAGACCGCATGGATCTGCTCTCCGGCGGGCAGCGGCAGGCCGTTTCTCTCGTCATGGCGACGCTGGCGGGCTCGGAAGTGCTGTTGCTCGACGAACATACGGCAGCACTCGATCCTGGGATGGCTGAGTTCGTGATGAACCTGACGCAGAAGACCGTTGCCGAGCGCAAGCTGACGACGATGATGGTGACGCACTCGATGCGGCAGGCGCTGGATTACGGCCACCGCACGATTATGCTGCATGGCGGCGAGATCGTTCTCGATGTGGCGGGTGACAACAGAAAGAACCTGCAGGTCGAGGACCTGATCGCCATGTTCCGCAAGATGCGCGGCCAGACGCTCGATGACGATGCGTTGCTGATCGGCTAGCTAACGCCGACAGCGTGCGGATCGCTTCGCGACCGCGGGATCGGCTGATTATCTGGCCTGGGTGAGCAGGATCTTGGCAGCGAAGATCGAGAAGACGCCGGCGAAGGTATAGTCCATGCCGCGCAGCACCTTCCTGTTGTTCTGCAGCCAGGAGGCCAGCCAGTCGGCGGCAAAGACCACGCCGGCATTGACCGGCATACCGATCAGGATGAAGCAAAGCCCAAGGAAAAGCAGCTTCTGCGTGACGGCGGGATCGCCGGCGCTGACGAATTGCGGCAGGAAGGTCATGAAGAAGATGATGACCTTGGGGTTCAGAAGATTGACCCAGAAACCCGACGAGATGTTCGAAAGTGCGGTGCCCTTCTGCTCTTCGACCTTGGCGACGGTGAGCTTGGAGCCGAAGCGGATCGCCTGTAGCGCCAGCCAGAACAGATAGGCAGCACCGCCGGTCTTCAGGATCAGGAAGGCGGTCGGTGAGGCGGTGATCAGCGCCGAAATGCCGAAAGCGACCAGCATGGTGTGGACGACGATGCCGAGGCTGGTGCCGACGACGACGAAAAGGGCCGCTTTCCTGCCCTGGGCCAGCGAACGGCTGATCGACAGCGTCATGTCTGGACCCGGGGTCGCCGCCAGCAACAGCGTCGCGGCGGCAAAGGCCAAAAGGGTCGGCAGGCTGGGCAGGAAATCCATGACACACTCTGAAAGCCGGGAAGATCGAAGGATTTCTTACCCGGCTTTCAGAAAATTACCAATCAAACCTTCTAATAGCGCCGATCACTTCTGTTCCAGGTAGGCCTTGAACTTCTCCGCATAGTCCTTGTGCCAGCGTGACAGCGGCGGACGGTTCTCGATGATATCGCCGGCGGCCCAGGCCATGCGGCGTTCGTCGACCGGGCGCGCCACGTCATTGTCGGGGCAGAGAATATAGAAATCGCCGCGTTCTAGGCTCTCGACCATGAAATCGACCGTCTGCTCCGGCGTCCAGGCGGCGGCCGGTTTTTCCGAGCGGTCGCCCTTGGTGAGGCCGGTGAAGACGAAGCCGGGAATGAGAAGATGGGCGGAAATCTTCCCGCCCTCGATGTTGCGAAGTTCATGCTCCAGCGCTTCGGTGAAGACTTTCACGCCTGATTTGGAGATGTTGTAGGCGGGGTTGCCGGGCGGCGTGGTGATGCCCTGCTTGGAGCCGGTGTTGATGATCAGGCCGGGCTCGCCATGCGACAGCATTTTCGGACCGAAGGTGCGGGTGCCGTTGATCACGCCCATCAGGTTGACGGCGAAGATATGGTCCCAGTTCGCCTGCGGGCTGAAGATCGAGGTTTCCGGGCCGATGCCGGCATTGTTCATCAGCACGTGCACACGGCCGAAACGCTGGAGCACGGTGCGTTCGAGCGCTTCCAGGGATTCCTTGACTGCGACGTCGGTCTCGACCGCCATCACATTTTCCTCGCCGGCAATGGCCTTGAGTTCGTCGGCGGCATGGGCCAGCCGATCGCCGCCGAGATCGGCGATCGCCACGCTCATGCCGCGTCCGGCGAAATATTTCGCCGCGGCAAGGCCGATGCCGGAGGCGCCGCCGGTGATGACGGCAACATTGGACTTCTTGAAAATGTCTTGAATATTGGTCACGGGCAGCCTCTCCTCGAGCATTGTTCGGACGCTGGCGAATATGGTAGTTTCGATGTGCAAGTCAAACCTGCGAGGTACCCGCGCGTGGCCAAGGTCGTGTCCATCAGAATCGATGATCACATGGAAGAATTTATCGGCAATCAGCTCGATCAGGGAACTTATGGCTCTGCAGACGAGGTGATCGACGCCGGTTTGAGGCTTTTGCAGCGCGAGGCGGAGCTTGCAGCAATCGAGGCAGCCATTATCGACGGTGAGAAATCCGGCAAGCCACGGCCTTTTGATTTTGATGCTTTTATCGAGGGAAAGCGAGCGCGCCGCAGCCGCCAATGAAAACGCTTGTTCTCTCGCCAGCCGCTGCCGACGATATCGACAGGATTTATGACTATACCGAAGAGGGGGGCAGGATCAAGCGGAGGACTATATCCTTGCACTCCGGGATGACTGCGGGGCGCTTGCAGCACAGACAAAGCGTGGCCGCAAAATCATTGGATTGAGGAGCGGCTACACCGCTCTGGCGTTTCGCTCGCATTTCATCATTTACGCTGAGACCGAAGAAGCGTTGATAGTTATTCGCATCCTGCATCGGCGCATGAATATCGCGGCCCATCTCTAAACTGGGCTTGTGGTGTCCGGCTTGCCCTTGCGTCACGCGCCAATCTCGCTAAAAGTGCCGCGATACCGGGTTTTCGCCGGCCTTTTATGCAACGGACCTCATCATCATGGCATCATACAAAGACGTGAAGAAAGTCGTTCTCGCCTATTCCGGCGGTCTCGACACCTCGATCATCCTGAAGTGGCTGCAGACGGAACTCGGCGCCGAAGTCGTCACCTTCACCGCCGATCTCGGCCAGGGCGAAGAGCTGGAGCCGGCGCGCAAGAAGGCCGAGATGCTCGGCATCAAGGAGATCTATATCGAGGATGTGCGCGAGGAATTCGTGCGCGATTTCGTCTTCCCGATGTTCCGCGCCAATGCCGTCTACGAAGGCGTCTACCTGCTCGGCACGTCGATCGCCCGGCCGCTGATTTCCAAGCATCTGATCGATATCGCCCGCAAGACGGGCGCGGATGCGATCGCCCACGGTGCGACCGGCAAGGGCAACGACCAGGTCCGCTTCGAACTCTCCGCCTATGCGCTGAACCCCGACATCAAGATCATCGCGCCGTGGCGCGACTGGGCGTTCAAGAGCCGCACCGACCTGCTTGCCTTTGCCGAGCAGCATCAGATCCCGGTTGCCAAGGACAAGAAGGGCGAGGCGCCGTTCTCCGTCGACGCCAACCTTCTGCATTCCTCTTCCGAGGGCAAGGTTCTCGAGGACCCCGCTCAGGAGGCGCCGGAATATGTGCATATGCGCACGATCTCGCCTGAGGCTGCGCCCGACAAGGCGACGGTGATCAAGGTCGGCTTCCGCAAGGGCGATGCGGTCTCGATCAACGGTGTCGAGATGTCGCCGGCGACGCTGCTCGCGACACTTAACAATTACGGCCGCGACAACGGCATCGGCCGTCTCGATCTGGTCGAGAACCGCTTTGTCGGCATGAAGTCGCGTGGCGTCTACGAAACACCCGGCGGCACGATCCTGCTCTCGGCGCACCGCGCCATCGAATCGATCACGCTCGACCGCGGTGCTGCCCATCTCAAGGACGAGATCATGCCGCGTTACGCCGAGCTGATCTATTACGGCTTCTGGTTCTCGCCGGAGCGCGAGATGCTGCAGGCGCTGATCGACAAGAGCCAGGAGCATGTCGAAGGCGAAGTGACGCTGAAGCTCTACAAGGGCAATGTCATGGTCATCGGCCGCGAGAGCGAAAAGTCGCTCTATTCCGACAAGCTCGTCACCTTCGAGGACGACCAGGGCGCCTACGACCAGAAGGATGCGGCCGGCTTCATCAAGCTCAATGCGCTGCGCCTGCGCACGCTCGGCAAACGCAACCTCGCGAAGTAATCACGCTGCGCCTTCGAATTCGACAGGAGCCCGCCGGCATGCCGCGCGGGCTCTTTTATTGCGCCGCGATTCGCGCGGCATCGACATCCACACACAGCCTGACATTGCCGCGGCGCGGTCCCCAGCTTTCGGCGGAGAGCGGCAGGCCGACAAGCTCCGATATGCGCGCTGCCGCTATGGCAGGATCAAGCCGCATTGCCTCTCCGCGATCCGTCACGGCAAAGCCATCGTCGGCCTGATCGAGGCAGGTCACCGCCAGCCCGGCGCTGACCGTGATACCGCCGCGCTCCAACGCCAGATCGGGGGCAATGGCGTCGCGCAACACGCCGAGATCGAGCGGGGCGAGCCTGAGGCTACCCTGCCACTCGTTTGGCGCGTTGGTGGGATCAACGACTTTGATGCCGGGCAGGGCGGAAATTTCCCCTTTGAGGGGGCCCGCGCCGTGCCGGGTGGTATAGCAGCGCGTCGCATATGTTGCGTTGAGCTCGGTGATGCCGGCCTCGGCTGATATAGCGAGCATGTTTGAGAGCCCGGTATTCGAGCGGGTGACATGGGGAAAGCCGCCGCCATCCTGATCGAGCAGCAAACCTTGGGCGGCCTCGAAGATCACAGCGCCGCGCTCGCACAGCCGTCGGTCGGGCCAGAGCGTGACGCGGTCGAGATAGGCGGCGCAATCGGCCTCGAAGCGGGCGATGGTGGTTTCGTCAGCCAGTGCGGCGGCAAGTTCCGCGGGCAAGGCGGTGATGCCGAGCGCGGCAAGCCGGACCGGCACCCAGGCGTCGCGGATGGAGACCAGGCGGTCGTGCAGATCGGGGCGGAACAGATCTTTCGTCGACAGGGCGAATTCCGGGCGCAGATTGCGCTCGACGGTCTCGCCGAAGCCGAGGCCGCAACTGCCGTGACGGGCGGCGCCGCGCGCCAGCTCCAGGGCCTGATTGATGATGATGTCGAACGGCGTCGTCACCGAGGCGCGCGGATCGCTGCTGATGTCGGGCTTGACATCAAGCGCATCGAGGGCCGCCAATTCGTCGAGCAGCAACATCGGATGGGCGACGAAGAAGCGGCTGAAATGGCTGGCGGCCCCGGCAAAGCTGCCGGAGCCGATATGGTGAAAGACATGGCGGGCGCCGGCCTCACCAACCACCGTGTGGCCGGCTTGCGCACCGCCGTTGCTGCGAACCACCACGGCCGCCGGTGTCGCCGCGGCAAGGCGATCGACCATCAGTCCCTTGCCTTCGTCGCCGTAAAGCGCGCCGATCACGGCCTGTGCTTGGGTACTCATTATTCCGCTCCTCAAAAAGGGCGCCCGAAGCGATCGCGCCGGGGCTCTTGGAATATCTGATTTAGAAGAAAGGCAGCAGACGCCGCTTCGGGCGTTCGCCGATGGCTTTAGCGACGACTGCGGCTGCCGCACCGGGCCAGCTGGCGGCCACGTCGCCGGGGTCGCGACCCTCGGTGATCTCGATGATCGACACCACCAACTCGGCAATACGCCTGTAATCATCGAGCACGAAGGTGCGGCCGGGCAGCAGCTGCTGCCAGCTCGCGAGCACCCGGTCGAGCCTGGTGGCCGCATAGCCTTCGCGGATGACGATGTGGAAGACTTCGTAGGATCTCTGCGCCATCGCGAGGCATTCCCGGGCGCTCAGACCGCGTGGCGCTTCGATGCCGAAGATGCGGGCGATCTGATGGGCGGCCAGGCCATTGTGCACCGGCTCGTCGCCGATGGTGAAGAGATAGCCCTTGCGGCCGCGTCTTTCGAAGGCATCGGTCGAGGTCTTGAGAGCCGCCAAAAGATGGGCGGCGCTGTAGCTCTCGCCGTCATTGCCGCCGCCATTGCCTTCCAGCCACAAGGCGCGGATCTGGCTGGCAAGCGAGATATCGGCCTCGAACTGGGTGGCCTGCAGAGGTGCGGCATCGGTAAACGCATCTCCGACCGCCGCCACCATGATGTGCGGATCGGATACCGGGCGGCGGTCGTAGATCTCCGATGTCAGGGTGATGAGCCCGCCGCGCATCAGCTCGTGGGCGATCATGCCCATCGAGCCGGTCACATCAGAAGCCAGAATGATCGGGGTCGATTGCGGATTGTAGGCGCTGTCGCGGCTCTCGCGGGTGGCAAAACGCGCCGGGTCGAATTGCGGATCGATGCCGGTGGCGCCAAAGACTTCGGACCGGCTGCGGCCATCCACATGGCGTGCATTGTAGGCGGCCCAGTCGGCCGTGCTGAAACGTCCCATACCCATGGCGTCACTCCTTTTGCTTTTGCCCTGGCGATTCGGCGTGGGCGTCACCCGCTGCCGTTCGATGTCCATGATATAAACTTGCAAAGTGCATTTTGCAAGTTGCTATTTGCAAATTGTTATTTTTATGGTTGGCCGCTATGAGAGCCGGAACATGCAAGCGGGGAGATGCTGATGGCAGAGGCTGAATTCGCACGGCCGATCGTGACGCTCGACATCGTCCTGCTGACGCTGCACGAGGGGCGGTTGTGCGCGGCGCTGCTGCCGCGGTCCGCCGAGCCGTTTGCCGGCGTTCCGGCGCTGATCGGCGGCTATGTGCATACGGACGAGGACGTCGATGCGGAGGCAGCCGTGCGGCGCATCCTCAAGGTCAAGGCCGGGCTCGAGGGCATATTCTTCGAGCAGCTCGGGACCTTCGCTTCGGCGCGGCGCGACCCCCGCGACTGGTCGGTGTCGATCGCCTATTTTGCCCTGGTCCCACGGGGAGCGCTGACGGGCGGCGCCGGCCCCCTCGAATTACGGCCGGTCGAGGCGGTTGGCGAATTGCCCTTCGACCACAATGCGATCGTCACCGCCGCCCTGGAACGGCTGCGCGGCAAGGGCGCATATTCGACCATTCCGGCGAGGCTGCTTCCGGAGATCTTCACCATGTCGGAACTGCAGGCAATTTATGAAACGGTGATGGGCGAACGGCTGGACCAGAGCGCTTTTCGCCGCAAGATCAACGATCTCGATCTGCTTGAAACGGTCGAGGGCGAAAAACGGCAGACCGAGCGGGCGCGGCGACCGACGACGCTCTATCGGCTGAAGACGCCATTGGCCCTGTTCGACAGGAGAATCTGAGCGAAATATTCGCTTCGCCCGGAAGCTGGCACTGGCGGCATCTCCCTTTTCGCCGCGGTAGACGGCCTTGACGGATACCAATCTTGACGGATGGCTGGGATCGCTTACTCTGCCGTCATCATCCTCCGGAGCATTTCCATGACGCAGTCTTTGCTCTTCGGCGCCTTTCTGGCGGCGCTCTTTTACGTGCTCATTCCGGGACCCGCCTTCCTGCAGCTGCTCGGCATCGGCGCCGGGCAGGGCCGCAAGGCCGGCGCCTTCTTCATGATGGGGCATCTGGTCGGGGATCTCATCTGGTCGTCGCTGGCGCTGATCGCGATCGTCGGCGCAAAGACGATCGGAACCTTCGTCTTCGACCTGCTCGGCCTTGCCTGCGGTTTCTACCTCGCCTGGATCGGCTGGAGCGCCGTCAATGCCAAGCCGAAAGCGGAGGGGCAGGCGCTTGTTGTAGTCGAGCGGCCGTTTCGCCGCGGTCTGATCTTCGGCGTCACCAATCCGAAGGGTTATCCGGTGGCGCTCGCCACCTTCACCGCACTCGTTGCAGGCTCGGCCGGCGCGCTCGATTTCGAGGCGTTGCCGGTGCTGCTCGGCGTGTCGTTCGTCGGTTTCGTGACGGCCGACATCATCCTGATCGGTATCATTGGTGCCGGTACGGTGCGGCGCTTCTATCGCGCCCATGAGCGGCTGATCGTGCGCTGCTCCGGCGTGCTTTTCATGGGATTTGCCGCCCAGGCGCTCTGGCACGCAACGCCCGGCCTGCTCGGTTGGCGCAAGGCCTGATCTAGACTTTCGGCATCATGCTCCGATCAGCCATCGAGGAAATTGACGATCGATTTCAGCGTCTGGACCTCGTCAGCATCGCCGATCGACATGGCGACCTGCAGCTGGTTCTTGTAATAGTCGAGGAAATTGAAGCTGGTGCCGTCGGTGACGCTGGAGAGATCGATGACGTTGCCGAGCGGATCGATCGCATGCATCGGCAGCGGCTCGGAGATCGCGGCGTAGGTGTTCTGATCGATCAGGCCGCTGTCGAAACTCTGGCGCGCGTAATTGCGCAGTTCTCCAGGGCTGACCGCGGTGAAATCCGGCCCTTCGTCAACATTGTCTTCGATCTGGAACGAGGCCGGGGCCGGAGCTTTGGTCTCGATTGCAATATCAGAGGTCTTCGAATTTTTTGCGTTATTAGGATTGTTTTTAAACAGCAAACTCTGAGAAGACCGCACAGAAAAAATTTCCATGGCGCATGTCCCCTTACAAGAAGAACATCGGAAAACTAGCGCCTGCGCGTGATTCGCGTCAATCGTTAACGATTGGTTAATTTTCACGTATCAATTGTTGTCCACCAGATTTGGCAGGCGCCCGCCAAATTCGGCGGGCGAGGCAAAAGGTCCTTGTCGGCAACATACCAATTCTACGGCAGCCCGCCTATATTGACGATCCATCTGCATGCCAAAAGGAATTCTCCGATGCCCTCTCCACATGATTTCAATCCGGCGCTGGTGACCTGGGACGGTCTTCACGGCCTGCCGCGTTTCGATGCGGTTGATGACGGTGATTTTGCCGCCGCCTTCGAAGCCGCGCTTGCCGCGCATGAGAAGGAGATCGACGAAATTGCCGGAAACGGCGATGCGCCGACTTTCGAGAATACGGTCGTGGCGCTGGAGATTGCCGGCGATGCGCTGTCGCGTGTCTCGGCGCTGTTCTGGAACAAGGCCGGCGCGCATACCAATGATGTGATCCAGGCGCTGGAGCGGGAGATCTCGCCGAAGATGTCGCGTCACTATTCGAAGATCGGGATGAATGCAGCGCTTTTTGCCCGCATCGACACGCTCTGGGAGAATCGCGAGAGCCTTGGCCTGACGCTCGAACAGACACGCGTGCTGGAACGCCACTGGAAAGGCTTCGTCAAGTCGGGCGCCAAGCTCGAAAAGGCCGAGCAGGAAAAACTCGCCGCGATCGATGAAAAGCTTGCCGGCCTCGGGACGCAGTTCGGCCAGAACGTCCTGGCCGACGAAAAGGCCTGGGCACTGGTACTTTCGGACAGCGCCGAGCTCGAGGGCCTGCCGGAATTCCTTCGTGACGCGATGGCGGCGGCAGCGCGCGAGCGTGGCGAAGAGGGCAAATATGCGGTGACGTTGTCACGCTCGATCATCGAGCCGTTCCTCACCTTCTCGGAGCGTCGCGATCTGCGCGAGCAGGCTTTCAAGGCGTGGGTGGCGCGCGGCGAAAATGACGGCGAGACGGACAACCGCGCGGTCATCAGGGAAATGCTGGCGCTGCGTCATCAGGTGGCGACGCTGCTCGGCTACGGCAATTTCGCCGAGCTGAAGCTCGACAACACGATGGCGAAGACGGCGGATGCGGTGAACGGCCTGCTCAAGGCCGTCTGGGCGCGGGCGGTGAAGCGCGCCGGCGAGGAGGAGACCGATATCGCCGCGTTGATCGCCGAAGAGGGCCGGAACCACGAGGTGATGCCCTGGGACTGGCGCCACTATGGCGAAAAGATCCGGGCGCGGAAGTTCGATTTCTCCGAGGCCGAGCTCAAGCCTTATCTGCAGCTCGAGAAGATCATCGAGGCTTGCTTCGACGTGGCCGGCCGGCTGTTCGGCATCCGCGCCGTCGAAAAGAAGGACGTGGCCGCCTATCATCCGGATGTCAGGGTGTTTGAAATCAGGGACCGCGAGGACCGGCTGGTTGCCCTGTTCCTCGGCGATTATTTCGCCCGCGGCTCGAAACGTTCCGGCGCCTGGATGAGCTCGTTGCAATCGCAGCACAAGCTGGAACTCAAGAACGGCCGCCACGGCGAGCTGCCGATCATCTACAATGTCTGCAACTTCGCCAAGCCGGCGGAAGGCAAGCCGGCGCTGCTGTCGCTCGACGACGCGCGCACGCTGTTCCACGAATTCGGCCACGCGCTGCACGGCATGCTGTCGAACGTCACCTATCCCTCGGTCTCCGGCACCGGCGTTTCGCGCGATTTCGTCGAGCTGCCGTCGCAGCTCTACGAGCACTGGCTGACGGTGCCCGCTATTCTGAAGCGCTACGCCGTTCATGTCGAAACCGGCGAGCCGATGCCGCAGGCTCTGCTCGACAAGGTGCTGGCCGCCCGCACCTTCAATGCCGGCTTCAACACCGTCGAGTTCACCTCGTCGGCGCTTGTCGATATGGCGTTTCACACGAGAACGACCGTCGAGGACCCGATGGCGGTGCAGGCGGAGGTGCTGGCCGAGATCGGCATGCCGAAGTCGATCGTCATGCGCCATGCGACGCCGCACTTCCAGCACATCTTCTCCGGCGGTTATTCGGCCGGCTATTACTCCTATATGTGGTCGGAGGTGCTCGACGCCGACGCCTTTGCCGCCTTCGAGGAGACGGGCGACGCCTTCAACGGCGAGATGGCGCGCAAGCTCAAGGAAAACATCTATTCCGTCGGCGGCTCGGTCGATCCGGAGGACGCCTACAAGGCCTTCCGCGGCAAGCTTCCGAGCCCCGATGCGATGCTTCTGAAAAAGGGACTTTCGACCTTCGAGGAATTGACAGGCAGCGACGCCTAAGACAATTTGATGACACGCTACGATGCGGCGGGGCGAAAGCCCTGCCGCAGCTTTTGCGCGTTTCCCCCTTTCGCAAGCGCAAAAAAAACTGTATGGACGCCCCAAACTAATAGGCGCGTCCTCAAGAGCGTGCGCCCCAGCCTCAGAGATTTCACAAATGGCACTTCGCAATATCGCGATCATCGCGCACGTTGACCATGGCAAGACGACCCTGGTGGATGAGCTTCTCAAGCAGTCCGGCTCGTTCCGCGAAAATCAGCGCGTCGCTGAACGCGTGATGGACTCGAATGATCTCGAAAAAGAACGCGGCATCACCATTCTCGCCAAGGCGACTTCGGTCGAATGGAAGGGTGTTCGCATCAACATCGTCGACACCCCCGGCCACGCCGACTTCGGCGGTGAAGTCGAGCGCATTCTCTCGATGGTGGACGGCGCGATCGTTCTCGTCGATGCCTCGGAAGGCCCGATGCCGCAGACCAAGTTCGTCGTCGGCAAGGCACTGAAGGTCGGCCTTCGCCCGATCGTCGCGATCAACAAGATCGACCGTCCCGACGGCCGCCACGAAGAAGTCATCAACGAAGTCTTCGACCTCTTTGCAAACCTCGACGCGACCGACGAGCAGCTCGACTTTCCGATCCTCTACGGTTCGGGCCGCGACGGCTGGATGAACGTCAATCCGGAAGGCCCGAAGGATCAGGGTCTTGCACCGCTTCTCGACCTGGTGCTCAAGCATGTTCCGGAGCCGACCGTCGAAGAAGGCCCGTTCCGCATGATCGGCACGATCCTCGAAGCCAACCCCTTCCTCGGCCGTATCATCACCGGCCGCATCGCATCGGGCTCGATTAAGCCGAACCAGGCCGTCAAGGTACTCGGCCAGGACGGCAAGCTGATCGAAACCGGCCGAATTTCCAAGATCCTCGCCTTCCGCGGCATCGAGCGCACGGCGATCGAAGAAGCACATGCGGGCGACATCGTCGCGATCGCCGGCCTCTCCAAGGGGACCGTCGCCGATACCTTCTGCGATCCGGCCGTCTCGGAAGCCATGAAGGCGCAGCCGATCGATCCGCCGACGGTCACCATGTCCTTCATCGTCAACGACAGCCCGCTGGCGGGCACCGAGGGCGACAAGGTCACGAGCCGCGTCATCCGCGACCGTCTCTTCAAGGAAGCAGAAGGCAACGTTGCCCTGAAGATCGAAGAAGCCGAAGGCAAGGATTCGTTCTACGTGTCCGGCCGCGGCGAACTTCAGCTCGCCGTTCTCATCGAAACCATGCGTCGCGAAGGCTTCGAGCTTGCCGTGTCGCGTCCGCGCGTGGTGATGCACAAGGATGAAAGCGGTCAGCTTCTGGAGCCGATCGAAGAAGTCGTCGTCGACGTCGACGAAGAACATTCTGGTGTCGTCGTGCAGAAGATGTCGGAGCGCAAGGCCGAAATGGTCGAGTTGCGGCCGTCGGGCGGCAACCGCCTTCGCCTGCGTTTCTACGCACCGACCCGTGGCCTGATCGGCTACCAGTCGGAACTGCTGACGGATACGCGCGGCACGGCGATCATGAACCGCCTGTTCCACGACTACCAGCCCTACAAGGGTGTGATCGGTGGCCGCGTCAACGGCGTGCTGCTCGCCAACGCGGCCGGCGAAGCCGTCGCCTATGCCATGTTCAACCTGGAAGATCGCGGCCCGATGATCATCGAGCCGGGCGAAAAGGTCTATGCCGGCATGATCATCGGCATCCATTCGCGCGACAATGACCTTGAAGTCAACGTCCTGAAGGGCAAACAGCTCACCAACATCCGCGCCGCCGGCAAGGACGAAGCGGTGAAGCTGACCCCGCCGATCCGCATGACGCTCGATCGCGCGCTCTCCTGGATCCAGGACGACGAGCTGATGGAAGTGACGCCGAAGAACATTCGCCTGCGCAAGATGTATCTCGACGCCAACGACCGCAAGCGTTTCGAAAAGTCCAAAGCGGCTCTCTGAGCGCTTCATGCTGGGCAGCCCGGACGTGCAGCCGGGGTATAGCGACATGCGTAAGGACAAAATGCTTTAGAGACAGCGTTTTAAAACCCCGGCCTTCGAGCCGGGGTTTTTTATTGTGCGCCGCGCTGATTCCGTCTTGTGACAATCGTTAAAAAAGCGTTAAATTTTATCTGTCGTCCACATATCAAGTCTGTGGGCAATCGATCACGATGCGCCGGCCGCATATGGTTAATTGCCTTTGGCAGGGCCAGAGTAAACGTTATGAAGACGTTGTCGATCGATGTCCGGCGGGCCGAACCGCACGATGCCCGCGCCATATCGGAAACCCACAGGCTCGCCTGGCAGCATACCTATGCGGGCATCATTCCGCATCGGGCGCTGACGCAGATGATCGAGCGGCGCGGCGAAAACTGGTGGCGCAAGGCGACCCGCGGGCCGGCAACGCTGCTGGTTCTCGATGTCGCCGGAACGGTCGCCGGCTACGCGACACTGGGCCTCAACCGCGCCCGCGCTCTGCCGCAGGAAGGCGAGATTTACGAGCTTTACCTTCGCCCTGAATATCAGGGCATCGGCCTTGGCCGAATGCTGTTCGGGGAGGCGCGCCGGCTCTTGAAGTCGCTCGGCTGCAAGGGGCTGGTCGTCTGGTGCCTCGAGGAAAACGAGACCGCCGGCCGCTTCTACCGCAATCATGGCGGTGTCGATTTCTGCGAAGGCATGGAAAGTTTCGACCACAAGCAGTTGAAGAAGATCGGCTTCATCTGGAGCTGATCGGGCCGGTTGGCGCTCGCTATCTCCTACAGCAGGTCGCATCAAACTTGATACATTTGACGTGCTTTAGGTCTTGTTTTTACGCATGTCGGTGTCGCAAAACCGCGGCACTCTTCTGCGCGACATGCCTGTTCCAAAGATTCGACTTCTTTGCGCCGGTGCCATCACGCATTGGTGATCTCCAATGTTGCGTTGCCACATGAAACTGATTATCTGGCTGCGAGCAATTCAACTTCGCGGGAGTTTCCTATGCGCATCGATGCCATTTCAATCGGTAATAACCCACCTGAGGACGTCAACGTTATCGTCGAGGTTCCAGTTGGCGGCCATCCCATCAAGTATGAGATGGACAAGGAAGCCGGTACGCTGGTGGTCGATCGTTTCCTCTATACGCCGATGACCTATCCGGGCAATTACGGCTTCGTGCCGCACACACTGTCGGAAGACGGCGACCCGATCGACGTCCTGATCGCCAGCACCCGTCCGCTGGTTCCCGGCTGCGTCATCAATGTGCGCCCGATCGGCGTCCTGAAGATGGAAGACAATTCCGGCAAGGACGAGAAGATCATCGCCGTGCCGTCGCCGAAGCTGACGCTGCGCTATGAGAAGGTGAAGGATTACACCGACCTTCCTGAGATCACGCTGAAGCAGATCGAGCACTTCTTCGAGCACTACAAGGATCTGGAGCCCGGCAAGTGGGTGAAGATCTTCGGCTGGGGTGACTCCAAGGAAGCCGGCCAGCTTATCCTCGAAGCGGTCGAGCGCGCCAAGAAGACGAAAGGCTGATTGTTCAGCCGAAAAGTGCTTCGAGTTTTTTTGCCAAATCCTCCGGGTCGCCGTCGATCCGGAGGATTTTTTTGCGCGCGGTGTCGCCGGCAACGAGGCTGATGGACGATTTGGGAATGCTGAGAGATTGGGCGACGAGAAGGATCAGCGCCTTGTTGGCCTTGCCCTTTTCCGGCACGGATATGACGCGCGCCTTCAGATGGGATTTGCCCTCGCCATCGACCTCGATGCCATCGATCGCGTCACGCCCGCCATTCGGCGTCAGCCGGACGACGAGGCGCAGTTGATTACCGAAAAGGCTCCAGGGACGGCTCAAGCGACCAGCGGGTACAGCGTCGTCCAAAGCAAGGTGCGCAGGAAGAAGATAATCAGCAGCAGGATGATCGGCGAAATGTCGATGCCGCCAAGGTTCGGCAGAAAACGGCGGATCGGCTTCAGTACCGGTTCAGTGACGTTATAGAGGAACGTGCCGACCGAGTTGACGAACTGATTGCTGGAATTGATAACGTTGAACGCATAGAGCCAGGAAAAAATGGCGCTACCAATCAGGATCCAGGTGTAAATATTCAAAGCCAAATCAATGGTTTGAAACAGCGCAAACATCGTCGTCTCCAATTCGTTGTTGACAGACATGTAGACATTGGCGACTAAACGAGCAAGTGCCGTGTGGAGACGCACGGTGAATCATGTTTAACGGGCGGCTTTGCAGCTATTCCGGCGCCCGTCTCCTCGGAAAACACCCATGTCGTTTTCGCCCACCGGAGACCGTTTTGCCGCGTTCCGGCATTCGTCCTACACGCGGTTCTTCTTCGCGCGTTTCCTGCTTTCCTTCTCGCAGCAGATCGTCAGCGTCGCCGTCGGCTGGCAGATGTACGATCAGACGGGCAGCGCGATCTATCTCGGATTGATCGGTCTCGTGCAGTTCCTGCCGTCGCTGCTGCTTATCCTCGTCACCGGTTCGGTGGCCGACCGCTACAATCGCCGGGCGATCGCCGCCCTCTGCTCGCTGGTGAGCGCACTCTGCACGCTGGCGCTGCTGGTCATGACTTTGATGGGAAGCTTTACGCCGTTGCCTGTCTTCGCGGTGCTTTTGATCTTCGGCATCGAGCGCGCCTTCATGTCGCCGGCGGTACAGTCGCTGGCGCCCAATCTCGTGCCGGAGGAGGCACTCTCCAATGCGATCGCCTGGAATTCGTCCTCCTGGCAGCTCGCGGCAATCTCCGGGCCGGTGCTCGGTGGCCTGCTCTACGGTGTCAGTGCATCGACCGCCTATACGGTGGCGGTGATCTTTTCCATGCTCGGTGCCGCCCTTCTCTACATGATCCCGAAACCGGTGCAGAAGACGACCGGCGAGACCAAGAGCTGGGCGATGATCCTCGGCGGCTTCAGTTTCATCCGCGCCGAAAAGGTGGTGCTCGGGGCGATCTCGCTCGATCTCTTTGCCGTGCTGCTCGGCGGGGCCACGGCACTGATGCCGATTTTTGCGCGTGATATCCTTACCCTCGGGCCCTGGGGGCTCGGACTGCTGCGCGCCGCACCCGGCCTGGGCGCCATCGTCATGGCGATCTTCCTGGCCGCCTATCCGCTCAAACATCGCGCCGGCGTCTACATGTTCATCGGCGTCGCCCTGTTCGGCGTCGGAACGATCATCTTCGGCGTCTCGACCAACACGGAGGTCTCGATCGCGGCGCTGGCGCTGATGGGGGCGGCCGACATGGTGTCGGTCTATGTCCGCGAGAGCCTGATTGCGCTCTGGACGCCGGATCAGTTGCGCGGCCGCGTCAATGCGGTCAACATGGTTTTCGTCGGCGCCTCGAACGAACTCGGGGAATTCAGGGCGGGCACGATGGCATCGATCTTCGGCGCGGTGCCGGCGGTCGTTATCGGCGGCATCGGAACGCTTGCTGTGGCGGCGATCTGGGCTTCGAGTTTTCCCAAATTGCGCAGGATCGATGCGCTCGACGCGCCGACGGCATAGTCGGAAATCGATTGGGCAAAAGACTATGCGCGTAGCGCGACGGAAGACGTCGCCTTCGCCGCCTTGCCCTCGAAGACGATATCGAGGAATTCGGTCAGCCAGGCTCTCAGCGGCGCGTCGAACAGCATGCGGCCTTCGAGGTGTTCGCGGCCCTGCTGGGCGTTCGGCAGAATGAAGCGATGGGCGCCATGCACGACCCAGCGGTGCATCATCACCCGGGTGAGTTCGGCATGGAACTGCAGGCCCCAGGCATTGCCGTCGTAGCGGAAGGCCTGGTTCGGGTAGGCATCGCCTTCGGCCAGCAGATCGGCGCCGTGCGGCAGTTCGAAACCCTCGCGGTGGAAATGATAGACCATCTTCGGCCAATGCATCAGCAGCCGGCCCTTCTCGGTCGGGTGCAGCGGATACCAGCCGATTTCCGTCGAGCCGTCGGCGTTCGACTGCACCTTGCCGCCGAGCTGACGCACCAGCATCTGCGCGCCGAGGCAGATACCGAGATAGGGGCGTTTTTCCCGCAGCGGAATGTCGATCCAGTCGATTTCCTTCTTGATGAAGTCATCGGGATCATTGGCGCTCATCGGCCCGCCGAAGACGACGGCGCCGGCATGGTCTTCGAGCGTCGTCGGAAGCGGCTCGCCGAGAACCGGGCGACGGATATCGAGGCGGTAGCCCTTTTCGACGAGCAATTGGCCGACACGGCCGGGGCTCGACCGCTCCTGATGCAGGACGATAAGGATCGGGCGTTTGTCGCGGGGCCCGCTTGGGTCAGTCGGCATCGTCTTGCGCAACCTGAACATCAGTCACCCTGGCGGCGGCCTCCTGCCGCTTCTGGATGCGCTCGCGGGAGGATACGCCGAGCAGATCAGCGATACGCCAGATCACATGGTCTTCCATTTCGCTGCGTTCGCCATCGGCATAGACGATGTCCCAGAGAATGCCGATCAGCTCCAGCCGTTGCTCGGTGTTGAGATGGCGCTTCAGGTCGGCGGTGAAGCGATAATAGTCGACGGCCGAGCTTTCAGCTTCGAGGCCGGCGGCCATCAAAGCATCGAGCTGTTTGCCGTCGAGCGCATATTGCTCCTTCAGGAGCTTGCGCAGCCGCTTCTTTTCGCTGGCCTTGATCTGGCCGTCGGCCTCCATGACCTGCATGCAGAGCGCTGCCACTGTGATGCGCACATCATCCGGCGCGAAACCCTTCTTCGGACGGTCGGCAGTGAGATTCTGGAAGAATGCCTGAAAGCGTTCGAACATACGGTTTTCATTCCATTTCAGAAAAGGCGGAGCCGTGTCTTGGGTTCCGGTTCCACCCTGGGGTCGCGAACGCCGGGATCATCCGGCAGTCCGCCAAAGAAAGGCTTTGCCTCTTTCGGTGCAGGTGCCTTATCGCCGACGGCCGGTTCGACAGGCTTCTGTTTTGCTGGTGTCGATGCCGGGCGCACCGCCTCGGCAATCGTCGCGGCGCGCTCCAGCTCGATGATGCGATGATCGTTGACCGGGCTTTCCGGCCTGACGTCGCGCAACGGCGGCAGGGTCTTCAAGGCGGTTTCGATCGTGGCAGGCGCCGCACCGTCTTCGAGCGGACCCTCGATCTGGCCGAAGGGCGCCTTCCACTCGAAGGCGTCGAGGCGGCCGGTCACCGGTGACACCGGCAGCCATGTGTCGGAGACGAAGCCGTCCGCCACCCAGGCCGGATCGCGCGGCGCCTTGAGCGCCTGGGCCAGCCAGTGGCGCACACGGCCCTGGTCTCCGGTTTCGGCTTCCTCGATATCGGCAAGCAGCAGGAAGGCGGCTTCACGCGGCTGCATGCGGGCTGCCGCTTCCGCCTTGGCGCGGGCTCTTGCGAATTCCCGGGCGTCGAGTGCTGCCTGGGCGACGACGAGAAGGGATTCGACATTGTTCGGGCGCAGCCCCTCCAGCCGTTCGGCACGTTTCAGCCGGTCGAGCGTGGAATCGCCGCTGCGCGCCCTGACATAGGCCTGGCCGATCTCGGGATGCGGTGCCGATTTCCATGCCTGTTCGAGGATCGAGGCAGCCTTGCGCACGCCGCCTTCGCGAAACAGCGCCTTTGCGGCAATGAGGGCGGCCGGAATGAAATCGGCGGCAAGCTTCAGCGCCTGCAGGGCGTCGTCGCGGGCACCCGTCGGGTTGCTTTCCAGCTTCTCGCCGGCGCGCGCCGTCAGGAGGACGGCGTGCAGACGGTTGGCTTCAGGCTTTTCGACGACCCGGGCGGCCTTCTGCTGCTCGAGCAGGCGGAGCGCGTCGTCCCAACGGCCGGCCTGGCTGCGATATTCGAGCGTCGCCTGGGCGGCCCAGGGCAGATAGGGCGCGTTATCGGCCGCCTTTTCGGCATATTGGCGGGCCGCTTCATTGGCCCCGAGCCGGCGGGCTTCCAGATAGAGGCCGCGCAGGCCGAGCTCGCGCGTTTCGGGATCGTTGGCCATGGCCTCGAATTTGGCGCGTGCCTCGTCATGGCGGCCCTCGATCAGGGCGGCCTGGGCCTCGAGCAGGTTGATCAGTGGTTCCTGATCGGCGCGGATCAGGCCACGCGAGCGGGCGGCCATCTTACGGGCGAGCAGGGCATTGCCGGCGCCGGCGGCGATCAGGCCGGTCGACAGTGCCTGATAGCCGCGGTCGCGCTTGCGGGCGCGGAAATAACGCGTCACCGAATGCGGCGAGGTCCAGATCAGGCGGACGAACCACCAGGCGATCATCACGGCGGCGATCAGAGCGATGATGGCGCTGGCGGCGACGATCAGCCTCGTCTGATAGATCTTGCCCTCCCAGATCAGCGAGAGATCGCCGGGGCGATCGGCGAGCCAGGAGAAGCCATAGGCGAGAAGCAGCACGAAGAGGGCGAAGACGACAAGACGGATCAACATGGTCTCACCCTTCCTTACCGGTGCCGGACACCGCTTTCGACAGCGCCCCGCCGACCAGTTCCTCGACGCGGATACGCGCTTCGAGCGATTGCTTGAAAGCGGCGGATGCCTGCTTGCCTATGGCCGGCAAAGAGTTCCATTCGGCGGAAGCGCCTGGCAGATCGCCGTTCTTCACCTTCTCCTCCATGCGGGCGGCGATCGCTTCGACGCTTTCGCCCTCGATATTGCCGACGGGACGGACTGTTACCAACGACTTTGCGCTCGACATCAGCCGGTCCGACCAACTCTGGTTCGGATCCGGCTGGTTGACGGCTTCGACGATCGCGGTGGCGACATCGGGAGCCTGCCGCACGAGTTCGGTGCGCGAGGGAATGCCGGTCTCGGCAAAGGCCCGAAGGTCGGCGACGGCCGGATCGTCGGGTGCGACGCCGGCGAAGGTATCGAGCTCGGCCAGGAACGGGCCGCCGCGATCGATCGCCGCCTTGAGGGCGGCCGCGGCGATCGCCTTGGCGACGGCGACATCCTCGCGCGGTTCGTTCAGCTTCTTTTCGGCCTCTTCCAAGCGCTTGGCGATATCGGCGCCGTTGGTCGTCTGCTGCTCGGATGACTGGGCAAGCGTCGAGCGCAGCTGATCGACCTGACCGGTCAGTTCCGCAATCTTCTGGTTGAGTGCCTCGACGTTACCAGAATCGGCCGGTGCGGCGACTGTGGGGGCCTTCGCTGCCGTTTCCAGCGCAGCGACGCGCTTCTCAAGCTCACCATTATCCGCGCTCCCCGGATTGGCGGCAAGGTTGGCGACAGCCTGTTTCAGGCCGTCGATCTCGCCGGCAAGATCGGCCGTCTCCGGCGAGGTCGTCTGCGGCGCGGAGGAGCCCGGGAGGTAACCGGCATACTGGATAGCGCCGGCGCCAAGCAGCGCCACGAGGCCGCCGAAGATGCCGGCGGCAATGAGACCGGAGGTGCCGGCGTTCTTCGGCGCTGGCTGTTCGGGAGGAGGGGTGAAGGAAGGTTCCGGAGCTGCCGGTTCCTCCTCCGGCGCATCCATCGCAGGCTTCTCTTCATATTCGGCATGCGACGCAGTCTCGGTTCCGGGCGGCAGGCCGACATCGGCCGCAGCGGTGCTGTCGGCGTCGGCGGTTTCATTGTCTACCGGTTTTTCGGTATCGGCTGCAGCGGCGAATTCCTGTGCATCGAGGTCGATCGTGACCGGCTCGTCGGCGCTCTTCGAATGGCGTGGCGGGTTTCCCGATACCATGAGGTCCTCTTTATTCTGCATTGCAACGAAACTAGACAGTGATGCCAGTTAAGGGAAGAGGTTAGATCAAATTTGGGCGGTTAGAGCCTTTCCTGGTCAGATTGAATCATTCTGTTGGCTCAAACGGAGTCGGATGCTCGACCGGCCGGCGCGCGTCGTAGCCCAGCTCTACGGCCAAGCCGGCCGGTCGAGCAGGCGGCCCGTTTCAGCCAACCCGAAGGGCCGGGCATCTTTGCGCCAGGATCAGAGGCGATCGGCTCGGACGTACCTTGGGGTATGCCCTTCGCCAATCGCCTCTGCCCTGACGAAAACCTGCTCCGGCAGAATGCTGCAATCTGACCAGGAAAGGCTCTAAAGCCTTCAAAGCAGCGACAAAAGGCTTTTCTCATCCGGCATCGGCGAAATCGTTACGTTTTTTCGGAGCGCCCCCGGAACGGCCTCCGCGACCGCCTCGCTAAGGCACAGGAGGCGAATTGCGCTGCGCTTCGGCAGGGCCGACCACGGCTCCGGCAGACGAAAGAAATCCACGGCCGTCTGGCGGGAATAGAAGAGGATGGCGTCCGGGTAACCGTTAGCGAAGATCGCGTCGATCTCGGCGGGATCGGGGGCGGCCGGCTGCATGCGGTAGCATTCGGCGACGGAAAAATGGATGCCGAGCTCGCGCAATCTTCCTTCAAAAGTCTCGGCGCGCGGGGTGCCAGCGAGGTAGAGCAGCGTGCCCGGTTTATGCGCCGCGACGAGATCGGCGAGATCACGACCGTTGCCCTGGGATGAGGCGACCGATCGGAAGCCGAGGCTGCGCGCTTCTTCCGCCGTCGTTTCCCCCACCGCGAAAAGCGGGCGGGCAAGATGCGGACGAAGTTTCTCACCGAGAGCGGAGAGGACCCTGATGGCCTCGGCGCTGGTCACCGCGATTGCGCCGCTGGTGGTTGCAAGCGCGCCGGCGGCGGCGGCACTGTCATGGACCGGCCAACGCAGCGGTAGCAGCAGCGGATCGTGGCCCATATCGCGCAGACGTTGTGCGGTTGTCGTCGCCGAATGGGCGGGGCGGGTGACGAGCACGCGCATGGCCGCGTCAGTGCCAGTCGTCGAAGAACGCGCTGCCGGCCCTTGCGCGCACGTCCTGGCCGGCGCGGGTGCCGAGTGCGGCCGCATCGCGGCGGTGGCCGTCGGTCGTCACCGCATGCTGGCTGCGGCCATCGGGCGTGATGATGAGGCCGGAGAACCGGATCAGGTCGCCTTCGCAGACAGCATAACCGCCGATCGGCGTGCGGCAGGAGCCGTCGAGTGCGGCGAGGAAGGCGCGTTCGCAGGAGACGGTGTCGAAAGTCGGCGCGTCGTTGACCGGCGCCAGCAGATCGTCGACCCTGGCATCGCCGATGCGGCTTTCGATGCAGATCGCCCCCTGCGCCGGCGCCGGCGGGAAGGTGTCGGGATCGAGGATATCGGTCAGTACGTCGACCTTGCCGAGGCGTTTCAGGCCGGCAAGCGCCAGCAGGGTCGCATCCACCTCGCCCTCTTCGAGCTTGCGCAGGCGGGTTTCGACAAGGCCGCGGAAGGTGATGACGTTGATGTCAGGCCGCATGCGGCGGATCAGCGCCTGGCGGCGGAGCGATGAGGAACCGACGGTGGCGCCATGCGGCAGGTCGATCAGTTTGCGCGCGGTGCGGCCGATGACGGCGTCGCGGATATCTTCGCGTGGCAGGTAGGCGGAGAGATAAAGCCCCTCGGGCAGCTTCGTCGCCATGTCCTTGGCGGAATGCACGGCGAAATCCAGCTCGCCGGCGGTAAGCTTCTGTTCAAGTTCCTCGGTGAACAGGCCCTTGCCGCCGATCTCGGCCAGCGACCGGTCGGTGATGCGGTCGCCCTTGGTCGTCAGCACGATGATCTCGAACATTTCCTCGGGCAGATGATGCGCCGCCATCAGCCTGTCGCGAGCCTCGTGCGCCTGGGCAAGGGCCAGCGGGCTGCCTCGCGTGCCGATCCGGAAAGGTTTTGTTTGCATCCGCTCTATTCCGTTGTTACCGGAGTTCTCGTAAACGGGTTTCCATCCCATCGCAATCAACGAACAGGCTTCATGGTTCCCTTTCTGCGCATCCTTGGCATCGAAACGAGCTGCGACGAGACCGCCGCCGCGGTCGTCGAGCGCGATGCGGAGGGGCATTCCAACGTGCTGTCGGATGTCGTGCTTTCCCAGCTCGACGAGCATAGCGCCTATGGCGGCGTGGTGCCCGAGATCGCCGCACGCGCCCATGTCGAGGCACTGGACGAGCTGATCGCGGAGGCGCTGAAGCGCGCCAATGTGTCGCTCGACGAGGTCGATGCCATTGCCGCCACCTCCGGGCCGGGGCTGATCGGCGGGCTGCTGGTGGGGCTGATGACCGGCAAGGCGATTGCCAGAGCCGCCGGCAAGCCGCTTTATGCGGTCAATCATCTCGAGGGCCATGCGCTGACGGCGCGGCTGACGGATGGGCTTGCCTTTCCCTATCTGATGCTGCTCGTCTCGGGCGGCCATACCCAGCTGATCCTGGTGCGCGGCGTCGGGCAATATGAGCGCTGGGGCACGACGATCGACGATGCGCTGGGTGAAGCCTTCGACAAGACGGCAAAGCTGCTCGGCCTGCCCTATCCCGGCGGACCGGCGGTGGAGCGGATGGCGCGCGACGGCAATGCCGATCGTTTCGACTTCCCGCGGCCGCTGGTTGGCGAGGCGAGGCTCGACTTCTCCTTCTCCGGCCTGAAGACGGCGGTGCGGCAGGCGGCACAGGATATCGCGCCGCTCAGCGATCAGGATGTGGCGGATATCTGCGCCTCGTTCCAGAAGGCGATTTCGCGGACGCTGAAAGACCGTATCGGCCGCGGTCTGCAGCGGTTCAAGACGGAATTCCCTGCTCCTGGCGAAGAGCCGGCGCTCGTCGTTGCCGGCGGTGTCGCCGCCAATCTCGAACTGCGCGCCACATTGCAGGCGCTGTGCGACAAGAACGGCTTCCGTTTCGTCGCGCCGCCGCTGCATCTCTGCACCGACAATGCCGTAATGATCGCCTGGGCAGGACTGGAGCGGATGGCCACAGGTGCGGCGCCTGATACGCTCGACGTGCAGCCGCGCTCGCGCTGGCCGCTTGATTCCAGGGCGGAGACGCTGGTCGGTTTCGGAAAAAGAGGGGCCAAGGCATGAGCGAAAACATCGCCGTTGTCGGATCGGGGGCTTTCGGCACGGCGCTCGCCGCCGTCATCGCCCTTGCCGGCCGCAGCGCCGTGACGCTCGTCGGGCGTAATCCGGCACTGATGGAAGATCTGAAGAGCGAACGGCTGCATGATGCTGTGCTGCCCGGCATTTCTCTGCCCGATACGCTGGAATTTTCCGCCGAGGCGGATGCGATCACCGGCGCCTCCATCGTGCTTTTTGCGATGCCGTCGCAGGCGCAGGCCGATGCGGCGCGGCAATATGGCCCCTATCTTGCCAAGGATGCTGTGGTCGTCACCTGCGCCAAGGGCATCGAGCGGGCGACGGGCAATCTTCTGACCGACATGTTGGAACGGGAACTGCCGGACCATTCCGTCGCCGTGCTCTCGGGCCCGGGTTTTGCCGCCGATATCGCCAAAGGCCTGCCGACGGCGATGGCGATCGCGGCTGATGACATCGAGACCGCGGAGCGGCTCGCTCAGGCGATATCGGGCCGGACCTTCCGGCTCTATGCTTCCAACGACCGGATCGGCGTGCAGCTCGGCGGCGCGCTCAAGAATGTGCTGGCGATCGCCTGCGGTATCGTCGAAGGCCGCGGCATCGGCGATTCCGCGCGTGCGGCGCTGATTGCGCGCGGGCTTGCGGAAATGTCGCGTTTCGTCGTCGCCAAGGGCGGCCAGGCGGATACGGTGCGCGGGCTTTCCGGTCTCGGCGATCTGGTGCTGACGGCGACGAGCCATCAATCGCGAAACCTGCGCTTCGGCATCGCGCTCGGGCGCGGTGACAAGACCGATCCGCTGCAGGGCGCACTGGTGGAAGGCGCGTTTGCCGCTTCCATCGCCGCGCGGCTTGCGGCGGAATTGAAGGTCAGCATGCCAATCACCGATGCCGTTTCCGCGATCATCGACGGCAGGCTCGATATATCAGAGGCGATCGAGCAGCTGATGACGCGCCCGATCACCACCGAATAGGAGACAGACATGCTTTTCGCCCTTCTCTGCAAGGACAAGCCGGGACATCTGAACGTGCGCATGGAGACGCGTCCGACACATATTGACTATCTGAACGGGCTGAATGCCGAGGGCACGTTGAAGATCGCCGGCCCGTTTCTGGATGACGAGGGCAAGGCCTGCGGCAGCCTGATCATCGTCGAAGCGGAATCGAAGGAGGCGGCGCGTGCGCTTGCCGATGCCGACCCTTACGCCAAGGCCGGGCTGTTCGAAAGCGTCGAGGTCAAGGCCTACAACTGGGTCTTCAACAAGCCGGAGGCGTGAGCATGGCGCACTGGCTTTATAAATCCGAGCCCGCCTCCTGGTCCTGGGAGCAGCAGAAGGCCGCCGGCGAAAAGGGCACGGAATGGACCGGTGTCCGCAACTATCTGGCGCGCAACAACATGCGGGCAATGCAGATCGGCGACAAAGGCTTCTTCTATCATTCCAATGACGGGCTGGAGGTCGTCGGCATCGTCGAAGTCGCGGCGCTGTCGCATCCCGATTCCACCGCCAAGGATGATCCGAAGTGGGATTGCGTCGATATCCGCGCCGTCATGGACATGCCGAGACCGGTGACGCTGAAGGATGTCAAGGCGAGCGAGAAGCTTGCCAAGATGGCGCTCGTCACCTCGATGCGGCTGTCGGTGCAGCCGGTGACCGAGGAGGAATATCTCGAAGTCTGCCGCATGGGCGGGCTGGACAATCCGCCGCGTTGAAAACCGATCCGCAAGCCTTCATCCGCGCCAATACCAGCGTGATGGCGCCGCCGCACGTGCCGGAGATTTCGCTCCATCTGGCAAGCGAGGCGCATGAGCTGTGGCTGAAGACGGAGGAGGAGCTGGAGGCGATCGGCCTGCCGCCGCCCTTCTGGGCTTTCGCCTGGGCGGGCGGGCAGGGGCTGGCGCGCTACATCCTCGATCACCCGGAAACGGTGCGCGGCAAACGCGTGCTCGATTTCGCCAGCGGCTCCGGCCTCGTCGGCATTGCGGCTGTCATGGCCGGCGCCCGGGAGGTCACGGCCTGTGATATCGATCCCTGGGCGGGAGCCGCGGTCCGGCTGAATGCCGAGGCGAATGGCGTTCCTCTCGGATTTACCGGCGCCGATCTGATCGGGCAGGCGATCGATGCGGATATCGTGCTTGCCGGCGACGTGTTTTACGACCGCGCGTTCGCCGATGCGCTCGTTCCCTGGTTCGCCAGGCTGGCGACCGAGGGCAAGCCGGTGCTGGTCGGTGATCCCGGCCGCAGCTATCTGCCGAAAGATCGGCTGAAATTCTGCGCAGCCTATGAGGTGCCGGTGACGCGGGCGCTGGAGGATAGCGAAATCAAGAAGACGACGGTGTGGCGGTTCGGCTCCGGTTCCTAAAATACTCTAAGGCCGGATGACGCAGACATTGGCCTCGTAGGCGCAAGGATCGTCCTGGACGGCGACATCGATGACCTTCGCCTTCGGGGCCTGCGGCTCGGGCTGTGCCGCCGCGTAGTAGCCGTAGCCGCCGACATAAGTTCCGCCATCGACCTGATAGGCATAGGAAGAGCCGGCATAGGTGCCGTCGTCGCCAGTCGGCGCCGCGCCTGTGACGATGATGAGATTGCCGCGGCCCAAGCGATGTGTCGCCGGCGAGGAAAACCGTGTCAGCATCGGCATCCCCCTACCGGATCGGTGGCCGAAAGCGTGGTCGACACGGATGCCGCGATCTCGCCAGCTTGCGCGTTCGCCGAGCAGCAATCCGTTGTGGAAGGTGTGGCGATGGCCGGGAAAGCGATCATGGCGGCGCTCGCCGGCGGCGGCCGGAAGTGCGACAAGCGCGGACAGGGCAATCAGGGTGACGACGGACAGACTGCGAAACATGGGCGCCGGCCTCCGAAAATCCAGTCGTAAACAAATCGTTAACGCCAGATTGCGCCAAAAGCCGGAGCTTGTCCATGTGCCGGGAAAGAACGAGATAAATATTGAGCGTAAAAGGTCAGTTTTATGAAGGGGGGTTCAGTTTCTTGTGAAGGCGCAGAATCTTCTAATCGTTTGTTTTTAGCCAAGTGCCGGCAAAATGGCGTCGCACCTGGTCTGGGAAAACCGCTTCGCATTTTCCTGGAGTTGCTCATGCCGGCAAACTTCCCGGCAACCCGAATCGATTAAATTAGAAGCAGACAGCGATTGTGCTTGTCGTCGGCGTTTCCGGTGATTAAACGTCGCAATTGATGCAACGCACACAGAGGATTTTGTCATTCGTGTGGTTGACTGAGCATGCTCCGAAATCCGGGAGCGCAGAGAAGCCGCCGCGAGGTTCTGATGGCGAACGTGACAAATAACCGGCCCCTGTCGCCGCATTTGCAAATTTACAAACCTATTCCCACCATGGTCATGTCCATCGTCCACCGGATTACCGGTGGGGCGCTTTATGTCGGCACGCTGCTGGTCGCCTGGTGGCTGATCGCGGCGGCCAGCGGCCAGGGCTCCTATGACTGGGCGAACTGGGTGCTCGGCAGCCTTCTCGGCAAGCTCGTGCTGCTTGGTTATACCTGGGCGCTGCTGCACCACATGCTCGGTGGTTTCCGCCATTTCATGTGGGATCTCGGCTACGGCTTCGAGAAGGAATTCTCGACCAAGCTCGCCATCGCCAATGTCATCGGGTCGCTCTGTCTGACCGTGCTGGTCTGGGTGATCGGCTTCCTCATTCGCTTCTGAAGGTCCTCTCATGGATATGCGCACCCCCCTCGGCAAGGTTCGCGGGCTCGGCTCCGCCAAGGACGGCACGGACCATTTCTGGCGTCAGCGGCTGACGGCTGTCGCCAATGTTCCGCTCATCCTCTTCTTCCTCTTCTTCATGCTCGCCTATGCCGGCGCGCCCTATGCGGATGTGGTTCGCGCCCTGTCGAACCCCTTCGTCGCCGTCGTCATGGGGCTGATGGTGATCTCCGGCGTCATCCACATGAAGCTCGGCATGCAGGTCATCATCGAGGATTACGTGCATGGCGAGTTCGGCAAGATCGCGCTTCTGATGCTGAACACCTTCTTTGCGATCCTGATCGCCGGCCTCTGTCTCTTCGCCATTCTGAAAATTGCATTCGTAGGATAAGCTCGATATGGCACCGACTTCACCCGCCCAGAACGGCAAGGCCTACAAGTATATCGATCACTCCTACGACGTGATCGTCGTCGGCGCCGGCGGCGCCGGCCTGCGCGCCACGCTCGGGATGGCCGAGCAGGGTTTCCGCACCGCCTGCATCACCAAGGTGTTCCCGACCCGCTCGCACACGGTCGCGGCCCAGGGCGGCATCGCCGCCTCGCTGCGCAACATGACGCCGGACAGCTGGCAGTGGCACCTTTACGACACCGTCAAGGGTTCCGACTGGCTCGGCGACGTCGACGCCATGCAGTATCTCACCATGGAAGCGCCGAAGGCGGTCTATGAGCTGGAACACTACGGCGTGCCGTTCTCGCGCAACGAGGAAGGCAAGATCTATCAGCGCCCGTTCGGCGGCCACATGCAGAATTACGGCGAAGGCCCGCCGGTACAGCGCACCTGCGCCGTCGCTGACCGTACCGGCCACGCCATTTTGCATACGCTCTACGGCCAGTCGCTGCGCAACAATGCCGAATTCTTCATCGAGTATTTCGCGCTCGACCTGATCATGTCGGAAGACGGCAGCCGCTGCACCGGCGTCGTCGCCTGGTGTCTGGATGACGGCACGATCCATCGCTTCGCCGCCAAGATGGTGGTGCTGGCGACCGGCGGCTACGGCCGCGCCTATTTCTCGGCAACCTCTGCCCATACCTGCACCGGCGACGGCGGCGGCATGGTGGCGCGTGCCGGCCTGCCGCTGCAGGACATGGAATTCGTCCAGTTCCACCCGACCGGCATCTACGGTTCGGGCTGTCTGATCACCGAAGGCGCGCGCGGCGAAGGCGGTTACCTCGTCAACTCCGAGGGCGAACGCTTCATGGAGCGCTACGCACCTTCGGCCAAGGACCTGGCCTCGCGCGACGTCGTTTCGCGCTGCATGACGCTGGAGATCCGCGAGGGCCGCGGCGTCGGCAAGAACAAGGACCACATCTTCCTGCATCTCGATCATCTCGATCCAGCGGTTCTGCATGAGCGGCTGCCGGGCATTTCCGAGAGCGCCAAGATTTTCGCGGGCGTCGACGTCACGCGCGAGCCGATCCCGGTTCTGCCGACCGTTCACTACAATATGGGCGGCATTCCCACGAATTATTGGGGCGAAGTGCTGAACGCCGACAGCGCCAATCCGGAACGGATCATCCCCGGCCTGATGGCCGTGGGTGAAGCCGGCTGCGCCTCGGTGCACGGCGCCAACCGCCTCGGTTCCAACTCGCTGATCGACCTCGTGGTCTTCGGCCGCGCCGCGGCGATCCGCGCCGGCGAGGTGATCGACCGCGCAGCGCCGATCCCGCATCTTAACGTCGCAGCCTGCGACAGGATCATGGACCGCTTCGACGGTCTGCGTCACGCCAGCGGCGGCACGCCGACGGCTGATCTGCGCGAAAAGATGCAGCGGGCCATGCAGGAAGACGCCGCCGTCTTCCGCACGCAGGAATCGCTGGAATCCGGCTGCCGGCGCATTTCGGCGATCTGGGGCGAGATGCAGGACATCAAGGTCACCGACCGTTCGATGGTCTGGAATTCCGACCTCGTGGAAACGCTCGAATTGCAGAACCTGATGGCCAACGCCATCACGACGATCTACGGCGCCGAGGCCCGCAAGGAGAGCCGCGGTTCGCATGCGCGCGAGGATTATAACGAGGGTGCATTTGCCGGCCGCGACGACGTCAACTGGCGCAAGCACACGCTTGCCTGGGTGAACGAGGCGGGCGACGTGAAACTCGACTACCGGCCGGTTCACACCGAGCTCATCGCCGAAGGCATCGATCCGCATAAGATCGAGCCGAAGGCTCGCGTGTACTGATCTCAAGAGGAACCTGGTATGGTTGAACTCGCTCTCCCCAAGAATTCTCAGATGCGCGAAGGCAAGGTCTGGCCGAAGCCGGCGGGTGCGACGAACACCCGCGAGTTCCGCGTCTACCGCTGGAGCCCGGATGACGGGCAGAACCCGTCGATCGACACCTTCTACATCGATGTCGACGATTGCGGGCCGATGGTGCTCGACGGCCTGCTCTACATCAAGAACAAGATCGACCCGACGCTGACGCTGCGGCGCTCCTGTCGCGAGGGCATCTGCGGCTCCTGCGCGATGAACATCGACGGCACCAACACGCTTGCCTGCACCAAGGGCCTCGATGATATCAAGGGTGCGGTGAAGATCTATCCGCTGCCGCACCTGCCCGTCGTCAAGGATCTGGTGCCCGACCTCACCAACTTCTATGCCCAGCACCGTTCGATCGAGCCGTGGCTGAAGACGGTGTCGCCGGCGCCGGCCAAGGAATGGAAGCAGAGCCACGAGGACCGTCAGAAGCTCGACGGTCTCTATGAATGTATCCTCTGCGCCTGCTGCTCGACCTCCTGTCCGAGCTACTGGTGGAACGGCGACCGCTATCTCGGTCCGGCCGTTCTGCTGCAGGCCTATCGCTGGCTGATCGATTCCAGAGACGAGGCGACCGGCGAGCGTCTCGACAATCTCGAGGACCCGTTCCGCCTCTATCGCTGCCACACGATCATGAACTGCGCGCAGACCTGCCCGAAGGGCCTCAATCCGGCCAAAGCGATCGCCGAAATCAAGAAGATGATGGTCGAGCGCCGCGTTTGATCAGCATGCATGCCGACGGCGGAATAGACGGCTTCGATCCCGAAGCCGTCTTTAAGTCCGACCGCGGCTGGCTTTAGCGCGGGCGCAATCCTTTCTGGAGAGCTCGTTCGATGATTATTCCGAGACATTGCGGGATTTCGGCAGTGATCCGCAGAGAGATCAACGCGCGCAACACCTTGCTGACAAATTCTATGTGCAGGAAGTTTTGCAGCGGGACAGTTGAACTGTATCGTTTTTCGGTTAGTTGTTGTCACGGGCAATTTATGCAGCCCGACTTGATTAACCAAAGCGAATTACGATAATCGGACTTGTCTCACGCCCGTTTCTCTGCGGCGCTAGCCGAATTCAGGAGTATGATGATGCAGTTGCGATATGCGATGACAGGTCTGGTGGTGGCTCTCGCGCTAGCCGGTTGTCAGCGTACGGCATATGATTACAGCTCCAGCCCGAATGCCGGGCCGGCGCCGTTGACGGCGCAGCCGGTGCCCTCGGTGCAGGGCGGGCAGCTGCCGCCGGTCAACAATTCGCAGTTTCCGGCGGCACCGACGGCGACGCCGGCATCGCTGCCGGGTGCTCAGACCGGCGCAATGGCGGCGAATGCGCTTGACGTCACCAAGGAATCGATGGTCGGAAGCTGGCGTGTCAACGGCAGCTGCGACATGTTCCTGACGCTGACCAATCTCGGCAGCGGTTCACGCGGCGGTACCCGCGGCTGCGTCGGCGAGCTGACGGCGATGGGTTCCTGGGAGGTCTCCGGCAAGCAGGTGCTGCTCAAGGATCGCTCGGGCAACCAGCTCGGCAGTGTCTACAAGACGGCCGACAACCGCTTCGACGGACAGACGAGCACAGGCCAGCAGATCAGCCTCAGCCGGTAAAGAAACCGGCGCGGTAAACGATCCGGCGGGTCTCCGCCGCTGACTGACAGGCGGACATGCCCTCATGCAACCAATGCCGGATTATGCGCTCAGCGTCTGCGAACAGCTTAAAGCGCTGACCGCATCGGGTGCGCTTCAGGTCGATTCCGCCCAGATGGACGTGGCAAAGAGCCTCGACCGGGTGCTTGCCGGACTGAAGCAGCGGCGGCCGGCGGCAAAATCGAGTGCGCTGGGCTGGCTGTTCGCCGCCAAGAAAAAATCCGCCGACGGCACCAAGGGGCTTTACATCCATGGTAGCGTCGGCCGCGGCAAGACCATGCTGATGGACATGTTCTTCTCGATGGCGCCGTGCCGGAAGAAACGCCGGGCGCATTTCCACGAATTCATGGCGGATGTGCACAACCGCATCGCCGCCCACCGGCTGAAGCTCAAGAACGGCGAAACCAAGCAGGCCGATCCGATGCCGCCGGTCGCCGCAGCGCTTTACGAGGAAGCGGAACTGCTTTGCTTCGACGAATTCACCGTCACCGACATCGCCGATGCGATGATCCTGTCGCGGCTGTTCTCCGAGCTTTTCGCGCGCGGGTGCGTGCTGGTCGCGACTTCGAACGTCGAACCCGACAATCTCTACACGGATGGTCTCAATCGCGGCCTCTTCCTGCCCTTCGTTGCCCTGCTCAAGCAGCATGTCGATGTCGTCACCCTGGATTCGCCGACCGATTACCGGATGGAGAAGCTGAACAGCCAGCCGGTCTATCTGGTGCCGATCAGCGAGCACAACGACATGGCGATGGATGCGTCGTGGACGCAGGCGCTGCATGGGCGCAAGGCGCAGCCGCTGGATATTCCGATGAAGGGCCGCCACATCCATGTGCCGCTCGCCGTCGACCGCATGGCGCGGTTCTCTTTCGCCGATCTTTGCGACAAGCCGCTCGGGGCGGCCGACTTCCTGGCCATCGCCCGGCGTTTCGATATTGTCTTCGTCGATCACATTCCCTTGCTCGGGCCGGAAAAGCGGAACCAGATCAAACGGCTCATCATTCTGGTCGATACGTTCTACGATCATGCCGTGCGGCTCTACATTTCCGCAGCCGCCATGCCGGAGGAACTGCTGGTGCAGCGCCGGGGCACCGAGGGCTTCGAATTCGACCGCACGGCATCGCGCCTGTTCGAGATGCGCAGTGCCGAATATCTTGCGCTGCACCATGAAAAACGCGCCGCAGAGTAACAACTCGGTGACAGAATATCTTACGTTTACGTAAGAATTTTTGTATCTAAACGATTGAAAACGCTGCATCAAAATTAATGGTTTGCCATTTTTTGGCTTTGGGTCTATGCGATTGCGTCATTGGGCGGTGCCTTGCTGCGCGCTGCTCGACGAATTTGATCGCAAAGGAAACAGCGAAATGGCGCGTAACAAGATCGCACTCATTGGTTCTGGCATGATTGGTGGCACGCTGGCGCACCTCGCCGGCCTGAAGGAACTGGGCGACATCGTCCTTTTCGATATTGCGGACGGCATTCCTCAGGGCAAGGGTCTCGACATTTCCCAGTCGTCGCCGGTCGAAGGCTTCGACGTCAATCTGACCGGTGCGAGCGACTATTCCGCGATCGAAGGCGCCGACGTCTGCATCGTCACCGCCGGCGTCGCCCGCAAGCCGGGCATGAGCCGCGACGATCTTCTCGGCATCAACCTCAAGGTCATGGAGCAGGTCGGCGCCGGCATCAAGAAATATGCGCCGAACGCCTTCGTGATCTGCATCACCAATCCGCTCGACGCCATGGTCTGGGCGCTGCAGAAGTTCTCCGGCCTCCCGGCCAATAAGGTCGTCGGCATGGCCGGCGTTCTCGACTCCTCGCGCTTCCGTCTTTTCCTCGCCAAGGAATTCAACGTCTCCGTCCAGGACGTCACGGCCTTCGTGCTCGGCGGCCACGGCGACACGATGGTGCCGCTTGCCCGTTACTCCACCGTCGGCGGCATCCCGCTGACCGACCTCGTCACCATGGGCTGGGTCACCAAGGAACGCCTCGAAGAAATCATCCAGCGCACCCGTGACGGCGGCGCCGAAATCGTCGGCCTTCTGAAGACCGGCTCCGCCTATTACGCTCCGGCCGCCTCGGCGATCGAAATGGCCGAATCCTACCTCAAGGACAAGAAGCGCGTTCTGCCCTGCGCTGCTCATCTTTCCGGCCAGTACGGCGTCAAGGACATGTATGTCGGCGTTCCCACCGTCATCGGTGCCGGCGGCGTTGAGCGCATCATCGAAATCGACCTCAACAAGACCGAGAAGGAAGCCTTCGACAAGTCCGTCGGCGCCGTCGCCGGTCTCTGCGAAGCCTGCATCAACATCGCGCCTGCCCTCAAGTAGTCGATGGGCTGAACTAATCGAAATAGGGATAGACCCATGAACATTCATGAATATCAAGCCAAGGCTCTGCTGAAGGGCTATGGCGCGCCGGTTGCCGAGGGTGTGGCTATTCTCAAGGTCGAAGAGGCCGAGGCTGCCGCCAAGTCGCTTCCCGGCCCACTTTACGTGGTCAAGAGCCAGATCCATGCCGGCGGCCGCGGCAAGGGCAAGTTCAAGGAACTGTCGCCGGAGGCCAAGGGCGGTGTACGGCTCGCCAAGTCGATCGACGAAGTCGTTTCCCATGCCAAGGAAATGCTGGGTCATACGCTGGTGACGGCGCAGACCGGCGAAGCCGGCAAGCAGGTCAACCGCCTTTACATCGAGGACGGTGCCGACATTGCCCGCGAACTCTATTGCTCGCTGCTGGTCGACCGCTCGGTCGGTCGTGTGGCTTTCGTGGTGTCCACCGAAGGCGGCATGGACATCGAAGCTGTCGCCCACGACACGCCCGAGAAGATCCAGACGATCGCCATCGATCCGGAAGCCGGCGTGACGGCTGCCGACATTGCCACGATCTCCAAGGCTCTGCAGCTCGAGGGTGCTGCCGCCGAAGACGCCAAGTCGCTCTTCCCGGCATTGTACAAGGCCTTCAACGAGAAGGACATGGCGCTGCTCGAGGTCAATCCGCTGATCGTCATGAAGGATGGACATCTGCGCGTTCTCGACGCGAAGATGTCCTTCGACGGCAATGCGCTCTTCCGCCACGACGACGTCAAGCTTCTGCGCGACGAGACCGAAGAAGACGCCAAGGAAATCGAGGCCTCGAAGTGGGACCTCGCCTACGTCGCGCTCGACGGCAATATCGGCTGCATGGTCAACGGTGCCGGTCTTGCCATGGCGACCATGGATATCATCAAGCTCTACGGTAAGGAGCCGGCTAACTTCTGCGACGTCGGCGGCGGCGCCGGCAAGGAGAAGGTTGCTGCGGCTTTCAAGATCATCACCGCAGACCCCAAGGTCGAAGGCATTCTCGTCAACATCTTCGGCGGCATCATGAAGTGCGATGTCATTGCCGAGGGCGTGATTGCCGCGGTCAAGGAAGTCGGCCTCAAGGTTCCGCTCGTCGTGCGCCTTGAAGGCACCAATGTCGAGCTCGGCAAGAAGATCCTGAACGAGTCGGGTCTGGCGATCACGGCGGCTGACGACCTGGACGATGCGGCCAAGAAGATCGTCGCGGCGATCAACGGCTGAGAACGATCATGGCCTTCCAGTCCACGCCCTCCGCTGCTCATTTCCGTCTCAACGCCTTCGCCGGCGCATGGGAAGGGGAGGAGTGCATCGCGGGGTCGGCGTGGACGAGTGAAGGCAAGGCCAGTGCGGAGCTTTCCGGCGAGACGCTGTTCGGCGGGTTTTTCCTCGAACAGCGCTATCGCCAGACGCGCGATGGTGCAGTTTCGTTCGAGGCCCGAAATGTTTTCGGCTTCGATGCATCGGACCAGAGCTACAAACTCTACCAGTTCGATACCGCAGGTTTTGCGCCGCCCATGCCGGCTTCCGGCGCGTGGAACGGCAATGAACTCGTGCTGATGAAGACTTCGCCGCGCGGCAGACAGCGCACCGCATTCACTTTTGAAAATGAAGACTGCTACCGGATGGGCGTCCGCTTTTCGCCTGCAGGCAGCGATACTTGGCAGGAGGTCGTCAGCGGCATCTATCGTCGCACGTCCCCCACGTCTTCCAACCTCTCCTAAACAAAGGCCTCGCATGTCCATTCTCGTCAACAAAGACACCAAGATCCTTGTTCAGGGTCTGACCGGCAAGACCGGCACGTTCCACACCGAACAGGCGCTCGCCTACTACGGCACGCAGATGGTCGGCGGTATCCACCCGAAGAAGGGCGGCGAAACCTGGGCCGGCTCGAAGGGCGAAAGCCTGCCGATCTTCGCAACCGTTGCCGAGGGCAGGGAAAAGACCGGCGCCAATGCATCCGTCATCTATGTTCCGCCGGCCGGTGCAGCCGATGCGATCATCGAGGCGATCGACGCCGAGATCCCGTTCATCACCTGCATTACCGAAGGCATCCCGGTCATGGACATGGTGCGCGTCAAGGCCCGCCTCGACCGCTCCAAGTCGCGACTGCTTGGGCCCAATTGCCCGGGCATCCTGACGCCGGAAGAGTGCAAGATCGGCATCATGCCGGGCTCGATCTTCCGCAAGGGTTCGGTCGGCATCGTGTCCCGCTCGGGCACGCTGACCTATGAGGCCGTCTTCCAGACATCGAACGAAGGTCTCGGCCAGACGACGGCCGTCGGCATCGGCGGCGACCCGGTCAAGGGCACCGAGTTCATCGACGTCCTGGAATTGTTCCTGGCCGACGAAGCCACGACCTCGATCATCATGATCGGCGAAATCGGTGGTGCGGCTGAAGAAGACGCAGCCCAGTTCCTCAAGGACGAGGCCAAGAAGGGTCGCAAGAAGCCGATGGCCGGCTTCATTGCCGGTCGTACGGCGCCGAAGGGCCGCACCATGGGCCATGCCGGTGCTGTGGTATCCGGCGGCAAGGGCGATGCGGAATCGAAGATCGCGGCGATGGAATCGGCAGGCATCAAGGTGTCGCCGTCTCCGGCCCGCCTCGGCAAGACGCTGGTGGAAGTCCTCAAGGGCTAAAACCACTTAAAGACCCCGGGCGGAGGAACGGCATCTGCGCCTTTCCGCCCGGCCTTGACGGTAAGAGACATGCAGATGCGCCGCGGACAGGCGGCAATCGAATGCGGCAGCCGGCGATCGAGCCGGCAAATTCATCAAAGTCAGGAGGCGGGCGGAAGCGTCCGCGTAAAACCATGGCACGGCAAGAAGCCAACGAGCAATTTCAGATCACCTCGTTTCTGGATGGCGCCAATGCTGCCTATATCGAGCAGCTCTACGCCCGTTATGAAGACGATCCCAACTCGGTCGACGATCAGTGGCGGTCCTTCTTCAAGGCACTGGAAGACGATCCGAACGACGTGAAGAAGGCAGCCAAGGGCGCTTCCTGGCGCAGGAAGAATTGGCCGCTGCAGGCAAGCGGCGATCTCGTCTCGGCGCTGGATGGCGACTGGGGCATCGTCGAGAAGGTCATCGAGACCAAGATCAAGGCGAAGGCCGAAGCTGCCGGCCAGCCGGCGAGTGCTGGCGACGTGCTGCAGGCAACGCGCGATTCCGTGCGCGCCATCATGATGATCCGCGCCTATCGCATGCGCGGCCACCTGCATGCCAAGCTCGACCCGCTCGGCATCGCCGCTTCGGTCGACGATTATCGCGAACTGTCGCCGGAGAATTACGGCTTCACGGCCGCTGATTACGACCGCAGGATCTTCATCGACAACGTGCTCGGCTTGGAATATGCCACCATCCGCGAGATGATCGATATTCTCGAGCGCACCTATTGCTCGACGCTCGGCGTCGAATTCATGCATATCTCCAATCCGGAAGAGAAGGCGTGGATCCAGGAGCGCATCGAAGGACCGGACAAGGGTGTGGCCTTCACGCCGGAAGGCAAGAAGGCGATCCTTGCCAAGCTCGTCGAAGCCGAAGGCTACGAACAGTTCCTCGACGTCAAGTTCAAGGGCACGAAGCGTTTCGGTCTTGACGGTGGCGAATCGCTGATCCCGGCGCTGGAGCAGATCCTCAAGCGCGGCGGCCATCTCGGCCTCAAGGAAGCCGTATTCGGCATGGCCCATCGCGGCCGCCTGAACGTGCTCTCCCAGGTCATGGGCAAGCCGCACCGGGCGATCTTTCACGAGTTCAAGGGCGGCTCGGCCGCTCCCGACGAGGTCGAGGGCTCTGGTGACGTCAAGTACCATCTCGGCGCCTCCTCCGACCGCGAATTCGACGGCAACAAGATCCACGTTTCGCTGACGGCGAACCCGTCGCATCTCGAAATCGTCGATCCTGTCGTCATGGGCAAGGCCCGCGCCAAGCAGGACATGAATGCCGCGGTCTGGGACGGTGACATCATCCCGCTTTCCGAACGCGCCAAGGTTCTGCCGCTGCTGATCCATGGCGACGCGGCTTTTGCCGGCCAGGGTGTCATTGCCGAAATCCTCGGCCTTTCCGGTCTGCGCGGCCACCGCGTCGCCGGCACCATGCATGTGATCATCAACAACCAGATCGGCTTCACCACGAACCCGGCCTTCTCGCGCTCGTCGCCCTATCCGTCCGACGTCGCCAAGATGATCGAGGCGCCGATCCTGCACGTCAACGGCGACGATCCGGAAGCGGTCGTCTACGGGGCCAAGATCGCCACCGAATTCCGCATGAAGTTCCACAAGCCTGTGGTGCTCGACCTGTTCTGCTATCGCCGCTACGGCCACAATGAAGGCGATGAGCCGTCCTTCACGCAGCCGAAGATGTACAAGGTGATCCGCGCCCACAAGACCGTGCTGCAGCTCTACGCGGCCCGTCTCGTCGCCGAGGGCCTGCTCACCGAAGGTGAGGTCGAGAAGATGAAGGCCGATTGGCGCCTCCACCTCGAGCAGGAGTTCGAAGCCGGCCAGCAGTACAAGCCGAATAAGGCCGACTGGCTGGACGGTGAGTGGTCGGGCCTGCGTACGGCCGACAATGCCGATGAGCAGCGCCGCGGCAAGACCGCTGTGCCGATGAAGACGCTGAAGGAGATCGGTCGCAAGCTGTCGGAGATCCCGGCGGGCTTCAACGCGCATCGCACGATCCAGCGCTTCATGGAAAACCGCGCCAATATGATCGCCACCGGCGAGGGTATCGACTGGGCGATGGCCGAAGCGCTCTCCTTCGGCGCGCTCTGCGTCGAAGGCAGTAAGATCCGTCTGTCCGGCCAGGATTGCGAACGCGGCACCTTTTCGCAGCGCCATTCCGTGCTCTACGATCAGGAAACCGAAGAACGCTACATCCCGCTTGCCAATCTCTCGCCGACGCAGGGACGCTACGAAGTCATCAATTCGATGCTTTCGGAAGAGGCCGTGCTCGGTTTCGAATACGGCTATTCGCTCGCCCGCCCGAATGCGCTGACGCTCTGGGAAGCGCAGTTCGGCGATTTCGCCAACGGCGCGCAGGTGGTCTTCGACCAGTTCATCTCGTCGGGCGAACGCAAGTGGCTGCGCATGTCGGGCCTCGTCTGCCTGCTGCCGCATGGCTATGAAGGTCAGGGTCCGGAACATTCCTCGGCCCGCCTCGAGCGTTTCCTGCAGCTTTGCGCCGAAGACAACATGCAGGTCGCCAACGTCACGACGCCGGCGAACTACTTCCACATCCTGCGCCGGCAGCTGAAGCGCGACTTCCGCAAGCCGCTGATCCTGATGACGCCGAAGTCGCTGCTGCGCCACAAGCGGGCGGTCTCGACGCTTGCCGAAATGGCCGGCGAATCCGCCTTCCATCGCCTGCTCTGGGACGATGCCGAGGTGATCAAGGACGGCCCGATCAAGCTGCAGAAGGACAACAAGATCCGCCGTGTCGTCATGTGCTCCGGCAAGGTCTATTACGATCTTCTCGAAGAGCGTGAAAAGCGCGGCATCGACGACATCTATCTCCTGCGTGTCGAACAGCTCTATCCGTTCCCGGCAAAGGCGCTGATCAACGAGCTGTCGCGCTTCCGCAATGCCGAGATGGTCTGGTGCCAGGAAGAGCCGAAGAACATGGGCGCGTGGTCGTTCATCGACCCCTTCCTCGAATGGGTGCTCGCCCATATCGACGCGAAGTACCAGCGCGTCCGCTACACCGGCCGTCCGGCCGCCGCCTCGCCGGCAACGGGCCTGATGTCCAAGCATCTGTCGCAGCTCGCCGCATTCCTCGAGGATGCATTGGGCGGCTAAAACAAGGGGGGCGCAATGGCTTATTTCTTTCTGAGACTGCTGCCGCCGCGCCCCACTTTCCCGCATGACGGGACCGGGGAGGAAATGGCGGCGATGAAACGCCATGTCGAATACTGGCATCGGCACGCCCTTGCGGGATCGGCTGTTATAGTCGGTCCCGTCTTCGAGGGTGAAGGCGCCTGGGGCATGGCGATCGTCGAAGTCGAGGATCAGCCGGCGGCACAGCTTATTGCCGACGGCGATCCGATCATCGCTTCCGGTTTCGGTTTCCGTTTCGAAATTCTGCCGATGCCCTCGATCATTTTGCGGCCGCCCGCCGTCTGAAACGCATAAACGAAAACACACGAAATCAGGATCTGAACAATGGCCACAGAAATCCGCGTTCCAACTCTCGGTGAATCCGTCAGCGAGGCAACCGTCGGCACCTGGTTCAAGAAGGTCGGCGACGCCATCAAGGCCGATGAGCCGATTCTCGAGCTTGAAACCGACAAGGTGACCATCGAAGTTCCGGCACCGGCCTCCGGCACGCTTTCGGAAATCGTCGCTGCCGCCGGCGAAACCGTCGGGCTCGGCGCACTGCTCGGCCAGATCGCCGAAGGTGCTGCCGCTGCCGCCGCGCCGGCTGCTGCTGCACCGGCCGCCGCGCCTGCCCGGCCAGCCCCGGCTGCTCCCGCCCAGCCGGCACCGGTTGCCGCTGCGGCGGCATCGTCGGCGAGCGCTTCCGTCTCCACCATGCCGCCGGCCCCGGCGGCTTCGAAGATGCTGGCCGAAAACAACCTCTCCGCCGACCAGGTCGACGGTAGCGGCAAGCGCGGCCAGGTGCTGAAGGGTGATGTCATCGCCGCCGTCGCCAAGGGCATTTCCGCTCCGGCGGCCGCACCCGCCGCTCCTGCCGCTGCGCGTGGCCCGTCGACGGTCGAGGATGCCTCGCGCGAAGAGCGCGTGAAGATGACGCGTCTGCGTCAGACGATCGCCAAGCGCCTCAAGGACGCGCAGAACACCGCCGCCATGCTGACCACCTACAATGAGGTGGACATGAAGGCGGTCATGGATCTGCGCAACAAGTACAAGGACATTTTCGAGAAGAAGCACGGCGTCAAGCTCGGCTTCATGGGCTTCTTCACCAAGGCGGTGACGCATGCGCTGAAGGAATTGCCGGCCGTCAACGCCGAAATCGACGGCACCGACGTCATCTACAAGAATTACTGCCATGTCGGCATGGCCGTCGGCACCGACAAGGGCCTCGTCGTTCCTGTCATCCGCGACGCCGACCAGATGTCGATCGCCGAAATCGAGAAGGAGCTCGGCCGTCTTGCCAAGGCAGCCCGTGATGGCTCGCTCTCCATGGCCGATATGCAGGGCGGCACCTTCACCATCACCAATGGCGGCGTCTACGGTTCGCTGATGTCTTCGCCGATCCTGAACGCACCGCAGTCCGGCATTCTCGGCATGCACAAGATCCAGGAGCGGCCGGTGGCGATCGGCGGCCAGGTGGTCATCCGTCCGATGATGTATCTGGCGCTTTCCTACGATCACCGCATCGTCGACGGCAAGGAAGCGGTCACCTTCCTCGTGCGTGTCAAGGAAAGCCTCGAAGATCCGGAACGTCTGGTTCTCGACCTCTAAGGAGCGTTTTCGATGCGGAACCGGATCATGCGAGCGGCGCGCCTTCTTCTTTGCGCTGCCGCCGCGCATGTCCCGGTCTCTGCGTCGGCGGCCGGCTGGGACGTTGGCAAGGCAAGCAGCAATTTCGAGCTGGCGGCACTCAGCGACGCCGAACTTTCCGGACGGTCGATCGGCGTGATCCATATGGGGAATGTCGAGCTGACCTCCGGACGCATCGTCGCGGCCGACCCGCTCGCGCAGCCCGATCGTCCGCCGCTCGCCAGGACGGTTGCGCCGGGCGAATATCCGGTGACGCTCTACCAGGCCTTCGGGCGCATCGCGGTCGCCAGCATGCGGTTTGCCGAGGGCAAGCCGGATCATTGGGAGCTTGCGGTCCTGCCCGGGCAGGATCCGGCGACGCTGAAGGACGGCGAGATTTTCGGCTATCCGGTCGATGCAGGTCTCGGTTGCTACATGGATGCGGAGACGCTTCCTCTGATCGGTGAACGCGAAGCGCAGCTGCAGGCGCAGAAGCCTGACGCCGACATCAATTACTACGACGATGTGCTGGCCTCGGATCTCGATGCCAACAAGGGCACCTATGCACTGCACCGGCCGGTCGCCGGCAAAAAGGGCAATGTCGCGGTGTTCTGGAGCGGCTGGGGTGACGGTTTCTATCCGGTTTTCTGGGGGCTCGACAAGGACGGCCGCGCGCTGGTGCTGCTGACGGATTTCAGCGTGATCGCGAATGCCGACGGACGAAGGGAGCCGAAGCTGCAATGAGCGGTGGGATCGGTATCACGATGGGGCGGAAGGGTGTGGCTGCAATCGCGGCGGCCGCATTTTTCGGCGTTCCTGTGACCGCCTTCGCCGCCGCCTGCAAGCAGGAACGGGCCGTCTATGTCGATCGCGACGGTGCCTATGAATTGCGATTTGCACCGTTGAATTCTCCATCCGCCGCCAGCAACCAGTTCAAGGTCCGCGCGCTCAGGACGGCAGTCGTGATGGAAGGTTATGTCATGCCATCGGAAGATCCGGTGCGTGCCATCGGCATCCTGATGTTCAATTGCCCCGAGGGCGACGCCACCGGCGCCGATCTCAATGCCTGCACGGTCTGGCAGGGCGCCGTCTACGGCATGGATGCCGAGGGTGAGCTGGACAATCTGCAGCCGGAAGGCGCTGCGGCGGCTGAAAAGCTCGTGCTTCCCGGCCTTGGTCCTGCCATTCGCGAATCCAGCGCCTGGGGCGAGGGCAAGGCTTCCGTGGCGCCTTGGGACGTGCTTGTTTTCAAGGAGTGTGCGACATGAGCGATGCACCTGTTGTTCTCGTGACCGGCGGAAGCCGAGGCATCGGCGCTGCGGTCTCGCGCCTCGCCGCGCGCCAGGGCTGGCGTGTCGCGGTGAATTACGCCTCCAACCGCAAGGCCGCGGATGCCGTCGTTGCGGCGATTGCAAAAGGCGGCGGCGAGGCCGTGGCGATTGAGGGCGATGTCGGCAAGGCTGCAGATATCGTCTCGATGTTTGCGGCCGTCGACCGGCATTTCGGCCGGCTCGACGGGCTCGTCAACAATGCCGGCGTCGTCGACTATCCGCAGCGGGTCGACGAGATGTCGGCGGAGCGGATCGAGCGCATGCTGCGCATCAATGTGACCGGCTCCATGCTCTGCGCCGCAGAGGCGATACGCCGCATGTCGAGCCGGCACGGTGGCGAGGGAGGCGCGATCGTCAACGTCTCGTCGATGGCGGCGATCCTCGGTTCGGCGACGCAGTATGTCGATTATGCCGCCTCGAAGGCGGCGATCGACACGTTCACCGTCGGGCTGGCGCGCGAGGTTGCAGCCGAAGGCATCCGCGTGAATGCCATAAGGCCAGGCATCATCGAAACCGACCTCCATGCTTCCGGCGGCTTGCCCGACCGGGCGCGCGAGATGGCGCCGTCGGTCCCGATGCAGCGCGCGGGTACGCCCGATGAGGTGGCGGATGCGATCCTCTATCTTCTGTCACCTTCGGCTTCCTATATAACCGGCGCGATCCTCAATGTGAGCGGCGGCCGCTAGAGCGACGGGGCAAAAACAGCATGCAGTATATTCTCGAATTCCTTGGCCTGATGGCCGTCTTCTCGATCTTCATCGTCGTGCCGGGCGCCGATTTCGCCGTCATCCTGCGTCAGAGCATCGTGCATGGACGCCGCGCCGCTGTCATGACCGGGCTCGGCATGGGCTTCTCGCTGCTCTTCCACATCAGCTACACGATCCTCGGCCTCGGTCTCATCGTGTCGAAATCGCTGATGCTGTTTGCGATGATCAAATGGGCTGGTGTCACCTATCTCGTCTATCTCGGCATCAAGTCGTTCCGCGAGCCTGGCTTCAAGGTGAGGGATATCGAGGTGACGGCCGAAGACCGCGAGCCGGTCTCGATGCTGAAGTGCCTCGGCATGGGCTTCATCACCAATGCGCTGAACCCGAAGCCGGTGCTGTTCTTCCTGTCGCTGTTTTCGACGCTCGTGCATCACGATACGCCGGCGCTGATCCAGTTTTCCTACGGCATCGGCATGGCGACGGCGCTGGTCGCCTGGTTTGCCGGCGTCTCCTATTTCTTCACGGTCAAGACGATCCGTGACCGCTTCATCGCCAGCGGCAAATGGTTCAACCGCGTCACCGGAGCGGCGCTCGTCGGCTTCGGCTTCCGCCTCGCATTGTCGCGCGCGGCCGATTAAACGAAAAATCCAAAGGGAAAGAAGCAATGTCCTACGATGTGATCATTATCGGAACCGGCCCGGGCGGCTATGTCTGCGCCGTCAAGGCTGCCCAACTCGGCCTTAAGGTGGCCGTCATCGAAAAGCGGGCGACCTATGGCGGCACCTGCCTGAATGTCGGCTGCATTCCGTCGAAGGCGCTGCTGCATGCCTCCGAAATGTTCCATCAGGCCGGCCACGGCATGAGCGCGCTCGGGATCGACGTCCCGGCGCCGACGCTTAACCTCGGCAATATGATGGCGCATAAGGATGCGACGGTGAAGGCGAATGTCGACGGCGTCGCCTTCCTCTTCAAGAAGAACAAGATCGATGCCATCAAGGGCACCGGCAAGATCGTCTCGGCCGGCAAGGTTTCCGTCACCGCCGAAGACGGCACGGTCCAGGAGATCGAAGGCAAGAGCATCGTCATCGCCACCGGCTCCGACGTCGCCGGCATTCCCGGCGTCCAGGTCGAGATCGATGAAAAGACCATCATCTCGTCCACCGGCGGCATCGCGCTGGAGAAAGTGCCGGAAACGCTGATCGTCGTCGGCGGCGGCGTCATCGGCCTCGAGCTCGGCTCGGTCTGGTCGCGCCTCGGCGCCAAGGTCACTGTCGTCGAATATCTCGACACCATCCTCGGCGGCATGGACGGCGAAGTATCCAAGCAGTTCCAGCGCATGCTCGCCAAGCAGGGCATCGATTTCAATCTCAGCGCCAAGGTGACCGGCGTCGAAAAGGGCGACAAGGGCGCCAAGGTCACGTTCGAGCCGGTCAAGGGCGGCGACAAGGTGACGCTCGACGCCGAAGTCGTGCTGATCGCCACCGGCCGCAAACCCTATACAGCGGGTCTCGGTCTGGAAGAGGCCGGCGTGGCGCTCGACAATCGCGGCCGCGTCGAGATCGACGGTCACTTCAAGACTAATGTCGACGGCATCTATGCGATCGGTGACGTGGTCAAGGGTCCGATGCTGGCGCACAAGGCGGAAGACGAGGGCGTGGCGCTTGCCGAAATCCTCGCCGGTCAGCACGGCCATGTGAACTACGAGGTCATTCCGAGCGTCGTTTACACCCAGCCGGAAATCGCTTCGGTCGGCAAGACCGAGGAAGAGCTGAAGGCGGCAGGCGTCGCCTACAAGGTCGGCAAGTTCCCCTTCACCGCGAACGGCCGAGCCCGCGCGATGTTGGCGACCGACGGCTTCGTCAAGATCCTTGCCGACAAGGAAACCGACCGGGTGCTCGGCGGCCACATCGTCGGCTTCGGCGCCGGCGAGATGATTCACGAGATCGCCGTACTGATGGAGTTCGGCGGTTCGTCGGAAGATCTCGGCCGTACCTGCCACGCGCATCCAACAATGTCGGAAGCGGTGAAAGAGGCCGCGCTCGCGACCTTCTTCAAGCCGATCCATATGTAATCTTACATATTCGTAACAAAGCATACAGCCGCTTGCCGGAAGGCAGGCGGCTGTTTTAGTTGTTGCGTATCGTAGAATTCAGCATCCGCGAAGGTCCAGAAAATGCAGCAGCCGTCCATCATAAGTTACAGCCTGAGCCAGCGTTTTCTTCACTGGGCGGTGGCGCTGCTGATCTTCTTCAACCTGCTGTTTCCCGACGGTATGAATATCTGGCGTCGGCTGATGCGCAGAGGCCAGGTACCGACGCCAGAGCAGATTTCGTCGGCGAATATCCATGCCTATGTCGGCATCGCCATCCTGCTGCTTGCCGTCCTCAGGCTCGGGCTGCGTTTTACCAAGGGCGTTCCAGACGAGGTCGCACAGGAGCCGGCGATCTTCCGTCTTGCAGCGAGGCTTGCCCATGCCGGCCTCTACATCCTGATCTTCGCGATGCCGCTTTCCGGCATCGCCGCCTACTATTTCGGTATCGATCCCGCCGGTTCGTTCCACGCGGATATCCTGAAGATCATTCTCTGGGCGCTGATCGCGGCGCATGTCGCCGGCGCCCTTGTTCATCAGTTCTATTGGAAAAGCAATGTGCTGCGCCGCATGACGCTCGGGTGATCGCCGGCGGGCTGGGTTCACTTGCTGCAACTGATCGATCAGGCGGCAATAATCGGGAGTTCGACTTGGCTATCGTTGGTTCACAACGCTTCCCGTTCCATGGAAAAGACGCCTTCCCACCGTCACCCCAGTTTCCTTGGAATGCCGAGAAATCCGATGTGAAGATTATAACCAGATTCCCGTGGCCATACCTGTCTTGCCAGACGAGTTTGCGAGTCAAATCATTCCCGTCATCGTCGTCGTTCGGCTCGAACAGGGAGCCCGTGACGGCTTGCCCTTTATCGAAGAACACGTAGCTTCCCGTTATCTTGCTGTCTGTGACACTTGAAACGAAGGTCGTCTCCGCCTCTGTCATGACGCCGCCCGACAGGAGCTGTCCGCAATACGTCCCCGCCGGCAAGCGATGGTCCTCAGTGGCGGTGGCGATGCATGAGATACTGCAAGCGGCCAGAATTGCGACCATTCGCAAATGGCTGATAATTTTCAATTTGTGCTTCCGCGGTGACGATAAAGAGCCGGCCTGATTAATGGTTTCCATCTCCGGCGAAAGCAATTGGTTTTCGGAATCAAAGTTCACTTCAAAGGTGCTGTCAGTCTTTAGTTTACCGCGGTAACGGTAAAGCCCTGCTGGCGCAGCAGTTCGATGACGCCGTCCTTGCCTGGCAGGTGCAGGGCGCCGACGGCCATGAAGACATTGCCGCCGTCGAGAATGGGGGCGGCGCGCTCGGCCATGACCTTGTTGCGGTCGAGGATGACGCGCTGTTCGAAGGCGGCGTAGTCGTTGCTTTCGTCCTTATTCTCCGGCGTCACGGTCTTCAGCATCGGCATGGTCATGCCGATGTCGCCGGAGAGATAGAGGTCGGTCATCGTCTCCACCACATCGCTCATCTTGTCGCCGAGCTCCAGCGTCTCGATCAGCGATTTCAGATGGAATTCGATCGGCAGGTCGGCCATGGCCTGGATCTGTTCGACGAGCGTTTCCAGCCCCTTGACCTGTTTGCCCTGAGCAGCGGCGTCGGTGGCGATCTTCTGGTCGAGGAACTGCACGCCTTTTGCCTTGCGGGCGATTTCGCAGGCCGGCAGGGCGACGGCGCTCGAGATCATCCACGGCCGCATGCGGGAGACGGCACCGAGCGGGATGCCACGCTGCTTCAAGCCGGCTTCGAGGCGCTTGTAGTCCTCGGGAGAAAGCAGCTTGTCGATCGTCGTACCGTCGGTGAACATCGTCAATTCAGGCTTTGCGAGCAAGGCCGCGGTCGCTTTGCGCTCATCGAGGATCTCGTCGGATTCGATGATGATCGTATTTGCCGCATCATGGGCGGCCTGGGCGCGCGGCGGCAGGGCCAGCACACGCGGATCGGTGACATGCATGCTGCCGAGCAGCCACGAGGGTGCAAGTCCGGGCTTTTCGATTTTCCAGAAGATGCCCTTGCCGTTCGGCGTTGCGTCGGCTTCCTTCACCGCCTCGGCATAGCGGGCGGGATCGTTCTGCTGCAGCTCGACTATCAGGTTGCGGCCGGTACAGGCCGCGTCTTCGGCCGCCGCCGGCCTGGCGGCCAGGAAGGCGACAAACAGCGCGGCAAGAAGCAGCATGTGAAAGGCTGCAATCAGCCAGAGCAACAGATTGGCCGGCACTGCGAGGTAAGACGTCCGGCGGCCGATTGATGTCGTCATGATGGGTGTTCCGATCACATGCTCTATAGGCTTCATGCTCTACGCCCGGCTTGCGGATATTCCTTTAAGAGAATGCCTTAACGAAAGCTTAAAGCGCATCACATTCAATCCGGTGCATGCGATGCGCTTTAAGCTTTAGGTCTATAGTTTATGCATGTCGTTGTCCCAAAACCGCTGCGCACTTTTGGGCGACATGCATTAGGCGCGCGGATGCGCCCGATCATACACTTCGAGCAGCCGCGAGGCATCCACCCCGGTATAGACCTGCGTTGTCGAAAGGCTGGCATGGCCGAGCAGTTCCTGGATGGTGCGCAGATCGCCGCCGCCGGCAAGCAGGTGGGTGGCGAAGGAGTGGCGAAGCGCATGCGGCGTCGCCGTCTCCGGCAGGCCGAAGGCGCTGCGCAGCTTCTGCATGGCGCGTTGGATGATCGCCGCCTGCAGCTTGCCGCCGCGGGCGCCGCGAAACAGCGGCTCACTGCTTTCGAGATGATGGGGGCAGAGCGTGCGGTATTTCTCGACCGCGTCGAAAACCACCGAGAGCAGCGGTACCAGCCGCGTCTTGTTGCCCTTGCCGGTGATGCGCAGCGTTGTCGCGCCCTTCTGCAGGTCGGCGGGAACGAGGTCCAGCGCCTCGGAGATGCGCAGGCCGCAACCGTAAAGCAGGGTCATGACAGCCGCATCGCGGGCGGCGATCCAGGGTTCGTCGTGGAGCTGGGCTTCGTCGCTGACGACGGTGATCGCCTGGGTGTCCGAGAGCGGCTTGGGCAGTGATTTCGGCTGCTTCGGCGAACGGATCGCAGCAGCACCGGCGGCATTGACCAGGCCCTTCTTTTCGAGATGGCGCAGCAGCGAGCGAAGGCCGGCGAGATTGCGGCCGAGCGAGCGCGCGCCGGACCCCTGTTTGCGCCGCGCTGCGAGGAAGGCGCGGAAATCGGCGGGGCGCAATTCCCTGATATCGCCAAGTGTCGCCGGGCCGGCGAGATGGCCGGTCAGAAAGGTCAGGAACTGGCGGGTGTCGCGTTCATAGGCATCGAGTGTGTGCTCGGAAAGACGCCGCTCGCGCGCGAGATTTTCGAGCCACGCGGCCCGTTCCGCCATCAGGCCGGGATCGGCGATTACAAGCAGTTCATTCACGTCGCTGGCCTTGAATTTGCCTTCAAGTCCGCCAATTTGAAGCAGGAACGGTTATGAAATTGCTAATGCCGGCCAAACCTTTGTCATCCCTGGATCATATTCTACTGCGATAGTTTTATACCCCATAGACAGGATCTTTCATGGCACGGCGCGATTCCATGACGGCTTTCGGACAGCTCGCGGAAGCGATCGCACTCGTTTCACAGGGAAAGCCTGGTCATATCGTCGACACGCTGATTGCCGAACGCGGGCAGAGGATTGTGAAAAATCCACTCTGGCCGCTCATGCGGCCGTTCCTCTACACGCTGCTGCGCTATAACAAGGCGCTCGAATTCGCCAATGCAGTCGCCAAAATGCCAGGTTTCCAGTCGTTCGAATATCTGAGCGACGTGCTGAAACTCGACATCGGCATCGTCAATGGCGAACGCATCCCCGATGTTGGCGGTTTCATCCTCGTCAGCAACCACCCGACCGGCATCGCCGACGGTGTCGCCGTGTTCGATCTCCTGAAAGCGCGCCGGCCGGATATGATGTTCTTTGCCAATCGCGATGCGATCCGCGTCAATCCGCGCTTTGCCGAGATGATCATTCCCGTCGAATGGCGGGAGGAATACAAGAGCAAGCTGAAGGCGCGTGAGACGCTGCAATTGACCAACCACGCGGTGCGGGAAGGCAAGGCGACGGTGCTCTTTCCCTCGGGCCGCATCGCCTACTGGGCGAACGGCCGGCTGAACGAGCGCCCATGGAAGAACTCGGCCGTCGGGCTGGCGCGCAAATACAATTTGCCGATCCTTCCCGTCCATATGACGGCGCGCAATTCCGGCCTGTTCTACTGGCTGGCGAAATGGTCGACGGAGCTTCGCGACATGACGGTCTTTCACGAGTTGCTGAACAAACGCGGCGACCGCTTCGATTTCGTGATCGGCAATCTCATTCCGGCCGAACATCTGGACGGCGACCTCAACGAGGTGACGAAGGCGCTGGAGAAACATACGGTGCACGACATGGCTGGGGATGGCGACGCGATCTTTATGCCGGTCGGCCAGCCGGCTGCGGCGGTGAGCCGCGAGCTCCCGGTTCCTGCAGCCTAGATTCCCGCCACGATCATGACAATCGATATCCATATGATCCGCGATCGATTGCCGCGGGAAATCGCAGATCTCGAAAGCGCGGCCCGGCAAGAGGGGTATCGCCATATCACCCGCCTTGTCGACGAATGGGCGGCTGGCGATATCAGGTTCGAGCGCGACGGTGAAAGATTGCTTAGCGCCTATGTTGGGGAGGCGCTCGCCGGCATCGGCGGCATGACCGTCCAAGGCGCCATGTCAGGGGCGTTGCGGATGCGGCGTTTCTACATCAGCCCTGCAATGCGCAGGCGCGGCATCGGCCGGATGCTGGCCCCGGCGCTGCTCGAGCATGCGCGGTCGTCCTGCAGCATCGTCACCGTTCATGCGGGAAACGATGGCGCGGCGAAATTCTGGGAGTCGCTCGGATTTCCGGCCAACGGACGGGACGGACACACACATCGTCTCGATCTGCACGGGTCGAGCCTCACGCCCCGATCTCCTTGAGGCGGATCGTCTGACGCGCCAACAACCGCTCGACATCGGCAATATCGAGCGCCGAGAGCCGGGCGCCCGGTTTGCGCAGGGTGGCGGATTTGATCACGCCGCGCTTGGCAAGCACATATTTGCGCGAGGCAAGGCCGATGCCCTGCTGCTGTTCGTAGCGGGCGAGCGGCAGATAGGCATCGAAGATCGCATGGGCACGATCGGGATTTCCGGCGGCATAGGCTTCGACGACGCCGACCATCATCTCAGGATAACAGAAGCCGGTCATGGCGCCGTCGGCGCCGCGGCCCATCTCTTCGGGCAGGAAAAGCCCGCCATTGCCGCAAAGGATGGAGATGCGCCGCATGCCGCCCTTGTCGCTAGCGGCGCGAAGTGCAGTGATCTTCGAAAGACCCGGCCAATCCTCGTGCTTGAGCATGACGCAATTCGGCACCTGGTTGACGATGCGCTCGATGACCTGGGGCGCGATCGTCACATTGGTGGTGAGCGGATAATCCTGCAGCACAAAGGGCGTATCGTTAAGGGCCTCGCCGACCGACTGGTAGAAGGCGAAGGCCTGGTCGTCAGTCTTGACGGTCCAGGGCGGCGCAACCATGACGCCGGCAGCTCCCACTCCCATGACCGCTTCGGCAAGTTCGCGCATCGGCGCAAGTCCCGGCGCCGAGACGCCGACGACGACGGGAAGACGGCCGCCCAGCCGCTTCAGCACCCGTTCGACCACGATCCGCGATTCCTCGGCGGTCAGCTTCGAGGCCTCGCCGAGCTGGCCAAGCACCGTTAGGCCGGTGACGCCGGCGCCCTCGTAGAAATCGACCATGCTGTCGATGCTTTCGAGATCGAGCGCGCCGTCATCGGTGAACGGGGTTACGGCGATCACATAGACGCCCTTGGCATCTTCGGTCAGTCTGGCCATTGGTGCTCTCCACTTCCGCGGCCGAAGAACAGCGCTTCGGCTTCGAATAAGATTTTCCGGCAATCTATGCGGCCAATCGCTTGCCCGGCAACCTTTTCGTTCGGGATACGGGCGATCTCGGCAAAGGAGCGCAATCACATTCTCCGCCGGAGACGCCGCCTTGTCTTTGCGGTTCCAATTCCGTCGATTTGCGGGCATGGTCTCGCCCGATGAGCACAGATTCGTCCGATCTCTTTGGCGCGCTTTTCGAGGCACCGCCCGCGAACCGAACGGTTCCCGTGCTGGTGCCGATGCCGGCGCCCAAACCCTATTCCTATTCGGTGCCGGATGGCATGGCGGTCGAGCCCGGCTCGGTCGTGCAGGTGCCGCTCGGGCCCCGGCAGGTGATCGGCGTCGTCTGGGACGGCGGCGAGGACGGTGTCGATCCGAAGAAGCTTAGGCCGATCAGCCATGTCTTCGACTGCCCGCCGCTCTCCCGGGAAATGCGCGATTTCATCGACTGGGTGGCGACCTACACGCTCTCACCGCCCGGCCTCGTCGCTCGCATGGCGCTGAGGGCGCCGAACGCCTTCGAGCCGGAACCGATGGTGGAGGGATTGAAGCTGGTCGGCGGCGAACCGGATCGGATGACGCCGGCGCGCGCCCGGGTGCTCGACACGGCCTCCGACGGCCTTTCCTGGACACGCAGCGGCCTGGCGCACGCGGCAGGCGTCTCGACGAGCGTCGTCGACGGGCTGATCACGCTCGGCATCTTCGAGACGATATTCCTGCCGCCGCCGCCTGTTGTGGCGATGCCTGATCCCGATTTTGCTGCCGCGCGCCTCGAAGGGCCGCAGAAGGCGGCGGCCGAAGAGATCGTTGCCGACGTCCGCAAGGGCGAATTTTCGGTGTCGCTGATCGACGGGGTGACCGGTTCCGGCAAGACCGAGGTTTATTTCGAGGCGATTGCCGAGACGCTGAAACGCGGCAAGCAGGTGCTGATCCTGCTGCCGGAAATTGCGCTGACGGCAAGTTTCATGGAGCGTTTCCAGGACCGCTTCGGGGCAAAACCGGCCGAATGGCATTCCGATCTGGCGCCGCGTATGCGCGAGAAGGTCTGGCGCCAGGCGGTGACCGGCGAGGTGCGCGTCGTGGCCGGTGCCCGCTCGGCGCTCTTCCTGCCCTTCGAGGATCTCGGTCTGATCATCGTCGATGAGGAGCACGATCCTGCCTACAAGCAGGAGGATCGCGTCTTCTACAATGCCCGCGACATGGCTGTGGTGCGCGGCCGCATCGGCGATTTTCCCGTCATTCTGGTATCGGCGACGCCGTCGGTGGAAAGCCAGGTCAACGGACAGAGTGGCCGCTACAGCACCGTCCATCTGCCGACGCGTTTCGGCGATGCAGCGCTGCCGGACCTGCATCTCGTCGACATGCGCCGGCACGCGCCGGAGCGCGGCGGCTTCCTGTCGCCGGTGTTGATCCGGGCGATCGGCAAGACGGTGGAGAAGCGGGAACAGGCGCTGCTGTTTCTCAACCGGCGCGGTTATGCGCCGCTGACGCTCTGCCGGGTCTGCGGCCATCGGTTCCAATGCCCGCAATGTTCGAGCTGGCTGGTGGAGCATCGCTTCCGCAAGCAGCTGCAATGCCATCAATGCGGCCATGCCGAGCGCACGCCGGAAGCGTGCCCGGAATGCGGCACGCTCGACCATCTCGTTGCCTGCGGGCCAGGCGTCGAGCGCATCGCCGAGGAGGTGGAGCGGCATTTCCCGGAGGCGCGGACGATCGTTCTCTCCTCGGATATCATGGGCGGGGTGAAGCGGCTGCGGTTGGAGCTGGACGCGATCGCCAAGGGCGAGGCGGATATTGTCATCGGCACCCAGCTCGTCGCCAAGGGGCACAATTTTCCGCTGATGACGCTGGTCGGCATTGTCGATGCCGATCTCGGGCTTGCCAATGGCGATCCGCGCGCGGCCGAACGCACGTTCCAGCTTTTGTCGCAGGTGACCGGCCGGGCCGGCCGCACCGGCCTCAAGAGCCATGGGCTGCTGCAGACTTATCAGCCGCAGCATCCTGTGATGCAGGCGATCGTATCAGGCGATTCCGACGCCTTCTACGAGCGCGAAATCACCGAACGCGAACGCGCCGTATTGCCGCCCTTCGGTAGGCTCGCCTCGATTATCGTTTCGGCCGAAACCCGCCATGACGCTGAAAACCATGCGCGCGGCATACGCAACGCCGCGCCGCAGGTGTCGGGCATCTCGGTGCTCGGCCCGGCCGAAGCGCCGCTCGCGCTGGTCCGCGGCCGCCACCGCTTCCGCCTCCTGGTGCACGGCCGGCGGAACTCCGACATGCAGGGGTTCCTGCGGGCGATGCTGTCGCAATCGCCCAAGGAGCGCGGATCGGTGCAGGTGCAGCTCGATATCGATCCGCAGAGTTTTCTCTAAAACATCACGCCGCCATTTCCTCCCTTTCTGGCGCATGCCATAAAACACTGATTCATCCGGGTGATTTGGGGCTGACGCATGGAGTTTTATTTTCCGACCGAGCTTGGCGAGCAGCTTGCCTTTTGCTCTGCCGCTTTCACGGCGCTCGCCGGCTTCATCATGATGTTCGCGCCGGGCCATACTTTCCGTCTTCTCGGTCTGCAGGCGCAGGAGGGGCGGCCGGAAGGTTTTGGTGAGGGACGCTCGATGGGCGGTTTCTATCTCGGCTTCGGCCTCTCGGCGATCATGCTCGCCCAGGATTGGATCTACATGGCGCTCGGCGCCTCTTTCGCGATGGCGGCCTTTGCCCGCATCATCTCGATCCTGTCCGATAAGGGGAGTAATATCGTCAACTATTTACTCCTGGTTGTGCAAATCGCTTTGGCCGCGCTACCGCTGCTCTACGCTTTCGGTTTCATCCAGACTTGACTCTCGCTGCCGGCAGACGGCTTCTGCGGCCTGCTTTCAGGCCATTGCGCAATTTTGCGAACAGAAATTCATGTGAAAGGCGTATTCGGGCATTACGCGTGTTGCGAGTCCGAACATCCTATGTTAGACGGACCCCGAATTTCGGAAGAAGCAAGAGGCTTCTCTTGTGATTTCTGGGGGAAATCAAAACGAATTCAAGATCATAGGTTCGGCGCCCGCCGAGAGCCGGATTTTGGGTTGAAATCAGGGAAATTTGTGCCAGTGGCAGACACGTCCCAGCTTACATCTGGTGTTGCCGAGCGCTATGCCTCGTCGCTTTTCGATCTGGCGCTCGAGCAGGGCGCCGTCGATAGCGTAACCGCCGATCTTGACCGTTTCCAGGCGATGCTGGATGAGAGCGCCGATCTGAAGCGCTTCGTCGCAAGCCCGGTTTTCTCCGCTGAAGACCAGCTGAAGGCGATCGTCGCCATCAGCGAGAAGGCCGGCATCAGCGGCTTCTTTGCCAATTTCCTGAAGGTCGTGGCGCGCAACCGCCGCCTGTTCGCCCTGCCGGGCATGATCAAGGCCTTCCGCATCATCGCCGCGAACCATCGCGGTGAAATCTCCGCCGAGGTCACCTCGGCGCATGCGCTGTCGCAAGCGCAGGAAACCGAATTGAAGGTGGCACTCAAGAGCGTTACCGGCAAAGACGTGACGATTGCCGTCACGGTTGATCCGTCAATTCTTGGTGGTCTGATCGTGAAGGTCGGGTCCCGTCAGATTGATACGTCTCTTCGTACCAAACTCTCTACCCTTAAGCTCGCATTGAAAGAGGTTGGCTGATGGATATCCGCGCCGCGGAAATTTCCGCAATTCTCAAAGACCAGATCAAAAATTTCGGCAAAGAGGCAGAAGTCTCGGAAGTCGGCCAGGTTCTCTCCGTCGGTGACGGTATCGCTCGTGTCTACGGTCTGGACAATGTCCAGGCCGGTGAAATGGTCGAGTTCCCCGGCGGCATCCGCGGCATGGCTCTGAACCTTGAATCCGACAATGTCGGCGTCGTTATTTTCGGCTCCGACCGCGACATCAAGGAAGGCGACACCGTCAAGCGGACCGGCGCCATCGTCGACGTTCCGGTTGGTCCGGAACTGCTCGGCCGCGTCGTCGACGCGCTCGGCAATCCGATCGACGGCAAGGGCCCGATCAACGCGACGCGTCGTTCGCGCGTCGATATCAAGGCTCCGGGCATCATTCCGCGCAAGTCGGTTCATGAGCCGATGTCGACCGGCCTCAAGGCCATCGATGCGCTTATCCCGGTCGGTCGCGGCCAGCGCGAGCTCGTCATCGGCGACCGCCAGACCGGCAAGACCGCGATCCTGCTCGATGCCTTCCTCAACCAGAAGGCCATTCACGACAACGGTCCGGAAGGCGAAAAGCTCTACTGTGTCTATGTCGCCATCGGCCAGAAGCGCTCGACCGTCGCCCAGTTCGTCAAGGTGCTCGAAGAGCGCGGCGCGCTGAAGTATTCGATCATCGTTGCCGCCACCGCTTCCGATCCGGCTCCGATGCAGTATCTGGCACCGTTTGCCGGCTGCGCCATGGGCGAATATTTCCGTGACAACGGCATGCACGCGCTGATCGGTTACGACGACCTTTCCAAGCAGGCCGTTTCCTACCGTCAGATGTCGCTGCTGCTGCGCCGCCCGCCGGGCCGTGAAGCCTATCCGGGCGACGTTTTCTACCTGCACTCGCGTCTCCTCGAGCGCGCTGCGAAGATGAACGACGACCAGGGCGCCGGCTCGCTGACCGCTCTTCCGGTTATCGAAACGCAGGGCAACGACGTGTCGGCCTTTATTCCGACCAACGTCATCTCGATCACCGACGGCCAGATCTTCCTTGAAACCGACCTGTTCTATCAGGGCATCCGCCCGGCCGTGAACGTCGGTCTCTCGGTCTCCCGCGTCGGTTCCGCGGCACAGATCAAGGCGATGAAGCAGGTTGCCGGCTCGATCAAGGGCGAACTCGCCCAGTATCGCGAAATGGCCGCCTTCGCCCAGTTCGGTTCGGATCTTGACGCTGCGACGCAGCGCCTGCTGAACCGTGGCGCGCGCCTGACCGAACTCCTGAAGCAGCCGCAGTTCTCGCCGCTGAAGACGGAAGAGCAGGTCGCTGTGATTTTTGCAGGCGTCAACGGCTATCTCGACAAGCTGCCGGTTGCTTCGGTCGGCAAGTTCGAGCAGGGCTTCCTCTCATATCTGCGTTCGGAAGGCTCTGCCATCCTCGACGCGATCCGCACGGAAAAGGCAATCAGCGACGATATCAAGGGCAAGCTCACCGCTGCTCTCGATAGCTTCGCAAAGTCTTTCTCGTAATCAGGCCCTAAGTTAGGACGGATCACGGATGCCTTCACTTAAGGATCTGAAAAACCGGATCGCCTCCGTCAAGGCGACGCAGAAGATCACCAAGGCGATGAAAATGGTCGCCGCGGCGAAGCTTCGGCGTGCGCAGGAGGCGGCCGAGGCCGCGCGTCCCTATTCGCAGCGCATGGGTGCGGTTCTGGCGAACATCGCCAAGGCCGTCACCGATGCGGACGGCGCACCGACGCTGATGACCGGCACCGGCAAGGACCAGGTTCACCTTTTGGTGGTCTGCACGGCCGAACGCGGTCTCTGCGGCGGCTTCAACTCGCAGATCGCACGTTTTGCACGCGACCATGTCCGCAGGCTGCTTGCCGAAGGCAAGACGGTGAAGATCTTCACCGTCGGCAAGAAGGGTTACGACATCCTTCGCCGCGAATTCGCTTCGCTGATCATCGAGCGCAAGGAGTTGCGCGACGTCAAGAAGATCGGCTTCGAGAATGCCGACCAGATTGGCAAGCGCGTCATCGAGATGTATGACGCCGGCGAATTCGACGTCTGCACGCTGTTCTATTCCGAGTTCAAGTCGGTGATCAGCCAGATCCCGACGGCGCAGCAGCTCATCCCGGCTTCGACGGGTGCGGTGCAGAACGAAGATGCCGCCCATGCAGGCGCCGTCTACGAATATGAGCCGGATCCGGCATCGATCCTCGAAGATCTGATCCCGCGCAACATCTCCGTCCAAATCTTCCGCGCGCTCCTCGAGAACGTCGCAGGCGAAATGGGCGCCAAGATGAGCGCTATGGACAATGCGACGCGTAATGCCGGTGAGATGATCAATAAGCTGACGCTGAGCTACAACCGCCAGCGTCAGGCGCAGATCACCAAGGAACTCATTGAAATCATTTCGGGCGCGGAAGCGCTCTGAGGCTAGGAAAAGAGGGTCAGAAAATGGCTGAGGCAGCTACCCCCAAGATCGGCTCTGTCGGCAGAGTCACCCAGGTTATCGGCGCCGTCGTCGACGTTGCGTTCGAAGGCGAACTGCCGAAGATCCTGAACGCGCTGGAAACCACCAATAACGGCGTCCGTCTGGTTCTCGAAGTTGCGCAGCACCTTGGTGAAAACGAAGTCCGTACCATCGCGATGGACTCGACCGAAGGTCTGGTCCGCGGCCAGGAAGTCGCCGACACCGGCGCTCCGATCCTGGTTCCGGTCGGCAACGAGACGCTCGGCCGCATCATGAATGTCATCGGCGAGCCCGTCGACGAAGCAGGTCCGCTGGTTACCGCTCACAAGCGCGCCATCCACCAGGATGCGCCGTCCTATGTCGAGCAGTCGACGGAAGCGCAGATCCTCGTCACCGGCATCAAGGTCGTCGACCTTCTCGCTCCTTATGCACGCGGCGGCAAGATCGGCCTCTTCGGCGGCGCCGGCGTTGGCAAGACCGTTCTGATCATGGAATTGATCAACAACGTCGCCAAGGCGCATGGTGGTTACTCGGTTTTCGCAGGCGTCGGCGAACGCACCCGCGAAGGCAACGACCTCTATCACGAAATGATCGAATCGAACGTCAACAAGCATGGCGGCGGCGAAGGCTCGAAGGCGGCACTTGTTTATGGTCAGATGAACGAGCCGCCGGGCGCCCGCGCCCGCGTCGCCCTGACCGGCCTGACGGTCGCCGAACACTTCCGCGACCAGGGCCAGGACGTTTTGTTCTTCGTCGATAACATCTTCCGCTTCACCCAGGCAGGTTCCGAAGTGTCGGCTCTGCTCGGCCGCATCCCGTCGGCCGTCGGTTATCAGCCGACGCTCGCAACCGACATGGGCCAGATGCAGGAACGCATCACCACGACGACGACGGGCTCGATCACCTCGGTTCAGGCCATCTACGTTCCGGCCGACGACTTGACCGACCCGGCGCCGGCAACCTCGTTCGCGCACCTTGACGCAACGACGGTTCTGTCGCGCTCGATCGCCGAAAAGGGCATCTATCCGGCCGTCGACCCGCTCGACTCCACCTCGCGCATGCTCGACCCGATGGTCGTCGGCGAAGAGCACTACGAAGTGGCCCGTAAGGTCCAGTCGACACTGCAGCGCTACAAGGCCCTGCAGGACATCATCGCCATCCTTGGCATGGACGAACTGTCCGAAGAGGACAAGATCGCTGTTGCCCGCGCCCGCAAAATCGAGCGTTTCCTGTCGCAGCCGTTCTTCGTCGCCGAAGTCTTCACCGGCTCGCCGGGCAAGCTGGTTGCTCTCGAAGACACGATCAAGGGCTTCAAGGGCCTCGTCAACGGCGAATATGATCACCTGCCGGAAGCCGCCTTCTACATGGTCGGCTCGATGGAAGAAGCGGTCGAAAAGGCCAAGAAGCTCGCAGCTGCTTGATGAGCGACGCGCTGGACGAGATATTCTGCTGCGACTCCCTGAAAGGGGTCGTGGCGGCTCTTCCGGAGCCGGCAGCGCCGACCATCTATCGCGCCGATAACGGCGTGCTGATGATGGTGGTGGGGCTGATCCAGAGCGAGGAAGGCCTCGGTTATCTCGACCAAGCGATAATGCACTGCCCGTTCTGCGGGACTAAATTGCAAGATGCGAAAGCCATAGCCGAGAAGGTAAGTCACTGATGGCTGACAATTTCAACTTTGAGCTCGTTTCGCCGGAGCGTCTGCTGCTGTCGGAGATGGTGACCGAGGTCGTCATTCCCGCGACTGAAGGCGAAATGACCGTGATGGCGCACCATGCGCCGACGATGACCACGATCAAGCCGGGCGTCGTGAGCGTGCGTTCGGCTTCCGGCAAGAAGCAGGACTATGTGGTGTTCGGTGGTTTTGCCGATATCCTGCCGACCGGCTGCACATTGCTTGCCGAGTCCGCCGTTCCGGTCGAAGAGCTCCACAAGGACGAACTGACCCGCCGAATCGAGGCCGCCCGCAAGGAACTCGAACATGCGGAGCTGCACGAGCACAAGTCGAAGCTCGAGCACTTCATCATGGAAATGACGCATCTGAGCGGCATCGTCCAACAGGATTGATCGGCAACCGACTGCGACGATCAAAGGCGGCTGCAACAGCCGCCTTTTTTGTGTTCATTTATCTGTCGGCATACGGCAGGGAGCGCCCATCGGGCGGCGCCAGGACCGCTTATCTCTGGCAGCGATGGCGGGGATATCTCAGAAGCCGGTGCCGCCGCGCAGCTCGATAGCGATCGTCTTGAGCAGGATCTTCAAGTCGAGCAGCAGGCTGAAATTCCTGACATAATAAATATCGCAGGCGATGCGGGCGCGGGCTTGAAGCGGTCGCGCCGTCGGGCCGCGCCATCCGCGTGTCTGCGCAAGACCGGTAATGCCGGGACGCATGATGTGGCGGTGATGATAGTCGGGCACCAGTTCTTCGTAGAGCCGGCCGGCTGCCCGCATGTTGATGGCGTGGCAGCGCGGGCCGACCAGCGACATGTCGCCCCTGAGGACGTTCAGAAGCTGCGGCAGTTCGTCGATATTGGTCTTGCGGAGCACCGCACCGATGCCTGTCACCCGGCTGTCGCCCTTGACCGTCTGTTGGATGCCACTCGGATCGCAAGCTTCGGCGCGCATCGTTCGGAACTTGAAGACCGTGATTTTCTGGCCGTTCAGTCCCCAGCGAATCTGGCGGAAAAGCACTGGCCCGCCGTCGTCGAGCTTGATGAAGAGCGCGATCGCCAGAAAAAACGGCGCCAGCACAATGAGGGCGCTGACCGAGGCGACGACGTCGATCAAACGCTTCACGCTGAGCTGCACAGCCATCTTTCTTTCAACAAGGGAAAAGCTATCGGGCTGGCGAATGTTGGAATTCGCGATAACCAGGGACCTGGTTTTGTCCTGACGCTGAGACGGGTCGAAGCGTGAATTCGTCTTCGAAGTAAAAGCATTCATTACGCAAGGCCCACAAGTTTAGATGCGATACTGAACTGCACAGAGACAGATACATGGTCACGTATCGTTTGTCATCGGGATAAATAAGAATTCCGTAACCCTAAAGAAACCAAAAATGGGAGTATTGCGCGTTAACCTTAATGCCTCTAGTTGAGGTGTCGGGAGATTTATACTTTGAAAGGAGTAGCCCGATTGGATTGGCGGGATGTCAGGCGGTTTCCGACAGTGATGGCCGGTTTTTCCAGCAGGGTGTAGCTGAGGTTTGCAACCAGCAGCACAAGCGCTGCCGCCAGACCGCAGGACTGCAGCCAGCCGATGACGACATTTTCCGAGGCAGCGCCGAACGAGCCCGGATCGAGCCTCTGGATCGATATCAGGATGATTTCCTGCCAGATATAGATGCCGAAGGAGATCCTGGCGATGTAGCGGACAGGAGCATTGTCGAGCAGCCTGCCCAGGTATTGCGAATGGCAGAGCGAAACGAGCGCCGTTGCGATTGCCAGCGGAAAAACCGGGAAGCCGTAGGGGATTTCGAGCCAGCCATAAGCTTCGGGGGTGCCGCCGGGCGATATGACGAGGCGGTAGCCGGCAATGGCGAGGGCCAGCAGCGCCGCGGCATCGAACCAGGCGGAGGGCCTTTTGGGGAGCGCGACCTCGACCCCGGCGGCCAGCGCGCCGAGGGCGAAGATGGCGAAGAAGCCGATCGGATTATAGCGCGGCATCCATTCCTTCGCCCCGCCCTGGAGGCCGTATTGCCAGCCGCGCCCGATGTCGTCGAGCGGAAACAGGGTGAGGATCAGCAGATGGGCCAGGAGCACGCCTGTGATGACGCAAAGCCAGGCGAAGCGGGCGAGCAACGGACGCTGCCTGAGGACGGGCAAACGAAACAGCAGGACAAAGCAGAGCGGCAGCAGCACATAGCTGGTGACCTCGAAGGGAATTGACCAAAGCGGGCCGTCGCCTTCGACAGGAAAGAAGGTGCGCCAATGCCACTGGCTCATGAACAGCAGCCCGGAGAGGTAGCGGAGCGCGAGCTCCGGCGTCAGCGGCAGGGCCAGCAGCGTCAGGCTGAGGGCGAAGCTGATGGTCGCGGCGAACCAGAAGCCCGGAGCGATGCGCGCCGCCCGGCGGATCGTGTAATGCCGGAGGCTCGGCATGTTGCTGCCGTCGTCGAGCGCGCGCCAGAAGGGATGGGCAAGAAGAAAGCCGCTGAGCACGAAAAAGATGGCGACGCCGAAATTGCCGAAGCGGAGGATGTTTGCGGTTGGCCCCAGTTCGTCGGGAATTCTGCGCATATCCAGCCGCAGCGCGAGATGATGGGCAAACACCAGCAGACAGGCCGTCGCGCGCAGAAAGTCCGCCCCGGCCAGTCTCTGCTGTTGTCGCATCTTATCTCCCGCCCTGCCCGGAGCATGATGCCGAAAAGCGTGAGCGGTTTTCGGACGACATCATGCTCCGGGTCTCAGACTTTGCAGCGGAAAGCTGCGACGGGCAAGGCAGGCGTTGGGCTTAGTCGAGAAGTTCGTTGGTATAATAGGTGGAAAAGTCCGGCTTCTCCTTAAGCGCGGCGCCATTCGCGTCGACCAGAATGCCATTCTCGAGCAGGAAGCCGCCGAGGGCCTCGGCCTTTGCCGGGTCGAGCTTACCGATCACGCCGGCCTCGGATTTCAGGAAGTGCCCCTCGATCAATGCCTTCTGAGAGGCTTTTACCAGGTCCGTATTCATCAGTGCGCCGTTGCTTCCGGAGATCAGCAGGTCGCAGGCTTCGTCGGGATGGTCGACGGAGTAGGCATAGCCCTTTCGCGTGGCCTGGATGAAGGCGCGGGCGTGTTCCCGGTTTGCCGAGAGGTAGGCGTCGCTGGAGACGATGACCGTCGTCTGCTCGTCGGGAATGCCATAATCGGAATAGTGGAAACGGCCGATCTTCCGGTTTTCCAGTTCGGCGGCGATGCCTTCCCAGGTGTAGATCTCCAGCGTGAAATCGATCGAGCCATTGTCCAGCGCCTCGTAAGCGGAGGTGCCGAGGGTGACGGTCTTGACCTCGCCCTTGCCGCCGTCATTGCGGATCATCGCGGAGATCAGCGCGCTCTCCCAGGTGCCGCCGAAGCCGCCATAGGTCTTGCCGTCGAGATCTCTAGGGCTCTTGATGTCGTCGCGTCCGCCCTTGAAAATCAGCCGTGCGGTTTCCGTCTGGACGACGCCGTAGACCATCTTCACGTCACCGCCGCCGGCGCGCTGGGTCAGGGTCTCGATCTCGCTGCTGATGCCGAAATCGGCAACGCCGTTCGATACCAGCGTTCCGGCGCTGGTATCGGTGAAGGGAAGAATTTCGACATCGAGTCCGGCCGCCTCATAGAAGCCCTTGGCCTTGGCGACATAGATGCCGATATGGTTGGTGTTGGGCGTCCAGTCGAGCGCGATGCGGACCTTTGCGGGCGCCGATTGGGCGAAGGCGGTGCGGCCGGCGAGGCTTGCCGCGATGGCGGCGACGATCGTCTGGCGGCGGGTGAGAAGCAGCATGGTGACCTCCTCAGGTCTCTAGAGCATGATGCCGAAAAGTGTGAGCGGTTTTCGGACGACATCATGCTCTAACTCTTTAAATTAGAACAGGATTCGGATTTTAGGCCGGCCGGCCTAAAATCATCCTGTTGCAGCGGATGAAGCAGGGTTTGCAGGATTTCGGTTTCAATCGCCTGGGCCGCCGGCGAGCCGAGGTCGGCGATGCTTCTCGGGCGGGGCAGGGGAACGCGGAATTCGCGGATGATACGCGCCGGACGGGCCGAAAGCACGTAGATCCGGTCGGAGAGGAACACCGCTTCGCGAACGTCGTGGGTGATCAGCAGTGCCGTCCAGCGGTGTTCGGTCCACATGCCCTGCAGCCATTCCTGGATCTGCGTGCGCGTCAGCGCGTCGAGCGCGCCGAAGGGCTCGTCGAGCAGCAGCATGTCCTGGGTCTGGACGACGGTGCGCAGCAGCGCGGCGCGCTGGCGCATGCCGCCGGAGAGTTCGGAGGGATAGTGGTGTTCGAAGCCGGCAAGACCGAAGCTCTCGAACAAAGGCGCCACAATGGCGCGGGCCGCGCGGCGGCTCATGCCTTTCACCTCGAGGCCGAGTGCCGCATTGTCGATGATCCGGCGCCAGGGCATCAGCGCATCGCGCTGCGGCATGAAGGCAAAGGAATGCGGCGCCTGTTCCAGCGGCACGCCGTTGAAAAGCATGGTGCCGGAATCGGGGCGCAGCGCCTGCGTCAGCAATCGCAGCACCGTCGATTTTCCGGAGCCGGACGGGCCGACGATCGAAACGAACTCGCCGTCTGCGACGCTGAGCGAAATATCGCCCAGCACCTTCATGCCGTCGAAGGACTTCGAGATATTGCCGAGTTCAAGCATTGTTTTGTTCATCGCCGCCGCTCCCCGGACGGCTGCCAGGGCATGACCAGGCGCTGGATCAATAACGTCAGCCCGAAGAGGCAGAGTGTCAGCACGGCGCTGACGACGACGGCGGCGAGCACCAGATCGGGGCGGAAATTGTTCTTGGCGTTGAGGATATAGATGCCGAGGCCGCGGGCGGCGCCGGCATATTCGGCAAAGATCGCGCCGACGACGGCATAGGTGATCGAGATCCTGAGGCCGGCGAAGAAATAGGGCAGCGCCGAGGGAAACCGTGCCAGACGGAAAATGCGCCAGCGGCTCGCCTTCATCGAGTTCAGCAATTCGGCGATGTCGCGGTCGGTCGATTCATAGCCCTGCAGCAGGGCGACGAGCAGTGGAAAGAAGGTGACGAGGGCCACCAGCAGGACCTTCGGCAACAGGCCGAAACCGAACCAGAGGACGACGAGGGGGGCGATCGCCACCAGCGGCAGGGTCTGACTGGCGATGAAGATCGGCAGCAATGCCCGGCGCATGAAGGGCATGAAATCCATCAGGATCGATGAGACGAAGGCGAAGGCCAGCGACAGCGCGAAACCGCCGAGTGTCGCACCCAGCGTCGGCCAGGTGTTTGATATCAGCGCCTCGCGGTTCAGCCAGCCCTGGATGACGATGCGCGACGGCGCCGGCAGGATGGACGGTTTGATCCCGGAGAGATCGACATAGAGCTCCCAGGCTGCCAAAAAGGCGCAGCCGGCGAGCAGAGCGGGTATGCTCCGGTAGAGAGCCGCGCGGAGCGCGGCAAGACGCGAATCCGATGGTGGTAGCGTTGTCATCAGCGTTCGATCAGGCTTTCGTCGGGCTATTGGCTGACACCGTGATATCGAGGGTCACATGTCCCTCCGGGTCGCCGAAGCGATAAAAGGCTTCACGAATGGTTGCAAAGACGGCACCGGCATCGCCCGAGAGCCTGGTGCAGAAATTTTTGGCGCGGTCGAAGGTACCGGAGCGTTTCAGGAAGTCGATGCAGCCATAGATCTCGTCCATATGGGTCCCGGTTCCCATGACATAGAGCGAGAATTGCGCAGCGGTCGGCTGCCCGGTTTCGGCAGTGGTTTCTACGGCGGCAAGTCCTGCCGTTATACGGTCGGCAAGCGGTTCTGCCTGACCGAGGGCGGGGTTGACCCCGCAGATGGCGTCGTCGGGCTCGCCGGGGCAGCCGCGTGAAACGGCGGCGGACAGCACGCAATGCTCGCCGGTCCGGGCGGCGGCGGCGAAAAGATCGTGCATGGCGGCGAAGAGAATGTCAGGCGGGCCGACCAGCAGTGTGGAGATGTCGTCGGTCTCGATCCGCAGCCGGTCGCGATAGGGATCGAGCGCCTTGACGGCATCGAGAATGATGCCGACGAAATTGCCGGACATCGGATAGAGTGACACTTGTGCGCCTGAAAACATCTGAACCTCGCTCCGCTGGCATTACCCAGATCAGCTTTGAAGGGTCCGGAAGCCTGCGCCTCGCATCTCAGCCCCGGCAATACGGAGCTCCCCTGTTAATCGGCGCGGAAACTACCACCGGGGTTTTCTTCCCGCAACCGCAAAAATTGCCAACCCGTCCGCATGGTCGGGATGAGGCTGGCATGATCGGAAAACACCCGGACGGAAGTCCTGTCCGGGTGTCCCCAGAGGTTCCGTACCTGCCGGGAACGGAACCGGAGCCCTTCGTTTCAGGCGGCGATATCGGCGTAGGGATGATCGCCGCGCGCGGCAATGAGCGCCCGTGTCCACCATTCCAGCCGCGCCATCATCCGGTCGAGCGTGTGCAGAGCGTCGCTCGGATCGTCAAGCCGTCCGGCGACGTCGAAGCGGCTCCACGGCGCGGAAAAGCTGACCGAATCGCGGACGGTGACGGCATGGAGTTCCGCAAAGACGAGCCGTAATTGCTCGACCGCGCGCAAGCCACCGGAGATGCCGCCATAGGAAACAAAGGCGACCGGCTTGCCCTGCCAGGGCTCGAAAAACAGATCGATGGTCGATTTCAACGCGGCGCTGAAGCTGTGATTGTATTCCGGCGTGACGATGATGAAGGCGTCGGCCATGCCGAGCCGCCCGGCGAGCCTGTCGATTTCGGGGTGCGCCATGTCGCGGTCGGGCGGCAGCGCAAAATCCAGTGGATCGATGATGTCGATATCGAATTGCGGGAAGCGGACGAGCTCCTGCGTCAGCCATTTGACCACCCGGTCGCAGATGCGGCCCTTTCTTGTGCTTCCGTAGATCACCGCCAGCCTGATGGATGTTTTCATGCGCCGCTCCTTCTCGCGATTGGGCTTTACGATTGCTGGAGCAAGGCTTATAAAACCTCAACTAATCTTGAGGTCAAGAGGGCAATGGATACAATTCCGGCAACGCCGCTCGGCAAGCTGCTGACGGTCGGCGAGGTGGCGGAGCGCAGCGGCCTGGCCGTCTCGGCGCTGCACTTCTACGAAACCAAGGGGCTGATTTCGAGCATTCGCACCCGCGGCAACCAGCGCCGCTACGGGCGCGATGTGCTGCGCCGGCTCGGCATCATCAAGGTGGCGCAGCGTGTCGGCATTCCGCTTTCGGAAATCCAGGCGGCGTTCGAATCCCTGCCGCAGGGGCGTACGCCCACGATCGCCGACTGGCAGAGCCTGTCGGCACTCTGGAAAGACGATCTCGACGCGCGAATCAGGCGGCTGAGCCTGCTGCGCGACCGTCTGACCGGCTGCATCGGCTGTGGCTGCCTGTCGATTGAAAGCTGTCCGTTGCGCAATCCCTGCGACCGGCTCGGCAAGGAGGGACCGGGCGCGCGGCTTCTGGAGACCGAAAACTAAACCCTGGTCTTCCCCGGGAAAGATCGACGCCTGCCTTTCTTTCGGTCGGCGCGCTCATATGTTAAGGGCGAGTGGCGCAACCGGCGGCACTGTCCGCGAGGAGGACGGCTCGTGTTTCATCCCAGACTGTTCGAAAATCGCAATGTCGTCGTGACCGGCGCCGGCCGCGGCATCGGTCTCGAAGTCGCCCGGCAGTTTCTCGACTGCGGCGCGAAGGTGATCGTCCATACCGGGCGCAAGCCGGGACGGGACCTGCCGGATTTTCTGCTGACGGCTGAATCAGAAAGACGGGCGCTGCTGCTGCATGCCGATTTCTCTGCCGTCGGCGGGGCGTCGCAATTTGCAGAAGATGTTCTCGCTTTCTTCGACAGGGTGCACGTGCTCGTCAACAATGCCGGCACCATGCTTGGCCGTTTCCCCGCCGCCACGCTGACCGATGCGGAATATGAGGCGGTCATACGGCTGAACCAGACGTCGGTGGTGGCGCTGACGCGCGCATTGCTGCCGGCATTGAAGGCGGCCGAGGGCGCCGCCATTGTCAACACCGTCTCGATTTCGGCGCTGACCGGCGGCAGCCCCGGCTCCTCGATCTATTCGGCCTCGAAAGCCTTTGTTGCGACCTATTCCAAGGCGCTTGCCCGCGAGCTTGCCCCGGATGCAATCCGCGTCAACTGCGTCTCGCCGGGAACGATCGAGACGGATTTCCACGAGCGCTATTCCTCCCGCGAAAAGCTGGAGCAGACGAGAAAATCCATCCCCCTGCAACGGCTCGGCACGGCGGAGGATTGTGCTCCCGCCTATCTTTTCCTGGCGGCTCCCTCGCTCTCGGGCTACATCACCGGCCAGGTGATCGAGATCAATGGCGGTCAGCTTATCTGCTGATTTGCTTGGACCTTTTTTGGCATTTCGTCATTTTGACGAATTCGATTGTGCGAATATGCTATTGTGCTGATCTACCCATCGCCTCCCTTCGAGATACCGAATGCCGTTGCCCAAACCCAAGCCGGGGATGACCGGCCAGGAATTGCACACACTCGCTGGAAAAGCCCATGAAGCGACCGACCTGTTGAAAGCGCTGGCGCACCAGACCCGACTGCTCATCCTCTGCATATTGGCGAGCGAGGAGCGGACGGTCAGTGAAATCGAACATATTCTCGGCATACAGCAGGCAATGGTCTCGCAGCAGCTGGCGCGTTTGAGGCTCGAAGGCCTGGTCAATACGCGCCGCCAGGGCAGGCTGGTATATTACAGCATCGGCAATGTCAGCGTGCTCGCCTTCCTCGAATCGCTGTTCGATCTTTTTCCGATTGCAGAAAACTTTTAAAGCACGTCGCGCAAAACTGTGCGGCGGTCTGCGATAGTGACATACGAGACAATAAAGACCCAAAGCGCGAGAAGCGAATCTGAAAGATCGCGACGCGCTTTGGCGACCCGCCCTTGCGGAGCACGGCTGCTACGTCGAAGATAAGGCCGGACGCGAAATGTCGCGGGAGACCGGATGATCGACAAGCTGGAATTCTTCATCGCCCTTGCCAATGAAAAACATTTCGGCCGCGCCGCCGAGGAGTGCGGGATTTCGCAGCCGACCCTTTCGGCCGCCATCCGGCAGCTTGAGGATCAATTGGGCGTCATGCTGGTGCAGCGCGGCTCCCGGTTCCAGGGGCTGACGCCGGAGGGGCAGCGCGTGCTCGAATGGGCCAGGCGCATCGTCGGCGACGCCCGCACCATGCGCGAGGAAATGCGCGCCGCCCGCCGCGGCCTTTCCGGCCACATCCGCCTCGCCGCCATTCCGACGGCGCTCGCCATGCTGTCGCGCATCACCACGCCGTTTCAGGAACGGCATCCCGGCGTGACCTTCTCGATTGTCTCGCGCAATTCGCTGCAGGTGCTGAGCATGCTCGAAAACCTCGAAATCGATGCCGGCATCACCTATCTCGAAAACGAGCCGCTCGGCCGTGTCACGAGCGTTCCGCTCTATGCCGAGCGCTATCATCTGATCACGGCTGCAGGCAGCCCGTTGTCGGATCGCGACAATGTGACCTGGAAGGAGGTCGGCGATCTTCGGCTCTGTCTATTGACGGCCGACATGCAGAACCGCCGAATCATCAATCGGCACCTGACGGAGGCAGGCGCAACCGTGCATCCGACCCTCGAATCCAATTCGATGATCGTGCTGTTCTCGCATGTTCGGACCGGACGCTGGGCGAGCATCATGCCGCGCAATGTCGCCAAATCTTTTGGTTTTCCGGTGGAAATCCGCATGATCCCGATCGTCGAGCCGGAGGCGCATCATCTGGTCGGCCTTGTTGCGCCTTATCGCGAACCTTTTACGCCGCTCGTGTCGGCCTTGCTGCACGAAGCCAGAGTGCTCGTGCAGGACGAGGAACTTTGATAGGAAAAACCTATCAATCGACGTGATAGCGTTATTGATCGCCAGCGGCTTCCTTGAGATGCTGCCCGAGGAATAGCACTCAGGCTGGAGGAGGCCGCCATTCCGCAACGAGCAAGCCGTCGGGAGGGCTGCCTTATGACCATTCATATCGCCGAAGGCGATATTGCCGCGCGCACTCGTGCCATCATCGCCGATCTTCGCTTCCTCGAAGGGCCGCTGCTTCCCATTCTGCACGGGGTTCAGGAAGAATTCGGCTATGTGCCGCGGGAAGCCGTTCCTGTGATCGCGGAGGAACTGAACCTCTCCCGCGCCGAAGTGCATGGCGTGGTGACCTTCTATCATGATTACCGCGACCATGCCGCCGGCCGGCATGTGCTGAAGCTCTGTCGTGCCGAGGCCTGTCAGTCGATGGGCGGAGATGCGGTGGCCGAGCGCGTCAAGACGCTGCTCGGCATCGATTTTCACCAGACGACGCTCGACGGCAGCGTGACGCTGGAGCCGGTCTACTGTCTCGGGCTCTGCGCCTGCGCCCCGTCGGCGATGCTCGACGGCGAGGTCTATGGCCGGATCGACGACCAGATGGCGGCGGAACTCGTTGCGGAGGCACGCCGATGACGGTCAGGATATATGTTCCGCGCGATGCCGCAGCGCTGGCGCTCGGGGCCGAAAAGGTGGCAAAGGCGATTGCCCAGGAGATCGCCGCCCGCGGCCTCGATGCCGAGATCGTGCGCAACGGCTCGCGCGGAATGTTCTGGCTGGAGCCGCTTGTTGAGGTCGAAGTCGCCGGCAAGCGCATCGGCTACGGACCGGTGAAGGCTGGGGATGTGCCTGCTCTGTTCGACGCCGGGATCTTCAATGGCGGCGATCATCCGCTCTGTCTCGGGGAGGTTGAAGACCTCCCGTTCCTGAAAGGACAAACCCGCCTGACCTTCGCCCGCTGCGGCGTCATCGATCCGCTCTCGCTGGCGGATTACGAGGCGCATGCCGGCCTTGCTGGCCTTCGCCGCGCCGTTTCGATGGCATCAGCCGATATCGTCAAGGAAGTCACCGATTCCGGCCTGCGCGGACGCGGCGGTGCGGGTTTCCCGACCGGCATCAAATGGAAGACCGTCCTCGATGCTGGCGGCGACCGCAAATATATCGTCTGCAACGCCGATGAGGGCGACAGCGGCACCTTTGCCGACCGGATGATCATGGAGGGCGATCCCTTCGTGCTGATCGAGGGCATGGCGATCGCGGGACTTGCCACCGGCGCCACCAAGGGCTTCGTCTACACGCGTTCGGAATATCCGCATGCGATCGCTGTGATGACCGCGGCCATCGGCATCGCCCGGCAGGCCGGGATACTCGGCCTGTCGGTGCTCGGCTCGGGCCGCGTCTTCGATATGGAGGTACGCACCGGCGCCGGCGCCTATGTCTGCGGCGAGGAGACAGCCCTGCTGAACAGCCTCGAAGGCAAGCGCGGCGTCGTGCGCTCCAAGCCGCCATTGCCGGCGCATAAAGGGCTGTTTAACTGTCCGACCGTTATCAACAACGTGATCTCGCTCGCTTCCGTGCCCGTCATCATGGAGAAGGGCGCCGCCTTCTATCGCGATTTCGGCATGGGCCGCTCGCGTGGCACGATCCCGCTGCAGATTGCCGGCAATGTGCGATATGGCGGTCTTTACGAAACAGCTTTCGGCCTTTCGCTCGGCGATATCGTCGACAGGATCGGCGGCGGCACGGCAACGGGACGACCGGTCAAAGCCGTGCAGGTCGGCGGACCGCTCGGGGCCTATTTCCCGCGGGCGCTGTTCGACACGCCGTTGGATTACGAAGCTTTCGCCGTCAAAGACGGGCTCATCGGTCATGCCGGCATCGTCGTCTTCGACGAGACGGCCGACATGCTGAAGCAGGCGCGTTTCGCCATGGAATTCTGCGCGGTGGAAAGTTGCGGCAAGTGTACACCCTGCCGCATCGGCTCGACGCGCGGCGTCGAGACAGCCGACAAGATCGCGCAGGGCATCGAGCCGGAGAAGAACCGGGCGCTGCTGGCCGATCTCTGCAATACGATGAAATTCGGCTCGCTCTGCGCACTCGGCGGCTTCACCCCCTATCCGGTCATGAGCGCCATGACGCATTTCCCGGAGGATTTTTCGCCGGCGCCGATGGTGGAGGCGGCTGAGTGATGTCCTTCAAAGTTACAGCCGCACGCCCTGACTTGCTCAATTCCATATCCGTACAGGAGGCCGACCATGTCACTCATCCATGAAATCGACTACGGCACTCCCGCTTCGAAATCCGAAACCATGGTGACGCTCACTATCGATGGGCAGCAGATCAGCGTGCCGGAAGGCACTTCGATCATGCGCGCCTCGATGGAGGCCGGCATCCAAGTGCCGAAGCTCTGCGCCACCGACATGGTCGACGCCTTTGGCTCCTGCCGGCTCTGTCTCGTCGAGATCGAGGGCCGCGCCGGCACACCGGCCTCCTGCACGACGCCGGTGGCGGCAAACATGGTGGTGCACACCCAGACGGGGCGGCTGAAGGACATCCGCCGCGGCGTGATGGAGCTTTATATCTCCGACCATCCGCTTGACTGTCTGACCTGCGCGGCCAACGGCGATTGCCAATTGCAGGACATGGCCGGCGCCGTCGGCCTGCGCGACGTCCGCTACGGCTACGAAGGCGACAACCACGTCAAGGCGCGCAACAACGGCGATATCAATCTGAAATGGATGCCGAAGGACGAGTCCAATCCCTATTTCACCTATGATCCCTCCAAGTGCATCGTCTGTTCGCTCTGCGTGCGTGCCTGCGAAGAAGTGCAGGGAACCTTTGCGCTGACGATCGAGGGACGTGGTTTCGGCTCGCGCGTTTCATCGGGCGCGCACGAAAATTTCATCGAATCCGAATGCGTCTCCTGCGGCGCCTGTGTCCAGGCCTGCCCGACGGCGACGCTGACGGAGAAGTCGGTGATAGAGATCGGCCAGCCCGAGCATTCGGCCGTCACCACCTGCGCCTATTGCGGCGTCGGCTGCTCCTTCAAGGCTGAGATGCGCGGCGAGGAACTGGTGCGTATGGTGCCGTGGAAAGACGGCCAGGCCAATCGCGGCCATTCCTGCGTCAAGGGTCGCTTTGCCTACGGCTATTCCACCCACAAGGACCGCATCCTCAACCCGATGATCCGCGAAAAGGTCAGCGATCCCTGGCGGGAGGTGAGCTGGGACGAGGCCTTCGCGCATGTGGCGTCGGAGTTCCGCCGGATCCAGTACCAATACGGCCGCGAGGCGATCGGCGGCATCACCTCCTCACGCTGCACCAATGAGGAAACCTACCTGGTGCAGAAGCTGGTCCGCGCCGGTTTCGGCAACAACAATGTCGATACCTGCGCCCGCGTCTGCCATTCGCCGACCGGCTACGGTCTCGGCCAGACATTCGGAACTTCGGCCGGCACACAGAATTTCGACAGCATCGAGCAGTCGGATGTCGTGGTCATCATCGGCGCCAATCCGACGGATGGCCATCCGGTCTTCGCCTCGCGGCTGAAGAAGCGGCTGCGCCAAGGGGCCAAGCTCATCGTCATCGATCCGCGCCGCACCGATATCGTCCGGTCGCCGCATATCGAGGCTTCCTACCACCTGCCGCTGAAGCCGGGCACCAATGTCGCGGTCATGACAGCGCTGGCGCATGTGATCGTCACCGAAGGGCTTTATGACGAGAGGTTCATCCGCGAGCGCTGCGACTGGTCGGAATTCGAGGACTGGGCCGCCTTCGTCGCCGAACCGCAGCACAGTCCCGACGAGACGGAAATCTTCACCGGCGTGCCGGCGGCGGATCTGCGCGGTGCGGCAAGACTCTATGCCAAGGGCGGCAATGGCGCGCTCTACTACGGCCTCGGCGTCACCGAACACAGCCAGGGCTCGACCACGGTCATGGCGATCGCCAATCTGGCGATGGCGACCGGCAATATCGGCCGTCCCGGCGTCGGCGTGAATCCGCTGCGCGGCCAGAACAACGTGCAGGGTTCCTGCGACATGGGCTCCTTCCCGCACGAACTGCCGGGCTACCGGCACATTTCCGACGATGCGACGCGCGATATCTTCGAAAAGCTCTGGGGCGTGAAAATCAACAATGAGCCGGGCTTGCGCATTCCGAACATGCTGGATGCGGCGGTCGACGGCTCGTTCAAGGGGCTTTACGTTCAGGGCGAGGACATTCTCCAGTCCGATCCCGATACCAAACATGTCGCGGCCGGGCTCGCGGCGATGGAATGCGTCGTCGTGCAGGACCTCTTCCTCAACGAGACCGCCAATTACGCCCATGTCTTTCTGCCGGGCTCGACCTTCCTCGAGAAGGACGGAACCTTCACCAATGCCGAGCGCCGCATCAACCGCGTGCGTAAGGTGATGTCGCCGCGCAACGGCCTTGGCGACTGGGAGGTAACCCAGAAGCTTGCCCAGGCGATGGGGCTCGACTGGAATTATGCCCATCCGTCAGAGATCATGGACGAGATTGCCGCGACGACGCCGAGTTTCGCCCTGGTGTCCTACGACTACCTCGAGAAGATGGGCTCGGTGCAGTGGCCGTGCAACGAGAAGAACCCGCTCGGCTCGCCGATCATGCACGTCAACGGCTTCGTGCGCGGCAAGGGCAAGTTCATCCGCACCGAATATGTGGCGACCGACGAGCGCACCGGCCCGCGCTTCCCGCTGCTGCTCACCACCGGCCGCATCCTCAGCCAGTACAATGTCGGGGCGCAGACGCGGCGGACCGAGAATGTCGTCTGGCATGCGGAAGACCTTCTGGAAATCCATCCCCACGACGCCGAGCAGCGCGGCGTTCGCGATGGCGACTGGGTGAAGCTCGGCAGCCGCTCCGGCGACACGACGCTCCGGGCACTGATCACTGATCGTGTGGCGCCCGGTGTGGTTTATACGACCTTCCATCATCCCAATACGCAGGCGAACGTCATCACCACCGATTTCTCCGACTGGGCGACCAACTGCCCGGAATATAAGGTGACGGCGGTGCAGGTTTCGCCCTCCAACGGGCCGAGCGACTGGCAGTTGGAATATGACGAGCAGGCACGGCAAGCGCGCCGCATTGCCGGCAAGCTCGAGGCCGCGGAGTGATGATGCGGGGGCGGCTCTGTCAGCAGGAACGCGCATCATGACCTTCACCGTCACCGCCGCCGCTCCCGAAACCGCTCGCCGCAATGGCATTATGCACACCGGCTCTCGCATCGTGCCGGAAGAAGTGCCGATCGCTTTTTCCTATGGCGGCAGTTCGCATGCGGTGATGATGGCAACGCCTGCAGATCTCGAGGATTTTGCCGTCGGCTTCAGCCTGACCGAAGGGATCATCACTGAGCGGGCCGAGATATCGGGCATCGAGGTCATCGAGGGGGAGCAGGGCATCGATGTGCAGGTAAGCCTTGTCGACGATGTCGCCGATCAGCTGCGGGCACGGCGTCGCAGCATGGCGGGGCCGGTCGGCTGCGGGCTCTGCGGCATCGAATCGATCGAGCAGGCGGTGCGGCCGGTGCCCGATGTCTCGGCATCGCCGCTGTCGCTGTCGCACGCGGATATCGTGCGGGCCGTTTCGCTTTTGAACGAGGCGCAGCCGCTGCATCGCGAGACGCGGGCGGTGCATGGCGCCGGGTTCTATCTTCCCGGCAGGGGATTGATGGCGGTGCGCGAAGATGTCGGCCGGCACAATGCGCTGGACAAGCTCTGCGGCGCCATCATCCGCGCCGGCAAAAGAGGCGGGGACGGCGCCGTCGTCGTCACCAGCCGGCTTTCGGTCGAAATGGTGCAGAAGGCGGCCATTCTCGGCAGCCCCGTGCTCATCGCCATTTCAGCGCCGACGGCGCTGGCCATCCGCACGGCCGAAGAGGCCGGCATGACGCTCGTCGCTTTGGTGCGCGGCGAGGATTTCGAGATTTTCACCCACCCGCACCGCATTTCGCCCGGAAACATCGCCGATGTCGCATGAGACCAAGACCAAGCTCGTCTATATGGCAAACCAGATCGCCACCTTCTTCAAGAGCCAGCCGGCAAACGAAGCCGTGGAGGGGGTCGCCAACCATATCAACAAATTCTGGGAGCCGCGCATGCGGCGGCAATTGTTCGAAATTCTGGAGAATGAGGAGAACGGCCTGGATGCGTTGGTGCTACAGGCTGCTCCTCTGATCCGAAAGCCGGAGCCGGCAACAAACCAATTCCGGTAATCAGGATCGGCGCATGCGGGGGAAGACGGAGATCAGAACTCTTCCCAGCTCTGGACGGTCGCTGCCGCCGCACCATGCGCCTTTGCGACACGTGAGACGAGGTGCAGCGCCGGGGAGCCAGCCTGTCTCTCCTCATGCCTTATGTCGGGCCGGCCAGCGGTCTGAGGTTGGCCCGGCAGCCGGAACCTCGCCAGCAGCACGCGCAGCGTCTCGGCTTCCCTGGCAAGACTGTGGCTGGCGGCGGTGCTTTCCTCGACCATGGCGGCATTCTGCTGGGTTGCCTGATCCAGCGTGTTGACCGCCTGGTTGATTTCCTTGAGGCCGGTCGCCTGTTCTCTGGAGGCTTCGACGATGGCGGCGACGTTGCCGTCGATATCGCCGACCTGTGCGACAATCTCCTCGAGCGCCTTGCCGGTCTGGCCGACGAGGCCGACGCCGTTCTTGACGAGGTTGCTCGACGTATTGATCAGTGCCTTGATTTCCTTGGCCGCCTTGGCGGAGCGCTGGGCAAGCTCTCTGACCTCCTGGGCGACCACCGCGAAGCCCTTGCCGGCTTCGCCGGCGCGGGCCGCCTCGACGCCGGCATTCAGCGCCAGAAGGTTGGTCTGGAAAGCGATTTCGTCGATGACGCCGATAATATTGGTGATCTCGAGCGAGGACTGCTCAATCTGGTCCATGGCGGCGACGGCGTTGCGGACCACGACACCGGACTGTTCGGCGCCCAGCTTGGTCATGGCGACGAGGCGGCCCGCCTCATCGGCCCGGCGGCTGGAATCGTTGACGGTGGTGGTGATTTCCTCCAGCGCGGCTGCGGTCTCCTCGATCGATGCGGCCTGCTGTTCGGTTCGCTTGGAGAAGGAATCGGCCGATCCGCCGATCTCGCTCGACCCGGCGGCGATCGCGCTGGCATTTTCGCCGATCGTCTTCATCGTCTCGGCGAGACCTTTGACCGCGGTATTGAAATCGTGGCGCAACTGCTCCATCGACGGGACGAAGGATGTATCCACCGTCCTGGTCAGATCACCTTCTGAAAGCTGCCGCAACGCGACGCCGAGCAGGGAAATCGCGCTCATGCGTTGGGTGACGTCTGTTGCGAACTTCACGACCTTGTAGACCTTGCCGTCGGCATCGACGATCGGGTTATAGGCCGCCTGGATCCAGATTTCGCGGCCACCCTTGCCGAAACGGACGAATTCATTGGCGATGAACTCGCCGTTGGCGAGGCGCCGCCAGAAGATGCCGTAATCCTCGGTGCTGACATAGGCGGGGTCGCAGAAGATGCTGTGATGCTTGCCTGTGATCTCGGCCAGGGAATATCCCATGGCGTTGCAGAAATTCTCATTTGCGGTCAGGATCTCACCCTTCGGGGTGAATTCGATCACCGCCTGCGAACGCGAGATCGCCTCCAGCTTGCCGGCATCCTCGACCGCCTGCTTTTTGGCGGCAGTGATATCGGCGGCGAATTTCACCACCTTGAACGGTTTTCCGCCCTTTGAAACGGGATTATAGGACGCCTGGATCCATATCTCCCGGTTGCCCTTGGCGAGACGCTTATAGGCGCCGGCATCATATTCGCCGCGGCCAAGGCGGGCCCAGAAGGCGCGATATTCCGGGGTCGCCGTGTAGGCCGGCTCGCAGAACATGCTGTGATGTTTGCCGATGATCTCGTTCAGGCGATAACCAAGCGCGTTACAGAAATTCTCGTTCGCCGTGAGGATATTTCCATCGAGATCGAATTCGATGATCGCCTGCGATTTGGAGATGGCGTCAAGAATGTATTTCGAATCGGAGGTAAGACCAAACATTCCTGTTCCCTCTGAGGTGCACAGCGTTTGCCGTTTCGGCTGGAGAAGCGAGAGGACGGGCGAGATATTCCGGTGCCGGGAAGAACCGATGGCCGGTTATCGTTCCCTCTGCGCCGGATTTGTCACCCGTATGCTTCCCGACCATGGTGAGGGAACGTGGTTAATATTACGTATAAAAGAAATTGCTAATAATACTGAGTTGATACAGCAAGTTTGCTTGATGCGGCAATAAAAAACCGCCCGGTGGGGCGGCTTTCAAGTTGCGAATGATAACGGCCGATCAGGCCGCCAGTTCATCCGTCTCGTTTTCCTTGAACATCTTGGCAAGGTTCAGGAAGCAGATCATGCCATTTTCGGAAGCGATGATGCCTTCGCAGTAGGCGCGATCGAAGGACGCGGTCACTTCGGGCACCGGCTGGACCTGGCTGGACGAAATGGTGAGAATATCCGAGACGCGGTCGACGAGCATGCCGATGACCATGCTGTGAACTTCGGCGACAACAATGGCGCTACGCTCGTTGGCGACGGTGCTCTTCATGCCGAGCTTGTAGGCGAGGTCGATGATCGGGATCACTGAGCCGCGCAGGTTCATGACGCCGATGACATCAGCCGGCGAATGCGGGATCGGCGTCGAGGGCGCCCAGCCGCGGATTTCGCGGATGGTCGTTGTCTTGACGCAGAATTCCTGATCATGCAGGCGGAAGGCAATGATTTCGAGCGTATCGCCGCTGAAGCTAGTGGAATTGATCGTGGCCATAGAATTCTTCCCAACTGTCGTAAGCCAGGGCAGAGCGGGTGCGCCACCATTGGCGCTGACGAGCCCTGCCTTCACACCACGCGATGGCTTTGCTTTCGGCGAAGCATCGTTACGGTTACGACGACATTAGCGAAAGAGTGTTGCCCAAATCTAAATCGGGAACGGGATTGCGAAGGTTTTCAGCCCCGATTTACTTCAGCCTATGGTCTTTTCGATCTGCAAGACCGCCCAATCGACCTGTTCTCTCGTGATGACCAGTGGCGGAGCGAGGCGAATCGTGTGGTCGTGGGTATCCTTGGCGAGAAGGCCGCGCTCCTTCAGCGCATGGCAATATTGCCGTGCGCCGCCGGCTTCGGGTTCCAACTCGATGGCCATCATCAGGCCGCGGCCGCGCACGTCCCTGACAATGTTCGAGCGGATCGATCTCAGGCCTTCGAGAAAATAGTCGCCCATGACAGCGGCATTCTCGATCATCCCCTCCTCGACGAGCACTTTGAGGGCGGTGCGCGCCACCGCGCAGGCGAGCGGGTTGCCCCCGAAGGTCGAGCCGTGCTGGCCGGGTTTCAACACGCCGAGAACCTCGGAATTCGAAAGCACTGCCGACACCGGGTAGAAGCCGCCGGACAGTGCCTTGCCGATCAGCGTCACGTCGGCCTCGATGTCTTCGTGTTCTTCGGCGAGCAGCTTGCCGGTGCGGCCGAGGCCGGTCTGGATCTCATCGAGGATGAGGGTGACGTTGTTATCAGTGCAGAGCTCGCGGATACGGGTGAAATAACCGGCCGGCGGGATGAAGACACCGGCTTCCCCCTGGATCGGCTCGATCAGGGCGGCCACAGTATTGCCGTTGATCGCAGCCTCGAAGGCCTCGGCATCGCCGAAGGGAATGGTACGAAAGCCCGGCGTGTAGGGGCCAAAGCCGGTGCGGGCGTCGGGATCTGTGGAGAAGCTGATGATGCTCAGCGTCCGGCCATGGAAATTATCGGCGCAGACGATGATCTCCGCCTTGCCATCAGGCACGCCCTTGACCTCGTATCCCCATTTGCGCACCGCCTTGATGGCGGTCTCCACGGCTTCCGCGCCTGAGTTCATCGGCAGGATCTTGTGCGAGCCGGTCAGCGCCGCAAGCTCTTCGTAGAGATAGGCGAGCTGATCGTTGCGGAAGGCGCGGGAGGTGAGCGTCAGCCTGCCCGCCTGCTCGACCATAGCGGCGAGGATCTTCGGATGGCAATGACCCTGGTTGACGGCCGAATAGGCCGAGAGGCAATCGAGATAACGGTTGCCGTCGGTATCCCAGACATGAACACCTTCGCCACGTGTCAGCACCACGTCGAGCGGCTTGTAATTGTTGGCGCCGAGCCGCTGTTCCGTGGCGATCAGTTTTTCCGAAGTGTTCATGGTCGTTCTCTCCCTTTTACGTCGCCTTTTATGCTGCACGTGTTGGACGATCGAAGATGCGGCGGCCGAAGAGGCTTGCCGTCAGCTCCACCAGGATGCGGGCGCTCTTGCCGCGATCGTCGAGAAACGGATTGAGCTCGACGAGATCGAGCGACGAGACGAGGCCGCTGTCCGACAGCATTTCCATCACCAGATGCGCCTCGCGGAAGGTCGCGCCGCCAGGCACCGTCGTGCCGACGCCGGGGGCAATCTCGGGATCGAGGAAATCGAGGTCGAGGCTGACATGCAGCAGGCCGTTCGCCTTGGTGACGACATCGAGGATCTCGCGCATGATGGCGCCGATGCCCTGCTCGTCGATCGCGCGCATGTCGAAGACGTTGACGCCGTGTTCATGGATTTCCTCGCGCTCACGCGCATCGACGGAACGGATGCCGACCTGGAAGACATTCTTCGGATCGACGAAGGGACGGTCCTTCGGCAGGATCTCGGCGAATTCGGCCTCGCCGCAGAAGAAGGCGACGGGCATGCCGTGAATATTGCCGGAGGGCGAGGTGGCTGGAGAATTGAAATCGGCATGGGCATCGAGCCAGAGCACGAAGAGCGGGCGGCCTTTGCTGGCGGCATAGCGGGCCATGCCGGAGACGCTGCCCATGGAAAGGCTGTGGTCGCCGCCGAGAATGAGCGGGAAACGGCCGGAGGCGGCGACATCATGGACGCTGTTTTCGAGGGCACGCGTGAAGGCGCCGACGATCCTCAGATTGTGGGCCTTCTGATGGTTTGGCAGGTCCATCGCCGGCACGATTCTGACATCGCCGAGATCGGCGACGTCATGGCCAAGCTCGATCAGCGTCTGGTCGACGCCGGCGATACGCAGCGCCGCGGGACCCATGGCGGCCCCTCTGCGGCCGGAGCCTTCTTCCAGCGGTGCGCCGATAAGGGTGACAGATCGCGATTGGGCATTCATGTGGAGGGCTCCGTGTTGAGGCCTGTTTCGGCCGATAGTGGGATAAAGGGTTGACGGCAAAAAGATGGAAAAGTGCCAGAAATGGATTATGATTGCGCAAATTGATAAACCTATTTTGACAAAGTGATCGGCGTGGATGATCTCGATACCGAACTTCTGAGTGCACTTCGTCATAATGCCCGGATATCCGTCTCCTCGCTGGCGGCGCTGACGGGCGCGTCGCGGGCAACGGTTGCCGCCCGGATCGACCGGCTGGTCGCCAGCGGCACCATCGTGGGCTTCACTATCCGCACTGGCCACGAGACGCGGTCGGCCGGCGTGCGCGCCATCGTCATGATCGAAGTGCTCGGCAAGCTTGCCGACCGGGTGGCCGACCAGCTGCGGGGCCTGCCGCAGGTGCGCGCGCTGCACAGCACCAACGGCAAATGGGATTTCGTCGCCGAGCTGGAGGATCGCGACCTTGCCTCCTTCGACGAGACGCTGCGCCGCATCCGGCTGATCAACGGCATCAATTCGACCGAGAGCAATATCCTTCTCAAGACAAGCAAGACAGGTTTTTAAGCCGGCTCAAGGCTGATTCAGGTCGTTCAAAGCCGCTGCGACGGGTATCAGTATTCCCGCTCGTAAACGATGCCCGCTTCGCCCTCACCGTTACCCCCGGCCGCGCCGCGCAGTTTGACGCCGCGGCCGACGTCGAGGTTGATCACCGCCTTGGCGCCGGCCGAGCCGCCCTGCTGCAATTCGAAATAGGTGCGGTCATTGAGATAGCGGCCGACGCTGACGCTCGTCTGGCCCTTGGAATCGGTGCTGATGTCGAGATCGTCGACGCCGAGCTGGTTGCGCAGGCCTTCGAAAAGCGAGGTGGAGCGGTTGCCGGCCAGCTGGCTCACGGCGTCGGCGAGCTGGGCGATTTGCACCGGCGAGAGCTTCGACATCGACTGGCCGAAGATCAGCTGCGCCAGCACTTCGTCCTGCGGCAGCTGGGGCGAGGAGGAGAAAGTGATGGCGGGGTCGGTGGCGAGGCCCGCGACATCGACGGTCAGCGTCGTCGAGCCGGAGGTTGAGGTCGCCTCCATATCGAGGGCCGGCGTCAGGTCGCCGGCAAAGGTGATCCGGCTTTTGTCGGTGAAATCCATACGGCGGTTGAGAATGGTCAGGCGCCCGCGACGCATGGTGAAACCGCCGGTCACGATGGGTGCAGCCGCCGTTCCGCCGATTGTCACGCGGCCACCGAGCTCGGCATCGATGCCGCGGCCGCGCACGAAGATATGCGAGGGCGCGTCGATTTCGAGATCGAGCGTGATCGTCGAGGATTTTTCGCCGGGTTTCCGCTCGCCGTCTTCTCGGAGCTGCGCAAGCACCGCTCGCGGCGCATTCTTGTGCCGGATGTCGATTTCACTGAGCGAGGTCGGCAATTTTTCCGGAACGGTAATCGAGGTCTTGTCCAGCCGAAGCTTGCCGCTCAGCGTCGCGCTCATGATCGGCCCACGCAGGCCCAGCGTTCCATTGACGGTGGAAACGACAAGGGTTCCGTCGACATAGACCGCCTTGTCGAGCTTGATCGAAATGTCGGCGGGAAAGCCGCCGGCCGGCTGGATGCCGATGGTGCCGCTCGCCGAGATCGTGCCGCCGCCGCCGAGAGTGCCGTTGAGGCGCGATATCACGGCCTGGCTGCCGTTGAAGGTCACTGCCGCCGTAAGATTGTTGACGGCAAGATTGCGCCGGACGTCGACGAGCTTCGCGCCTGAGGTCGAGACAGTGCCGTTGATGACGGGGACTGCGGCCGTTCCGCCGATCTGCAGGTTGACGGTGGCGACGCCGTCGGCGACAAGACCTTGTGCGGCAAGCGGGGCGCCGAGCACGGCGAAGGGAAGATTGCCGTTGAAGCGCATGTCGATGGCGCGGTTGCCTGTGATCATCACGCTGCCGCCGCCCTTCAGCGACATGCCGGCGTCGCCGGCAAGGCTGGTATCGACGGTCAGTTTGTTGCCGGCAAGCTTGCCCGAGGCGCCGATGGTGAGCGGCGAAAGGCCGGCGCCCTTCGTCTGGCTCGTCGCCGCATTCTTCCAGTCGACCTTGAAGTCGACGGACGGCGCCGATAGCGCGCCAGTGGCCTTTGCGGTCGCCGAGACCGCGCCCTCGGCGCCAAGACCGGGAACAAAGCCATTGGCGAGGCTGGCCGGGACGTTGGTGGCGTTCGCCGTGACGTCGACCGAGCGGATCGAGGTGCCGGCGATCGAAAGATTGCCGGTGGCTTTCAGCGCAATGCCGCCGCCACCGCTGAGATCGGCATCGAAATCGAGCCTGTCGCCGGCATATTTTCCCGTCGCCGCCAGTGCCAGCCGGGAAAGACCGGCAGCCTTGGTGTGACTGGTCGCGGCATCCTTCCAGTCGAGCTTGAAATCGACGATCGGATTTGCCGGCGTTCCCGACGTCACGGCGTTTGCCGAGAGCGTGCCCTCGGCACCGAGACCGGGAACGAAGGCATTGGCGATTTTGGCCGGCAGCGCCGGGATATCGGCATTGATCGAAAGGTCCCGGATCGCCGTTCCCGCGATAGTGACGCCGCCCGTCGCCTTGGCCAGAACGCCATCCTTGCCGGCGAGATTGGCGTCGAAATCGACCCGGTCATTGGCGAACTTGCCGGATGCCGCGGCACTCAGACCCGAAAGGCCGCTGCTCCTGGTCTGGGCGGTGGCGGCATTCCTCCAGTCGAGCTTGAAATCGACGGCCGGCTTTGGAAGCGCTCCAGACGCGGATGCCGTTCCCGAGACGGTGCCCTCTGCGGCAAGACCGGGGACGAAGCCGTTGGCGAGGCCGGCGGGCAAGTTGGAAAGATCGGCCTTGACGTCAAGGGCTTTAACCGAGGTGCCCGATATCGCAACGTTGCCGGCGGCCTTCAGCGACAGACCGTCCTTGCCGGCGAGATTGCCGTCGAAGTCGAGCCGGTTGTCGGCGAAGCGGCCGGATGCGGCAAGCGCCAGACCTGAGAGATGGGCGCTTCTGGTCTGGCTGGTTGCAGCATCCGTCCAGTCGAGCTTGAAGTCGGCTTTCGGTGCGGCGGGTGTGCCGGCGGCCGACACAGTGCCCGATATCGTGCCGCCGGCCGCCAGATCGGGAACGAAAGCATTGGCGAGGGCGGCCGGAACCTTGGCGATCTCGGCATCGACCTTGATGTTTTCGACCGTCGTGCCGGCGAGGGCGACATTGCCCGTGCTCTTCAGCGAGAGGCCTTCGTCGCCGCTGGCCGCTGCGTTGAAATCAAGCTTGTTGTCGGCAAATTTTCCCGATGCGGTCAGACCGAGAGCGGCAAGGCCGGCACGTTTCGTATGGCTGGTCGCAGCGTTTTTCCAATCGAGGTCGAAATTGGCGGTCGGAGCGGCAAGCGAGCCTGCGGCCGAGACCGTTCCGGAGATCGCGCCTTCGGCGGCGAGATCGGCGACGAAGCTGTTTGCGATATTCGCCGGAACATTCGCCAGTGCGGCGTCGACCTTGACGTTGCCGATCGTCGTGCCGGTGATGGCGACATTGCCATTTGCTTTCAGCGACAGGCTGTGGGCGCCTGATATCGCCGTGTCGAAATCGAGCTTGTTGTCGGCGAATTTTCCTGATGCCTTGACGGCGAGGCCGGCAAGGCCGGCGCGTTTCGTCTGGCTCGTCGCAGCGTTTTTCCAGTCCAGATCGAAATTGGCAGTGGGAACAGCGAGCGAGCCGGAGGCCGCTACCCTTCCTGAGATCGTCCCTTCGGCGGCGAGATCGACCACGAAGCTGTTTGCGATGCTTGCGGGAACATTTGCCAGCGCGGCGTCGACCTTGACGTTGCCGATCGTCGTGCCGGTGATGGCGACATTGCCGTTTGCTTTCAGCGAGAGGCTGTTGGCGCCTGATATCGCCGTGTCGAAATCGAGCTTGTTGTCGGTGAATTTTCCGGATGCCTTCAGGCCAAGATTCGCAAGGCCGGCGCGTTTCGTCTGACTCGTCGCGGCATTCTTCCAATCGAGATCGAAATTGGCCGTGGGCGCAGTGAGAGAACCGGAGGCCATCACTTTTCCTGTAATCGTGCCTTCGGCGGCGAGATCGGCAACGAAACCATTGGCGATGCGGGCGGGCAGGTTGAGGATATCGGCGTCGACATCCAGCACCGGTGCCTTGGGGTCGGCAAGCGCGACATTGCCGGCGGCCTTCAGCGACAGGCCGTCCTCACTGGCAACCGTGGTGTCGAAATCGAGTTTGTTGTCGGCAAATTTGCCGCCGGCGGCAATACCGAGCGGCGCCAGCCCGGCGCCCTTGGTCTGGCCGGTTGTCGCATCCTTCCAGTCGAGCTTGAAGTCGGCCACGGGTGCTGCCGGCGTTCCGGTCACGGCAATCGTTCCGGAGATCGTGCCGCCGGCGGAAAGGTTCGGCACGAAACCATTGGCGAGGGCTGCCGGCAGTTCGTGGATGTCGGCATTAAGCCTCAGCGTCTCGCCGGCGGAACCGGTGACGCTCACCGAGCCGGTGCCGGTCTTCAGCGTCAATCCGTTCAGGGTGGCGGTACCGCCGCTGATCGTGACCTCAGTTGGTGCGGCCAGTTCGACCGGGATGTTGCGCGGGCTTGCCGAGAAGCGGTTGAGGTTTACCGCGATCGTGCCGCCTGGTGCCTGGATATTGCCGGCGGCCAGCACCGGATGGCCGTCATAGGCGGCACTAAGATCGAAATCGGTCTGGTTCTGCTGCTTCGTGAAACCGAGCGAAAGGCCGGCGAGCCTGTTTTCTCCGGCAGTCACCGCGTCGGCCTTGACCGTGCCGTTTGCCGCAAGGGCGCTGAGATCGCTGACCGTGACATCGAATTCCGGCTTGACGATCGCAAGCCTATCGCGGCGGATCGAGCCCCCCGATGCAAGCAGCTTGAGTGCAATCTTGCCGCTGTCGCTCTCGACACCGAGCGAACCCTTGAGATCGCCCTCAATCTTTTGTCCGCCGAGTGCGGCGAGGAGGCCGACATTGGGGAAGTCGAAGGTCAGTGCGCCTGTCGGTTCCAGGGCGGGTGAGAATTCCAGATTGCCGGTCAGCCGGTTGCCGCCGATATCGGCGGTCAGCGCCGGAATGCTCGTCTTGCCGTCCTGAGAACTGATATCGCCGTTGATGCTGATCGGCTGGCCGTCGATCGTGCCGGTGGCGGCGATCTTGCCTTGCGGTGCCTTGGGATCGGCGAGGCCCGACAGGTCGATATTGAGGTTGCCGAACTTGCGGTCGGCCATCTCAAGGCTGGCAGCCTTGAGATTGGCCGTCACCGAGATTGCCGGGATCTCGCCGCCAAGTCTCAACGCATAAGCCGCCCCGCCACTGGCGCCTGTGACGAGTTTGCCGATGTCAGGCAGCCGGCCGGAGAGGTCGGCATTCAACATCTGGCCGTCGAGCGCGACGTTGCCGGCGGCTTCCAGCGTGCCGGATTTCAGGACGAGGTTGGACAGCGCGAATTTCGACGGGATGGTGCCGACCACCTGGCTTTCGAGCGAGATCGGTCCGTCGAACCTGCCTGTAACCGCGGCCGGCAGGGCTGCCGGTTCGACGGTGAGCTTGAGGTTGCCGGTCAGCGCCTGGTCTGCCAGCCGATAGGAGCCGTTGAGGCTGCCGTTGATATTGGCGCTTTCGACCGTGGTGCCGTTGAAGCCGATGCTGCCGGGCGAGATCTGCAGCGGCGAAGCGATCGTGACGGGGCCCTGGACGGCGCGGTTGAGGTTCGGCTCGGCAAAGGTCATGTCGCCGGCAACGAGGCGCAGCTGGACGCTGCCGGAACGGGCGGCGAGATTGAAGGCGTCGCTCTTGGCCGTCAGCTTGACGTTACCGATATCGGCCTGCGGCAGGGTTGCGGTGTCGAGCGAGCCGCTGACGTTCAGCCGGGCCGCCTGCGCATCGCCTGTCAGCGCCAGGTTAAGGCCCGATATCAGGAAGCGCGCTTCGCCTTCGGCGAGCGGCCAGCGAAAATCGACAGGCCCGGACGTGCCGAGTAGATTGGCGTTCAGGCTGTTGTTGCCGGCCGGATCAAGGGTGCCGGACGCGGCGATCACGACGCTGCCGGTGGCAATATTGCCGGTCTGGATATCGATCTTGCCGTGGTCGTCGAAGGTGGTGGCAAGATCGATATTGGTCTGGCCGGCAAAAAGCGGCCGGAATGGCGACGGCAGCAGCGAACTCAGGTCACCGCCGCCCTTGAGGTCGAGGTGGTGCAGTCCGTCTGCGGTGATCTGATGCCGGGTCTCGATTGCGGCACGCTGCTGCCCGTCGAGGGCGGCTTGCAATTTGCCTTTCCAATCGGATATCGGCCCCTGGCCGTCGAGATCGATGTTGACGGCGGGACTGTCCGGCAGGCCGAGAAAGCCGGCGACCAGCCCGCCCTTCGGCTCGGAAAGCTGCGCTTTCACCCGCAGCCGGTTTTCGGCCGGCGCGTAAGCGATGTCGGCGGCAAGCCGCGCATCCGGCACCGCGTGACGGCTGACATTGACGATCGCCTCGCCGCCATCGCCGTTTGCCGAAAGGCTGCCTTCGGCGGCGAGCGCGAAGGCGCGCCCGGCAAAGGGTTCGGCAAGTTTGATATCGGGCAGCGCGACACGATCGATGTCGACCTTGATCGGAAGAGTAAAGCCGCCGGAATTTTCTGCTCCGGGCCGCGAGGGCAGGGTGCGCACCGGCTTGCGCAGTACCTCGATCGCCTCGATCTCGAAGCGTTTGGCGTGGAAGGTGCCGGTCAGCAGCGCCAGCGGGTTCCAGTCGATCGCGATGCCGTGAACTTCCGCAAACACGCCCCTGGTGTCGGAGATGGTGATTTCGGCGGCGCGAAGCCCGCCGGTCAAAAGACCTTGCGGTTCGCGCACTTCGATCGTCATGTCGCGGTTGGAAAGCGTGGAGGCTATCTTTTCGGTGACGATACGAGCGCCGAAGGCGGTGAAGCCGAAGATCGCAAGTGCCGCGACAGCGAGAATCAAAGCGGCGCCGGCGACATAGCCGGTGAGCCGTATGACCCAGGTGACGATTTTTGCCAGCATTTGCATCGGTGCGGACACTACCCCGTTTTCATGACGGCCACAGATCGAAAAACGCAGCTAAACGGCAATTCTAGAAGGATTGACCGATGCCCGCATAGATTCCGTAATCTGTGCCACCTTCGTACTTGTTCAGCGGCATGGCAAAATCAAGCCGCAGCGGGCCGAAAGGCGTCGCATATCGTATTCCCGCACCGGCGCCGGCGCGGATATCGGAAAAACCCGGAAAGGTGCTGTCCGAGACGGTGCCGACATCGATGAAGGGCACGACGCCGATCGTATCGGTGATCTTGATGCGGGCCTCCAGCGAGCCGGTCACATAGGAGCGGCCGCCGGTGGCATCGTCATTGTCGTTATAGGGCGAGATTTCCTGATAGCTGTATCCGCGCACGGAGCCGCCGCCGCCGGCAAAGAAGCGCTGCGTGGCGGGAATATCCCCAATGCTGTCGCCGCCGATCAGGACGCCAGCGGCAACCTTGCCGGCCAGCACCACGCCGTCTTCCTGGCCGAACGGCAGATAGCCGGAGATCGAGCCCTCGAATGCCGCATAGGGCGTGGCATTGAAGATTTCGTAGCCAGGCTTTGCCGAGAATGTCGCGCGATAACCCTCCGTGGGGTTGAACTTGTCGTCGCGTGCGTCGCGATCATATTGGATCGGCAAGGTGAAGGTCAGATAGTCGTTCTCGCCGAAGGCGTCATCATCGCGCTCCCAGCTGACCTCGCCGCTCGCCGAGACCGTGTCCCGGTCGGTCAATTCGTAGGAAAGGCCGAGCGAGGCGGTGACGAGCGTCGCATTATAGGCATCCGGATTTTCGGTCTTGGCGACGATGCCGGCCTTCAGGGTGGCGGCGGGGAAGAAGGCACCGGGCTTGGTGAAAAGGATGCCGGCGGAATAGTCGAGACTGCCGACATCCGTGGTTTCGCCAAGCCGCGAGACCGATCCCTCGATCCGCAGCGTTTCGGCTTCGCCAAACAGGTTGCGGTGGCCCCAATAGCCCTGAACGCCGAAGCCGTCGGTGGTGGAATATTGCGCGCCAACGCCGAAATAGCGCCGCTTGCCTTCGGAAACCTCGATCGTCATCGGCAGGGTACCGTCCGGCGCCAGCGCATCGCCTTCGTGAATGGTGACGCTCGAAAAGACGCCGAGGGCGCGAAGCCGCTCGCCGGCTTTCTTCAGCGCTTCCGGGGAATAGGCTTCGCCCTTGTTCAGCCGGGAATAACGCTGGATGAAAGCCGGCTTGACGGTCTTTTCACCGGTGACGCCGACATCGCCGATCGGGGCGACCGGGCCACCTTCGGCAGCAAGGACGATATCGACGGTATCGCTGTTGTGATCGGCGACGACCTTGCGTTCGGTCAGCTTCGCAAAGGGCCGGCCCTCGCTCTTCAGCTGTTCGACGATCTTGTCGCCGGCCTTGATGATGGCAAGCGAGCCGGCCTGCGCGCCCGGGGCAAGATCGTAATCGGCAGGATTGTGGTTTGCGGCATCGCCGCCGAACTGGACCTCCCTGACCTTGAAAACCGGGCCGGGAGCAATGTTGACGGTGACGGGGATCGGACCGGACCGGTCGAATGTCGGATTGGGCGGCAGGTCGTCGATATTCCTGCCGTCGATGGTGATCGTCACCACGCCGCCATAACGGGCCTTTTCATACAGAGTGGCGATCAGCCGCTCACGGTCGTCGCGCGCCTTGACGACGATGCCGAGATCGCCGGACACCGGCAGTTTCTGGTCACCGAGGAGACGGGAACTGTTTTCCAGGGCTTCTTTGAGGTCGGGATCGGCGGTATCGGCTTTGAGGTCGACATGGTAGCGCACCGGATCGGGCACCTGTTGACCTTCCTCCTCCTCCTTGCCGAAAATGGTGATGCCAAAAAGCTTGAAGGCGTAAGCGTCGCCGATCAGGACCGGTGAGAACGCAGCTGCCGCTGCGACCACCATCATGGTGCCTGTTCGCCGATACGCAATACCTGTTTTCGGGCCTGTCCCTCTGATCCGCATCCGCCGCTTTTGGTTATGCCTACAATGAAGCTTCGTTGCCCAGCCGTGAACAGCTTAGCGGCAAAATCGCGCGGGGTGTACCATTTTAAATTGCCAACGCGCTAATTTAGCACAAAAAATCCCGGACCTGTGTCCGGGATTTACTGAGTTTGCCGATTGCCTGGCGCTCTCAGCGCGGGCAAGTATCGATGTAGCGGCGGCCGTAGCGGTCGCGATAGTAGCACTGGCCGGGCTGTTCGGCGACGCTGCCGATCAGGGCGCCGGACACGCCGCCAATAGCGGCGCCGACCGCCGCGCCACGAACGTTGCCGGTGACCGCGCCGCCGATGACGGCGCCCGATGCAGCGCCGATACCGGCGCCCTGCTGGGTCGGCGTGCAGCTTGCGATCGACAGGCCGATCAATGCGAGTATGACAACTTTCTTCATCTTTTCTCTCCGAGGTTGTTGCCCAGCGGGCAAAGGCCGTCCCTTTATTTTTTGTCAGGCTAGACCGAAAACTATGTCGGAAGAAAGGGTTGTCCACCGGTACGCCGATTTTTTTGCGATACCGGCCGTCGCCGTGCCTCACGCGATTGGCCAATTCCGTCGGATCTGGCGCATCAATTTCATCGATTGCGGCGGGCAGATTTTTTATCTGGAATCATTCAAAAAACTGGTCCTTTTGCCGCAGTTGATGGTAAAGCAAAGGGTAAGCATTGACGCGCGGACGTCCGGTCGGCAAGAACGGCCGCGCGATACTGGAGCATATGATGGATTTCGAAGCGTTTTTCAAAAACGAGCTGGACGGGCTTCATGCCGAGGGCCGTTACCGCGTTTTTGCCGATCTCGAACGTCACCGCGGCAACTTTCCGCGCGCGACGCGCCATACGGCCGATGGCCAAAAGGAAGTCACGGTCTGGTGCTCCAACGACTATCTCGGCATGGGCCAGCATCCGAAGGTGATCGAGGCGATGAAGAACGCCATCGACCACTGTGGTGCGGGTGCGGGAGGCACCCGGAATATTTCTGGCACCAACCACTATCACGTCATGCTCGAGCGTGAGCTGGCCGATCTGCACGGCAAGGAATCAGCGCTGATCTTCACGTCGGGCTATGTATCGAACTGGGCGGCCCTCGGTACGCTCGGCGCCAAAATCCCCGGTCTCGTCATCTTCTCCGACGCGCTCAACCATGCCTCGATGATCGAGGGCATCCGTTATGCCAAGTGCGACAAGGTGATCTGGAAGCACAACGACCTGGCCGATCTCGAAGCCAAGCTCAAGGCCGCCGATCCGAAGGCGCCGAAGCTGATTGCCTTCGAGAGCGTCTATTCGATGGACGGCGATATCGCCCCGATCAAGGAGATTTGCGATCTCGCCGACAAATACGGGGCGATGACCTATCTCGACGAAGTCCATGGCGTCGGCATGTACGGCCCGCGCGGCGGCGGCATTGCCGAGCGCGAGGGGCTGATGGACCGGCTGACGGTGATCGAGGGCACGCTCGGCAAGGCTTTCGGGGTGATGGGCGGTTATATCGCCGCATCGGCCGCCCTTTGCGATTTCATCCGGTCGTTTGCCTCCGGCTTCATCTTCACCACGGCGCTGCCGCCGGCATTGGCCGCCGGCGCCGTCGCCTCGATCCAGCACCTGAAGGTCAGCCAGTTCGAGCGCGCCCGCCATCAGGACCGGGTCCGCAAACTGAGGGCGCTGCTCGACCAGAATGGCATTCCGCATATGCCCAATCCGAGCCATATCGTGCCGGTGCTGGTCGGCGATGCGGCCAAGTGCAAGTGGATCTCCGACCTGCTGCTCGACAATTGCGGCGTCTATGTCCAGCCGATCAACTATCCGACCGTACCGAAGAAGACCGAGCGCCTGCGAATCACGCCGACGCCGCTGCATTCCGATGCCGATATCGCCCATCTGGTCGAGGCGCTGCATTCGCTCTGGTCGCGCTGCGCATTGGCAAGGCACGTCGCCTGATATTTTCATGATCGCTTGGGTTTGAACCGTCATTCAGGGCCTCCACCAGAGGCCCTGATGGCGTTCGATTTGCGCGCCAAGATCCCACCGCACATCCGCTTTACCCGGACAAGAGCATCCGGCGCTGCCGTTTTGAGAAACCGCGCCGGTCTCCGCGGCCGGGCATCTCGCCAGCCGGCTTGACTGACGCGGATCGATCTTTCTTTCTACACCTTCCTTGCTGCAGCCCGCGCCTCGATCCATCGCTCGAATTGCATGAGAAAACCTTTTCTCACTTGACATCGATGTTGGTAAAAGCTTTTCTCATGCCACTTCAGAAGGAGGAAGGTCTGAACATATCGGGAGGAAAAAGAGGCAGGATCACCATCCATGAGGTGGCGTCGGCTGCCGGGGTGAGCATTTCGACGGCGTCGAAGGCTCTCAACGATACCGGCCGGATGGGAGCGGAAACGCGCGAGCGGGTGAAGCGGATCGCCGGCGAAATCGGGTATCGGCCGAATGCGCTGGCGAGAGGTCTTCTCAGCAAGCGCAGCTTCACCATCGGGCTGCTGACCAACGACACCTACGGCCGTTTCACGCTGCCTGTCATGGCGGGAATTTCGGACGCTCTCGTCGATCATGGGGTTTCGGTTTTCCTCTGCGCCATCGAAGACGATCCGGCGCTAGCCCAGATCCATGTCGATGCGATGCTGGACAAGCAGGTCGACGGCATCATCGCGACGGGAAAACGCCTGGACAGACGTCTGCCCGTCGATCTGTCGAATTTGCTTGTGCCCGTCGTCTACGCCTTCACGGAGGGGACGCGGAACAGCGTTACCTTCCGTTCGGACGACGAACAGGGTGCTAGGCTGGCGGTGGAATGGCTCGTCAAGGCCGGGCGACGGCGGATCGCGCATATCACCGGGCCGGAGGAATTCTTTTCGGTGCGCGAACGGGCCGGCGCCTATCACGAGGTCGCAGGTCACCGCGAACCGGTGCTCTACGGCGTCTGGTCGGAAAGCTGGGGTCATGAGGCGGTCGAACAGCTTTGGAAGAGGCCGGGAGAAAAACCGGATGCGCTCTTCTGCGGCAATGACCAGATCGCCCGCGGCGCGGTGGATGCGTTGCGCGAGCGCGGCGTCAATGTGCCGCGCGATGTTTCGGTCATCGGCTTCGACAATTGGGAGATTGTCGCGGCGCAGACGCGGCCGCCGCTGACGACGGTGGATATGGAGCTGAAGGAGCTCGGGCGGCAGGCCGGATTGACGGTGCTGGCGCTCGCGGAAGGACGGCCTGTCGAGCCGGGTGTGCGGAAATTGCCGTGCCGGCTGATCGTCCGGCAGTCATGCGGGGGGAAAGCCCCCGGGGAATGAGCGTAAGGGAATGAGCAAAGGCGCAGGGAGATGCGCCATATCGGGAGGAGTGTCATGATCAAGCGTCTATTGGCGGCGACCAGCATCGCTACCTTGTGCCTGTTTTCGGCCGCGTCAGCCGCCGAGAATGTCGAAATGTGGGTTCGCACGGGGATCGGCGACTCCTTCAAGAAGGTGGTCGAGGCCTATAATTCCAGCCACGACAACAAGGTCGTGGTGACCGAGGTGCCGTTCTCCGAGCTGGTGCAGAAATATGCGACGGCAATTGCCGGCGGACAGGCGCCCGACGCCCTGTCGATGGATCTCATCTACAATCCTGCCTTTGCCGCGGCCGGCCAGCTGGAAGACCTGACGGACTGGGCAAAATCGCTGCCCTATTTCAACGCGCTGTCCCCGTCGCATGTCCGCCTCGGCACCTATCAGGACAAGATTTACGGCCTGCCGCTCTCTGTGGAAACATCGGTCTTCGCCTGGAACAAGGATCTCTACAAGAAGGCCGGTCTCGACCCGGAAAAGGCGCCGGCAAGCTGGGACGAAATCACCGCCAATGCGGAGAAGATCCGGGCACTCGGTGACGATACCTACGGCTTCTATTTCTCCGGCGGCGGCTGCGGCGGCTGCATGATCTTCACCTTTACGCCGCTCGTCTGGGGTGCGGGCACCGACATTCTGTCGGCCGACAGCAAGACGGCGACCCTCGATACGCCTCAGATGCGCAAGGCCGTCGACATCTACCGCAACATGGTCAAGAAGGACCTGGTGCCGGCGGGTGCCGCCAGCGACAACGGCGCGAACTTCTTGACCTTCACCAACGGCAAGATCGGTCAGCAAAGCCTCGGCGCCTTTGCCATCGGCACGCTGGTGACCCAGCATCCCGACATCAACTTCGGCGTGACCCTCATTCCCGGCGTCGACGGCAAGCCGTCGTCCTTTGCCGGCGGCGACAACTTCGTCGTCACCAAAGGCACCAAGAAGATCGACGTGGTGAAGGAATTCCTCGAATATATCTATTCGATGGACGGCCAGAAGATCATGGCTAAATATGGCAGCCTGCCGACGCGCGGCGATATCGCCGACAAGGTGCTGGAGGGTCTCGATCCGCGCATGCAGGTCGGCCTCAAGGCGATTGCCGTCGCCAAGACGCCCTATACGCTGCAGTTCAACGACCTGATCAACAGCGCCAACGGCCCGTGGGCAAGTTTCACCAACGCCGCGATCTTCGGCGACGACGTCGACGGTGCGTTTTCGAGCGCCCAATCGGAAATGCAATCGATCATCGATAGCGGCCAATAACTCTCCCTCGGCCGCGGCCGGGGAGCGGTGGCAGCTTCCCGGCCAATTTCAATTGACAGATGCGGAGCGTTTGATGACCGGTTCCGGTTCAGAGACACTATTGCCTCGGCGCAGGCGACGGCGCAGATCGAACTGGCGCGGCCTTGCCTATATCGCGCCTGCCATGGCGCTGGTCATCGTCTTCTTCATCATGCCGGTTGTCTTCACGGGATGGATGAGCCTGCACAACTGGCCGCTGATGGGCGCGTCGCGCTGGATCGGCTTCAACAACTATTACCGCATGATCAACGACACCCGTTTCATGACGGCGCTGAATTTTACCGCCTATTACACCGTGATCGTCACCATCGCGATCTTCGCCGTCGCCTTTCCGCTGGCCATTTTCGTCGAAAAGGAACGGCAGTTCGTCAGCGCCTATCGCACGATCATCTTCCTGCCCGTCGTCGTCGGCCTTGCCACCGCCTCGCTGCTCTGGGTCTGGCTTGCCAATGTCGATAGCGGCTTCATCGGTCCGGCCTTGAAAGCGCTCGGTCTCCTGGAAAAGAGCCCCAATCTGCTTGCGACCTTCGACACCGCCTTCCTGACCGTCGTGGTGATGGTCGTCTGGAAGATCGCAGGCTTCACCATGATCATTCTGCTGACCGGGCTGCAGGCCATTCCATCTGAGCTGACGGAGGCGGCCCGCATCGACGGCGCCGGCCGCTGGCAGCGTTTCCGGCATCTGACGCTGCCGCTGATGCGCAAGACGATCGCACTGGCGCTGATCGTCTCCGTCACCGGTTCGATCCTCGCCTTCGACCAGTTCTACATCATGACGGCGGGCGGACCGCAGAACAAGATGATCTCGGTGGTCTACTACATCTTCAACCAGTCCTTCGTGTCGTTCAATCTCGGTTACGGCGCGGCACTCTCGATTGTGCTTCTCGCCATCCTGATGGCCATCAGCATCGTGCAGCTCTGGCTGCTGCGCGTCGGGGAGGAGCGTCCATGAGCACCTCAAGGGAACGTCGCGCCCGCAAGGCGATCCGGACGAAATCGGCCTATCATCTCACCGGCATCGTCATCTCGATCTTCTTTCTCGCGCCCTTCGTGATTACGCTGCTCGCCTCCTTCCGGCCGGGCGCCGAGGCCAGCCTGCCGCCTCTGCCGCCATGGCCGACCTCAGGCGTCAGCTTCGATGCCTATGCGCTGCTCGATACGTTCGGCGCCGGCATCTGGCGGCACATGATCAATTCGCTGTTCGTTTCGATCGCCACCGTGGTGCTGACCGTCGCCGTCAGCCTGCTCGCCGGCTACGGTTTCTCGCGGTATCGCTTCCCGATGAAGAATGCGCTCTTCGTGCTGATCATCGCGACGCTGATGATCCCGTTCCAGTCGATCCTGACGCCGCTCTTCATCATCCTGGCAAAGCTCGGCCTCAACAACTCGCTGCTCGGGCTGACGCTCGTCTATGTAACGCTGCAATTGCCCTTCTCGGTCTTCATGATGCGCAACGCCTTCGATGCGGTGCCGAAGGAGATCGAAGAGGCCGCGCGCATCGACGGCGCGCGCGACCTCAGGCTCTTGGTCCGGGTTCTGTTGCCGCTGGTGCTTCCCGGCGTCGCGACGGTGGCGATCTTTGCCTTCCTCAATGCCTGGAACGAGTTTCTGGCCGCCCTCGTGCTGCTTTCCAGCAACGAGAAATACACTTTGCCGGTGCTGATGACGGCGGTTCGCGCCGGACGGCTCGGCGCCATCAACTGGGGAGCGGTGCAGGCCGGTGTCGTCGTCATGACGATCCCCTGCCTGATCGTCTTCCTGCTCCTGCAACGCTACTACATGCGCGGGCTGATGGCCGGCGCGGTGAAATGATCCTAGAGAAAGTCGAGCCCATGACCAAATCAGCCAATGACCGCCAGTTTCGTCCCGTCGCCGTTCCCGATGTCGAGCTCGGCGGCTTCTGGGGCAAATGGCAGGACGCCATCTGCAATTCCACTGCCGAAACCCTGCTCGACCGCTGCGTCGAGGCCGGCATGCTGAAGGCGATCGACGTCAACCAGCCGAGCCCCGGTGTCGTCATTCCCATTCAGCCCTGGGGCGGGACGACGCAGATGTTCTGGGATTCCGACCTCGGCAAGTCGATCGAGACCATCGCCTATTCGCTCTATCGCCGGCCGAATCCGAAGCTGGAGGCGCGCGCCGACGAAATCATCGACATGTATGAGAGACTGCAGGACAAGGACGGCTATCTGAACGCCTGGTTCCAGCGCGTCGAGCCCGCCCGCCGCTGGACCAACCTGCGCGACCATCACGAGCTCTATTGCGCCGGCCATCTGATGGAGGCCGCGGTCGCCTATTATCAGGCGACCGGCAAGCGCAAACTGCTCGACATCATGTGCCGCTTTGCCGATTACATGATCAAGATCTTCGGCCATGGCGAAGGCCAGATCCCCGGTTATTGCGGCCATGAGGAAATCGAACTGGCGCTGGTCAAGCTCGCCCGTGTCACGGGCGAGCAGAAATATCTCGACCTGTCGAAATACTTCATCGACGAACGCGGCTCCGAGCCGCACTTTTTCACGGCCGAGGCCGCTCGCGACGGCCGGAGCGCCGCCGACTTCCATCAGAAGACCTATGAATATGGCCAGGCGCACCAGCCGGTGCGCGCGCAGACAAAGGTCGTCGGCCACGCGGTGCGCGCCATGTACCTCTATTCCGGCATGGCCGACATCGCCACCGAATATAAGGACGACAGCCTGACGGCGGCGCTGGAAACCCTCTGGGACGATCTAACCACCAAGCAGATGTACATCACCGGCGGCATCGGGCCGGCGGCGTCCAACGAAGGTTTCACCGACTATTACGATCTGCCGAACGCCACCGCCTATGCCGAGACCTGTGCCTCGGTCGGCCTGGTGTTCTGGGCAAGCCGCATGCTCGGCCGCGGTCCAGACCGGCGCTACGCCGATATCATGGAGCAGGCGCTTTATAACGGCGCGCTGCCCGGTCTTTCCACAGACGGCAAGACTTTCTTCTACGACAATCCGCTCGAAAGCGCCGGCAAGCACCACCGCTGGAAATGGCATCATTGCCCCTGCTGCCCGCCGAACATCGCCCGGCTGGTAACCTCGATCGGCTCCTACATGTATGCCGTTGCCGATGACGAAATCGCTGTGCATCTCTATGGCGAGAGCACCGCGCGGCTGAAGCTTGCCAACGGCGCTGTGGTGGAACTCGAGCAGGTGACCAATTATCCGTGGGACGGTGCGATCGCCTTTACCACCAGGCTGGAGAAGCCGGCGACATTCGCGCTGTCGCTGCGCATTCCCGATTGGGCGGAGGGTGCTACCCTCAGCGTCAATGGCGAGATGCTCGATCTCGATGCCAATATCCGCGACGGATATGCCAGGATCGATCGCGAATGGGTCAGCGGCGATCGTGTCGCCTTCTACCTGCCGCTGGCGCTCCGCCCGCAATATGCCAATCCGAAAGTGCGCCAGGATGCCGGCCGCGTCGCCTTGATGCGCGGCCCGCTCGTCTATTGCGTCGAGACGACCGACAATGGCGACGATCTCAACGCCATCGTCCTGCCGCGCGAGCTGCCGGCCGCCGAAACCGTCGTGCTGAAGGATCTCAACGATGCGGTCGCCCTCGATCTCAAGGTCGAGCGCGAGGAGACGTCGAATTGGGGAACGCCGCTCTACCGCAAGGCTCCGGCCGAACGGCAGGTCGCTACGGCGCGTTTCGTGCCCTATCATCTCTGGGACAACCGCGCGCCCGGGGAGATGCTCGTCTGGGTCCAGTCGGACAAGTAGGTCGTTTGGGGATGACGAACGGTATGGCTAACAAGAGCGTCGTGCTCCAGGACGTGCGAAAAAGCTATGGCAATCTGCAGGTGGTCCACGGCATCGACCTGACGATCGAGGAGGGTGAATTCGTCGTCTTCGTCGGCCCGTCCGGCTGCGGAAAATCGACGCTTCTTCGCATGATCGCCGGCCTTGAGGACGTGACCGACGGCGAGGTCGAGATCAAGGGACGGATGGTCACCGATCTCGATCCGTCCGAACGCGGCATCGCCATGGTCTTCCAGTCCTACGCGCTCTATCCGCATATGAGCGTGCGCGACAACCTGGCCTTCGGGCTGAAGATGGCGCGCACCAATGCCGCCGAGATAGAGACGCGGGTGAAGGCCGCGTCCGCCATCCTGAAGATCGACCATCTTCTCGACCGCCGGCCGGGCCAGCTTTCCGGCGGCCAGCGGCAGCGTGTGGCGATCGGCCGGGCGATCGTGCGCAAGCCCGATGTCTTCCTGTTCGACGAACCGCTGTCCAATCTCGATGCGGAACTGCGCGTGTCGATGCGCATCGAGATCGCCCGCCTTCACCGCGAGCTCGGCAACACGATGATCTATGTCACCCACGACCAGACGGAGGCGATGACGCTCGCCGACAAGATCGTCGTGCTGCGCGACGGCCGGGTCGAACAGGCCGGAACGCCGCGGCAGATCTACGAGGATCCCGCCAATACCTTTGTGGCGGGTTTCATCGGCTCGCCGAGGATGAACCTGTTGAATGCCCGTTGGGGTGAGGGCGCCCTGGTGGAGGTCGCCGGCCGACGCATCGAAAGCGGCCTGCCGCCGGCAGACAGGCCGGTGGGCGCCGCGGTGACGCTCGGTCTGCGGCCGGAGCATCTGAAGGTGGCATCCGTGCCGTCGGGCAGCCTGACGGCCAGGGTCGATTTTTCGGAGTATCTCGGGGGAACGCAGTATCTTTATTGCCAGCTTGCCGATGGCCAGTCGCTCACCGTCGAGCATCGGTCACCGATCAGCATCGCGGCGGGCAAAGAGGTCAGCCTGCTGTTCGAACCATCGGATTGCCGATTGTTCGATGAGGGTGGCAACCGGCTGCGATAAGCGCGCGCTGGTGATGACAGGCGGTCGGCGCCACCTTCACCCGGCGACGGCGAGCTTCATCAGATCACCGGCCCTTTGCCGCGCCTGCCTGTCAGCGGCGAAGACATCGTCCATATCGGCTGCCGGCGGCAGGCCGGCCAGATAGTCCATGACCCTCTCGGTGATTTCGGCCATGGCGAGGAAGGGCAGCCGCCCTTCGATGAAGGCTTCGAGCGCCACTTCCTTGGCGCCGTTCAACACGGCGCCCTGAACGCCGCCGCGCGTCATCGCCAGGCGCGCCAGCCGCAGCGCGGGAAACCGCACCTCGTCCGGCGCCTCGAAATCCAGCCTGGCGAGCTTGGCGAAATCCAGCCGCTCGATCGGCAGGTTCGGCCGGCGCGGAAAGGACAGGGCATAGCCGATGGCCGTGCGCATGTCGGGCGCGCCGAGCTGGGCCAGCACCGACCCGTCGGTATAGCCGACCATGGAATGGATGATCGATTGCGGATGGAAGATGACTTCGATCTGTTCGGGCGTCAGGCCGAACAGATGCCGGGCTTCGATCATTTCCAGCGCCTTGTTGAACATCGAGGCGCTGTCGATCGAGATTTTCAATCCCATCGACCAGTTGGGGTGGGCGCGCGCGGTTTCCACCGTCACATCCGCCATCTCTTTGAGCGAGGCGGTGCGGAAGGGGCCGCCTGATGCCGTGAGGATGACGCGCTCGATGGCGTGGCGCTGGTTCTCTTCCAGCACCTGGAAAATCGCATTGTGCTCGCTGTCGACGGGGAGCAGCCGGCCGCCGCCTTGGCGGACGGCTGCGATGAAGAGATCGCCGGCCGAGACCAGGCATTCCTTGTTGGCAAGGGCGATATCGGCGCCGCGGCGCGCAGCTGCAAGTGTTGGCGCCAGGCCCGCGGTGCCGACGATTGCCGCCATCACCCAGTCGGCTTCGCGTTCGGCCGCTTCCATCAGGCCGGATTTTCCCGAGGCAACCGCGATGCCGCTGCCGGAAAGTTCGGTCTTCAGTGATTGGTAATGCCGGTCATTTGCCGTCACCGCCAGCCGCGCGCCTGATAATTTGGCCTGCCGGGCCAGCAATTCGACGTTGCCGTTGCCGGTCAGCACGGAAATTTCGAAGTTCTCCCGCCCACCCAGATGATCGACGACATTGAGCGTGTTCCGGCCGATCGAACCGGTCGAGCCGAAGATGCTAAGGCGCCGCGGCGCGGTTTTGCCGGTCATCATATGCAATTTCGCGAAAAATTTCTCTCGTAGGCTCAGGCTCTACTAGGCTTTGCAAGGGGCGGCAAGTGTGCGGTGCAGCAGATTTCTACCGCTGAGGGGTTTACAGAACAGCCGGCGGATGTGACCCTTATGACATTGCTCGAGGAATCGAGCTTCGCGGGCGGTCGGTGATGGCCGCATGGGCAATTCGGGGTGCTGCGGCGCCCAGGCACTCGGTGCCGCCGGCCTTCCGGCAAACATTAAATCGAGGATGAAACCGGGATGAGCGGCTTGGCCGTTATTCCTCATCGCGTTCGCTACGAGCGCTTTATGTGCGCGGCCGCTTCGGTTTTGGCTGCTGCAGCCACGTCACATCAAAACACGTTCTTATGTCATGACGATATTCAAAATAGCCTGCATTCTTTTGTCGATCCTGCCGTCACTCACTGCTGCTGCGAGGGCGGATGATCTGCTGATCTGGTCGCCGGCAAAACTTTCCGACCGGTCCTACAAGGCGACGATGGGTTTTCGCCTGCCCGCGGAATGGGAAACCAGCGCCGGCGCCGATATCGGGCTCGCCACGACCAAAGGCGGAGCCTTGCTGCCCGATTCCGGTCAGGCCATGCTCTGGGGCCGGATCGTCAGGACGAGTGTCACGCCGGCAGGCCAATCGCAGCGGGGCGCGAAAGTCAGTGTCGATACGCTGCGCGGCAGCGGCGCGCTGACCCTCAGCCGTTCACGCAGCTGGATCCTGTCCGATTCACTCGACATGCAATCGAGCCGGTCCATCAGTGTCCAATTTGACGCGGTCGATACCAGGCAGGCCTCGGTGACGGCGTCGCAGGCGCTGAAGCTGATCTATCCCTGGACGGGAACCTCGCTGTCGGCGGGCACAGGCGTCAGCAATGTCGGCGGCGACTTCTCGACGACGGTGGGGGTCAACCAGGCCATCCTGCCGAACCTCAACCTCGATGCCTCGGTGAACAATCCGTTTTCACCGGATGAGGCCGGCAGCGTCAACCTCCGCTATCGCGTGCAGTGGTAGCGTTGAACCAAACCGCACCGGTCGGCGTTTCCTCGGCAGATTCACGGAGAAACGGATCATGGTTTTCAAGGAACAGACATTTCACGGGCTCGAACCGGAAATAGAAACGGAAATCGCCAACCGCGCGTTGCTCGAGTCGGCTGTCGCCAATGCGCTGGCGATCGCCGGCGGTATCGATGCGGCGGATGTCGAGGTGACGATGGACGAAGATCAGGTGGTTCTGACGGGCACCGTCGGCACGGTCGGTGAGATCGAACGGGCGACTGCGGTCGCCAAGGCCGTCGAGGGTGTGCATTCGGTGCAGAATCGCATCCTGCTCGGCGGATCGTCGCTCGACGGCACGCATTAATCAGACTGCGGCCGCTCCGGGGCTGCCGATCACGAATATATCGATATCGTCGCCTATGAGGCTGCCCGTTGATCAACCAGCGAAGCGTTCGACGAGGAAGGACGAGCCGGCCAGACGATCCGTCTTCTGCATGGCGCCCGACCCCTGCGGATGGTAGGCGATGGTGAGCAGCACGGCGCTGATGGCAATATAGCCGATGGCCAAAAGAGTCATCTTGATACGCATGATGAATACTCCTGTTTCTTCGCGATAAACGCGGCTAAACTTGCGAAGTTCCTCATGGCAAGGTCAGGTAAAAGCCCGGCCGATTGAATCAGCCGGGCTATCCTGCACAGGTTGCCTCATCGGCAGATCCGGGTTTCCTGGACGACCGTGTGGCCATGGCGGCGGATCTTCTCCGTTTTGGTGAAGCAATCACGCGACACGCGCTGCGACATCCCATAGTGGCGGTTATACGGACGGTGGCGGTAATAGGGGCGTTCCGAATCGCCGTAATAGGGGCGTGCATTATCCGTGGTGATGGTGACACTTGCCGCCTCTGACGGCATTGCGGAGAAGACGGACGCCGCAGCGAGCGTACAGGCGAGGATGAACTGTTTCATGACGAGCCTCTCTTTCTGAGTTGGTCCTGTTCTGAGTTAGTCCTGGGATCAACTCGCCGGAAGCGCTGTCGGTTCAATCACATAGAGTTACCGATTGTGTCGACGAAGAAACCTTTGCGGCCGCGGATCGTTAGCGCTGGGGAAAGACGGAGGCACCGCTCATGGGACCGATTGCAAGGATCATCGCCATCGTCGCCGGGCTTGCCGGCGGCACGGTGTTTTCGCAGGCGCCGGAATTTGCCCAGCAATACCGCCAGCGGATCGGCGGAGCGGTCGACGAATTGCGTGTCATCGTCGAGGATTTCAACCGGCAAGCGGCCGACCATCATCTCGATCGCCAGCAGGCGCTTACCGCCTATGCCCAATCCTCCGACGATTTCCTGCGCGACCGCGGCGTCTCGATGCAGAGCACGATCTCGCGCTACGAAACGCTGCTGTCGCAGCAACTGAAACTCGGCACCGCCGCCCCGGTCGCCAAGCCCTTCGTGCTGTTGCTGGGCAATGCCGATGACGTCGTTTTTGCCAATACCTGGCGGGATTTCGTGCCTGGTGTTCCTGTCAGTTTCGCCGGTCTTGTCTGGGGCGCGATTGGTTTTGCCGGTGGGTGGGGCGTGACGGTGCTGCTGGGATTGGGGGCACGACGCGTTGGGCGCGGACGACGAGCCTATCGTCAGGTGTCATGAGCCAATACGGGAGGTCAGGCGCCCTGCTGCCCATCTTAAGACGAGATCGGTCATTCCATTCCTCCCGCCGCATGCGGGGAAGCAGACGACTTGAAGCAAGCGGCCGCTGCGAGATGCTCTGCTAGCTCAATGAAGAACGGAGATGGCCGTTACGCCAGCTTCATCCGCGGCGCGAATAATCGCCGCCCTCAGTTGCTCAGGTTCAGCGTTGCCCTTCACGACGTCCAGACAGATTTCAATAGCAGCAAGGAACTCCTTACCGTCGTCGCACGGGAACTCGTACATGAGCGCGTTGGCGGCCCCCACGGCCGTCCTGACGGAGAAAAATCTGTCGGGGTCCTCAAAGAGAAGAATGACTGGATCGAATTCGATCGAAGTGTCCCATTCCATTACACAATACTCCCGATGGGATGGCATATTGTTAACAGTGCAAGGGGCGTGCCACTGCATGCGACGGTTTATTCAAAGGCTGGCGTGGCACCGACGGAAGGCGGCACAATGCATCCTGAATGGGGATGTTCACAGCCAAGGGATCCTTGAAGGCGCAAGGCGATCGGAAGAGAAATCGATGTCAGCCGAAATGAAGCCGGTTATTATGACTAGTTTCCGTATATGCAGAAACCCCTTGTGAGGCACATATTGTTTTCGTATATACAAAATCTATGAAGATCACTTGGGATGAACTGAAGCGCCAAACCAACATCGCCAAGCATGGCTTGGACTTCGCTGATCTATCGCGTGAGTTCTTCCTCGACTCCAAGGTCGGACCGGCAAAGGGCGACCGCTAAAGAACCATCGGAGAGTTGAACGGGCAATGGTCATCGCTGTGATCTTCCGCCCCCTTGGCTCCGAGGCCATCTCGGTAATCTCTATGCGGCCCGCAAGCTCGAAGGAAAGGAAGGCATGATGACTATCAAGTATTCCTCGAAACGGCCTTTAACCCCTAAGGAAGAGGCTGAAATCCAGAAGATGATCGCATCCGACCCTGACAACCCAGAACTGACCGAGGAGCAGATCGCTGGCCTTAAACCCTTCAGCGAAGCTCTTCCTGAGTTGGCCGAATCCATCAGGAAGAACTTGGGCGGCCGGCCAAAGTCCGATAACCCTAAGGTCGCCGTGAGCATTCGGCTTGATCCGGAAGTCGTCGATGCCTTCAAGGCGAAAGGCGAAGGCTGGCAAAGCCGGATAAACGAGACGCTGCGAAAGGCGGTAGGACTATAGCCAGGCCATTAGTCGAGGCGTCTGAGCGTTAGGCGGCCACATGGACGTTCGCTGGGTGTCTAGCGGGCGGGCTCCTTGAGCAGAGCTAGGATGGCGGTGAAGGTGTTGCGCAGCATGTTGCATGGATTTGCCGCTACCTCGTTGAAATGCCTGGATGTGAAGGGAAGCGCTTGCAACACGAATGCAAGATGCGAAATGGATTGTGTGGTCGTAAATAATTGAAATTTATGGTGATCCCGACGCGATTCGAACGCGTGACCCCCAGATTAGGAATCTGGTGCTCTTTTTGGGGCATACCAGTCCATACCGATCTGAGCCCCTACTAAGAGTCATCCGCCGACTAGGCGGATTCCGTCTTGGTATACGAGCCGTTCGGACCAGCGACCCCAACATCTGGCGGTCCGTTCGGCCCGTATACAAAACAAAAGCCGGGCCCATAGGCCCGTCATTATCGTCTCGCTTGCGAGACGCTTCGGCTTTAGCTTGGTCACTGTGAGCGCAACCGCGACATAACCTGAATGGACAAACGTAGAGAGTTGTCGTGCTGCGGCAGCCGCGGGAGTTCGGGCGAGGGCTAGATTGCTCGAACGACGAGACGACTGATAGGTGTGGGATCAGGCAGGAGCCGCGCGTTTGGTTTTTATCCAACGAACGCCCACTCCATAGAAGCGTTTTGTCGCCGCGTCGCTCCACCCGAGGAACTCGACGTGGTTCCGTTCGTAGTAGCCCTGCAACGTCTCTGACGATTCAGCCCAATGGTCACCACGCTCCAGAGCCTTCACGGTTGCAACGGACAACCCGGTCTCGTCTGCGATGACTTTTTGCGTCTTGTTCAGGAGGGCTCTAGCGGCTGGAAAGGATATCCCAACCTTTTCGGCCTGGAATTGTGATTGCTCCTCCTGAAGGCTTGCCTGATCAGGCGCGATCCATTTTGCGCCGGCACCGCGGACCTCGGTCCCGATCTTGGCTTCTCCCAGAAACTCAATGCCACGGGAAATGTAAAAGTCGACAAGCGTTAGATTGAGATCGAACATGGATTCCGACGTTTCGGCTGTCGAAATGTACCGTCTTGTGACGCCCGATAGATCGGCGGCTTCTTGCTGTGAAAACCCCGTTAAAGCACGTGCGATTCTGAGTGCTTCCGGTGGAGCAGGTAACCTCATTCATCCGAGAAGCCGCTCCGCAGAAAAATTGTCAACATTTACCGTATGGGGTCTTTTAATATCCAAATGGGAGTCTATAAGGATTCCTATAGGATTAAAAAACATCCGAAATATGGAGGTCACGTTGGCAGCAAGTGATTCGGGCGTGTACGAGGTAACAGCCGGCGGATATCGGCGACTTGTCGAGAAGGGCCATAGGTTGATCGATGACGTGAGAGGTATCGGCCATCTTCCCGCTGGAATATCGCCATCCCTGAGCCGGGTCGTTGCAAACCGATCGGTGCACTGCTTGATGTCTGACGGGGTCGGTCACCCGAGACCGATAATCGATACGACGTCACAAACGATGTCTGCTGCTTGGGATGCGAAACTCGGACACGCGAGGACCATCTCGTATCGGCATCTGCGTGAACCTGGTGACGGGCAGTAAGGCTTCTAACGGTCTGTCCCTTCTCGGCCACCAAAGGCCCCAACTCGTCAAATTTTAGGAAGTCTCATGCCGAACCCTGAGTCTGGCAAGCGATCACGCGTGCCTTGGAATACGAGAACTCGCGAGTGGCGCTACGTCACTGTGCCGGTCTACATGGCGTATTGCGCCGTCGCCGCCGCATTGCGGCCTTGGAATGGTATAGAGCGGAAATTCATAGCGACGCTGATCTTTAAAGACGATTACTACCAACCGATCTACTCGCAGGCTGCCCAAGTCTTCGCGAGGGAAATTTGGAAATCGTCGGACTGGGAGACCTACATCTTCCAATGGTCGAGCTCGCCGTTTCGCGACCAGTCACTCGCTGAGAAAAACGGGCGTGCGATATTCTTATCGCCGCCGGGTTACCGGCTTACCGACGACGAGCGGCTGTTTTCGGATGCCGTGATCGAAATCGAGCCTCGTTCTCCAGAGCATGCAAGGGCTGCACTTCGGCGGGCCGGAATTCCGGTCGATGATGAACTCGTCGAGCTGTTGATTTCGGCACCGTGGTCAAGGCTGCATTCCGCCTTTCAGGACCGGCGTGGTCCGGTCCAAGGTTTGGAACGCCTTCGGCGCGAGACAGCTAGGCTCAAGGACGTCGAGTCTGCCAAAGTCCTACACGATGATTTTCCGACACTAGAACACATGCATGGCCTGGGTCCTGCGGTGGAATGGGGACTCAATCTCGCGAAAGACCTCGCAGATTACAAATCCGGGCTTATCGGCTGGAACGAAGTCGATGCCGGCGTCTTGCTTTCCGGGCCTCCAGGCATTGGGAAAACGCTGTTCGCGAGTGCACTCGCCAACTCGTGCAAAGTGCCGATCATCTATGGCTCGGTTTCTAAATGGCAGGAGGCCGGTGCTCTGGACGCGCACCTTAAAGCCATGCGCGCTTCCTTCAAACTAGCGCGCGACAAGGCACCATCTATCTTGTTCATCGATGAATTCGACACCTTGGGAAAACGTACGAACTCTGACCGGAACGCGGGCTACCACAACGGCGTGATTACTGGTGCACTTGAGCAGCTCGATGGCTTTGAACGTCGAGACGGCGTAGTTGTTGTTGCCGCATGCAACCATCCTCGGCTCGTCGATGCCGCCCTCCTGCGAGCAGGGAGGCTTGACCGGCATCTGGAGCTGACACTTCCCGACGGCCCCTCGCGCCGCGGCATCCTGAAATTCCACTCTGGAATCGAGCTGTCGGCCGCCGATGCGGAAGTATTCGAATTCTCCACCGAAGGGTTCTCGGGTGCAGACATCGAGCGGCTCGTCAGGGATGCAAGGCGGACGGCCCGCCGGCAAGCTGATTACTTCAGCGCGATCCATATTATCGATCAGCTCCCAACCCTTGAGAAGCTTCCTGAAGACTATCTCAGAGTGATCGCGGTCCATGAGGCCGGCCATGCCCTCGTCGGTCTTGAAATCGGGCGTGAGGTCTCAGGAATCACGATGTCGAAATGGCGAGTTAGCGGCGATAGACGGGTGCTTGGCACCGTCGAGACCGCGCTTTCGGAGGTGCAGGCGAGAACCAAAACAACTTACCTGGACACGGTAGCCATCTTCTTGGCGGGCATCTCAGCGGAAATGGAAGTCTTCGGGACCTTCGCTGATGGGGCATCAGGTTCAAATGAGGCAGACCTGAATAGCGCGACCGATCTTGCGACGATGATTGAGGGTACGACCGGTATGGGCCACACGCTCGCGGTGGAGGTTCCCGGTCCGGAAGAGTTCGCAAGGATGCGCCTATACAATCCAGAGCTCCGAAAACAGGTCCACGTCTTGCTGGAAAATGAACTCGCAAGGACGAGGTCCATCATTCAAAGGCAGCGCCCCGCGCTGGACGCGCTCGTCGATAGATTGATGGCAAATCCGGCCATGACCGGACAGGAAGTTGTCCAGGTGTTGCAAAGCAACAGGCGCTCGGTTGTCAGCCTTGCAAAGCCACAGCTCAGGACGGGTACGTGATGGCGAAGCGAACAACATCAACTGGCCGGCCGGCGGCGTCAAAAAAGCCATATGCGGGTTCGCTCGGCGAGATGCTCGATGAGGCCGGATTTGAACCATTGGGCAGGCGAATAAAGGTTCATGATCGCGGCGTCGGGACTCAGCCCATGCTGCCCCCCAAGTGGTTCGATCCAGTGGTCGAATTTCTATGGGCGGCCCTACCGGACTTGGCCGCTAATCACTGGGACCATCTCTATATCGACGCTCTTCAATCTGCTTGCCAGGCATTAGTCGCACTCGGTCAAGCAGTTCTTGATGGCAGCGGTGGCATAAAAGTTAATCCGGAGCCTGCGCAACCTACCATCCTTCCTCGCTGGGACGATGTCGCGACGGCGGTCGTCTGCTTGGCTGCGCAAGTCAACATGCTGGAGTATCGACATTTCACAGGCGCGCGCGACCGACCTAGTCCAACGGGACTTCGACGTCCGAACATTCGGCCGGATCATGGTAGCGGTCCTGCGTATCTGGCCCCAGAGGCGTTCCGGGTGTTCGAAAGCCTCGACCTTGTTCTTGGTGCTCGATGGACGGAGCGCGCCGAAACAATATTCTGGCGTGACAACCCGTCGGAGTGGGGCGTCGATTTCACGAGAGACCGCCGGTTCATACGGGCTCGGGATGCGGCCCTAGCAACCGTCCCCAACGATATTGCGGAGAAGATCGAGAAGACGGCGGTGATAACCGAAGAGTGTATCGTGGAGTGGCTCCAGATCGCGCCGAAAACCAAGACCCGAGAAGACGCGCTCAAGTCTCTCAGGTTTTGGAGCAGTCACAGTCTTGATCGGATTTTCCATCGTCGATGGCGTCTGGACTGCGGATGGCTTTCGGCCGAGGAGTCGGTGAGGACGCTCCTGATCGAATACGATGCCCTGTCGATCAGCATGCGTCGGCATTTTGCAGCCCGATATCTGCCGCACGCTCCATTTCTGAATGAATAAATTTGGTGAGGTGCGGACAGATCGCACGCCGTCGGCATAACCAACCGTCACTCCCGGAGACATAGATGACCTCAATAGTCTTTCCGTTGCCCGCTGCTCAGTCTGTGCTATTTCGATGAAAATCTGGGTTTTCTCAGACATCCATCTCGAGTTGGGTAGGCCGTTCCCCGCGACTCCGCCAAATGACATCGACGTCATTGTCTGCGCGGGCGACGTCCTCGACAGAGGCGTTGTGCCCAGCATTGAGTGGCTTGCGAAAAGCTTTGGTCCGGAAGTGCCATTGATCTTCGTCGCTGGAAATCACGAGTTCTACCGCAGTTTCCTTGTGGACAGCCTAGCCGCGGCGAATGCGTTGCGCGATCGCTATCCGAGCATCCACTTCCTCGACGACCGCGATGCAGTCATTGACGACGTTCTTTTCGCCGGCGCGACCCTTTGGACCGACTTCCGGCTATTCGATAGCAATCCCGAAACGTCTATGTGGTCCGCCCAACAGGGAATGAACGACTATCGACGCATCAATCTGTCCAAACAGCCCTTCAGAAAACTCAAGCCCATCCATGCATTCCGGAAACACGGCGCTTCAATGGCGTTCCTGACGGAAAGTCTCGGTCGGGCCGACGTCAGGAAAAAGGTTGTCGTCACCCATCACGCGCCCTCATCGAGGTCGATTTCTCGATGGTTCCGAGATGACCCACTAGCGCCGTGCTACGCCTCGGATTGCGATGCCTTCATCAGGGAGGCCGAGCCCGACTTGTGGGTCCATGGTCATGTGCACCAAAAATTGGACTACATGCTCGGATTCACTCGGATCGTTTGCAATCCACGTGGTTATCCCGGAGAATCCACAGGGTTCGATCCGAACTTGCTGATTGAAATCTAGGGCTAGCGAAACAGGATCGCGGACGGAGGAGCATCGCTGTCAAATCATCGATTGACTGGCACCTCAGCCAGAAAAACCAGAAGCGCCGTGGCAGGTGTTGGGCCGGCTGGATGAACAAAAACTACCGACTGATGTGAAGAATTCCACACACCAGCACGTCACTTGGATCAGAAACCTAAACCTTAGGAGAGCGTTGATGGCGAAGGACCAATCCAAATCGGTGATCCATTCCCCACCTGACGATCCTCTTGGCATCGACCCCGACAAGGACTTCGATGCGGAAGTTCAGCGGATCGCCCGCAATGCTATCGAACGCCGTCATCGGGAAGCCGTCCAAGCGGAAGTCCAAGCTGCCCTTCGACGATGGGGGATGCTGCCCGAGGCCGATCTTGCCGCGACGACGGCCATCGTCGCTCGCGCTCCTGACGCCGAGCCTGATCCCGGCGACGAGATCGTTGATTTTGATACCCAAGGCCTTGCCGAACTCGATCGCGAAGAGAGCGTTGAACTCGATGCCACACTTGAGAAGGCGCGAGCAATTGTGGATGAAGTTGAGCGGGCCAAGGCCAAGAAGTCTGACGAATAGTAAATTGAGCTGCGGTCCGCTACGAATGGGACCAAGACGCCAGGGGTGAAAATACTGTCGCTGCTGCCTCCTTACTGGACGAAGCGACCACTCAGGCCTTCAAGATCGAGTCCCGTGAAGATTAGGCCCGCCAGAGCAAGTTTGAATAGACCACAACGCCCGTACGCCAGCCATTCAACTGGTATCGCAGCCGGAAACGGCCGAGGATGCACTCTCGCCTTGTCGAGGCCTTCGGCAGCCGGAAGCATCGACTGGGTTATCACCGAAAATGCCGCAGCTGTGGAATTCTGCTGGCTACCCGGTAAAGATGTCCACCACTGACCAGTGTCGATCATCAACGTCGGGGACAAAGACTTCTCGGCTCTGATTGCTAAGATGAGGGAATCCGGCGTTTCGATCATCTATTGGGGTGGTTTGCACACGGAAGCTGGTCTCATCAGGCGAAGGATCAGGGCCTGAAGGCAACGCTTGTATCGGGCGACGGTATCGTGTCCAACGAGTTGGCAGCCATTGCTGGAGACGCCGTGGAGGGCACGTTGAACACCTTCGGCCCCGACCCGACGCTGAATCCGGCCAACAAGGACTTGCTGGAGAAGTTCAAGGCAGCGGGCTTCAATCCGGAAGCTTACGCCCTCTACTCCTACGCCGCGCTGCAGTCGATCGCAGGCGCTGCCAAGGTCTGCTCCTTGTCGTGAATACGCGATGCCGTTTCGGCTAAGCGGGTGTCCACGATGATGAACGTTTCGCTTTTCTCTACGCCGTCGAGCGAACGGAGAGTTGAGGGGTTCATGGTGTCCATCTCCACCTTGGAGCTTCCGACAGGCATCTCATAGCGATTTAAAAACGTCAAAAACGTCTTTGGGCACGATTGTGTAGTTCGGCCGGGCCAAGGGGCTGAGTTTGAGGCCCAGTTCCGTAATACGCAGGTATGAATCGTCGCGTGAAAGGTTCTTCACCCATGCGCGGACAGGGCGCATATCCACGAAATCCGCGCCCGATGGCGCAGAAGGTCCGTCACTCACTGGGTCGGACACTTTGCGGAACTGAGATGGGTCGCTTGAAGGCGTGACGACAGGGGCGGCGCTCGACATTTGAGACCGCAGATCGCAGTTCTCGATATAGAGAACCCGTATGATGTCTTCGAGCGATTGTATTTCCGCGTCGATCTCGATCCCCCTGGACTTGCGTTTCCGCGGGTTCGCAAGACGATCCAATAATAGTAGGGCGACGAGCCTGACGTGTGCCTTTGTCCAGATTGCCGTCATATTGCGATAGGAGTTTCTAATGGTCTGCACGGCTATCATCGGAGCCCCTCCGATCGCCGCAAATCTAACCAACCCTTCAGCGTCCGGCCGGATCGGCTGGTCCTTATCGGCCAGCAATGCTTTGGAAATATCGTGAATCCGTGTGTAGTTTTCGACCGACTTCTTGTACCTGGTATTGAGTTTACGCGCCGCGATAATTTGAAGCGATTGTTTCTCTGCTTCCTCAAGGATGAACTCACGCGGATCGACGGCGGCCCTAGTGTTGTGGACCGTCATGCTCTTGCTCCTTCGAGTTGGCGCTCACCATTTCGAGGTGATCGGTCCAGTCGTTCCAGCTGCAGTCCCTTTACGAAAATGTCTTCGGCGACGTTGTCGGGAAGAAGTTCGTTCATTTCGATCGCGCCAGCTTCCAACATTATCAATTCTTGCTCAGTCACGTCTTGCAACATCTTTTTGACGGCATATCGCGCCGCTCTGTCTAGCTGGTCAGGCGACCGCGAGGGCATGGCTATAGGTCGGTACCCGCAGCTGACGGCAGCTGTCTGCGCAAACGATATGACGACCTGGTTCACCTCCGGATCGTAGGTACTCTTGTAAATCTCCGCATTTTCGGCGAGGCCAAGAGCCTGTCGGATTTCGGATATTTCCGTATGGTCCAACGACGAATTCGGCGAGGTGATAAGGCTCGTGCCTTGATCTTCACCGAGGCCTCGACGTTCCATTTCTTCGAAAACAGCGAGAAGCCTAACGCACTCGGCAAGGGTCTTGGACACTGGAACTTGGTCGAGGGTGACATTATTACGAGTGGTTTCAGTTGTTCTTTTTTTCCCGTACAACACGCGAAAATCATCGTGGCTTTTATCCATAGCGTCCAGTTCGGTTTGCATCTTGTCTATTTCCTCGGTGAGTGCCATGACCCGACGGTTCATCCGACCGAGGCGGAACAAGAGGTGACAACCGTACGACCATACAGCGTGGGCGTATTCGGGTCCGGTCAGATGATGTTTGCATAGGAGGCAGTTTCCTTGGCCGCCTTCGACGATACCTCCGTCAGGATTTCCATCGAGGCATCGTTGCCCGCTGTAGGGGCAAATACCGAGGTCGCGTCTCTCCCATGATCCAATGGCTGATAGCGCCATTTTCAGAAGGTCTGGTGACCCGGCAATCAATCGATCGCTGGCGTCGTCGAAATCCATTTCCTTGGCAGTTCTGAACAGTTCGGCGCGCGCTCGCACCATTCCTGCAACATCAAGGTCATCAAACGAGCTGGACATGAAGCTCGCTTCGAACTTCGCGTAGTAGATAGACTGCAGTATGGTCGCGTGTCCTGCGAACATTCGGCTGACAAGTTCGATCGACAATCCGGCCTGAAGAAGAATCGTAATTCCCGCAACGCGCATTCCGTGTGAGGTATAGCGAGACTTTTGAACCTGTTTGCCAGATTTGGTCATCGTGACGAATTCGTCACGATCTTCTTCAGCCGCGGTAGCATTCCATCTGGTTTGCACCTCGAGCATCAAGTCGAGCCAAAACCTCGAGCATTGCTGGTACGTGAGTGGATTGATTTTTGTCGCATGCCGTCCAGCCGGCATTCGAAACAGTGGGAAAATCTTCGGAAGCGTATCCTTTGCGCCTTCTTCGGGGTCGCCGTCGTATTCAAGTTGGACAGGGCCCTTAATCGGGTTCGAGGTCTCCTGCCAAACTTTCAGCTCGAACAGCATCCGGTGTAGGTCGACGTTTTGCCAGGGGATAACGAATGCCGCAGAATGCTTGTTGGTATTGATATGGAAGCCGGTTATGCGCGGATTATTCGTCATTCGAGCATAACCCCTATACGGATCGGTCCGCTCAGTGTTCTCCCAGTAGCTCGCGTGAGGTCCCGTGTTCGGACCCCAGGCAAGCGTTTCCCCATTGAAGGTTCGTGGGTCGCCTTCGCCGCTGCACAGTCGGCGAACCTGCACCGTTCTCAGTGGTATGTCGAACAGAACGAGGTACAACGTCGCCAAGACAGGTACATATCGGTCTTCCCCTTGGATGAAGGCCCGACACAATGGATGCCTTCCCGGCCATCCATTCTCGCCTTCTTCGAGTATCTCTCTCAATATTTGATAATAGTGATATGGAAGAGGCATAGCGCGCGCCTCGTGGCGTTTAACGGCCAGGCCTCTCTCCTTGCGCTGTCTATTAAATGTGCGGTCATCTTCCGCTGATATGAGTGGAAATAATCCAACTGTTCCGGAGCTCGCGAGTTGCCGATCCAGGTAATTAGAGAACCGCCGGATGAGCGGGAACTCGTCACCGCCGGACAATTCCTCGAGCCCTCTTTGAAGCCTTCTTTCCTTGTAAAATTCGAGAAAGCTTACTTTACGTTTGGTGCGGACGAAAACACTGAGGTCGGTTGCAGTATGTTTGTGGAGAGTCAGGTAGTCCGCTAGATACCTCAATGATCCCTTTGGGGACTTTGATAACGGGGCCTCGCTGTTTCGCCACTGTTTCCAATGACGAACCAAATCAGCCAGATGTTCTGGTGGGTTCTCAAGCAGGTTCTTGGCAAAAGACCCCTCGGTACGCCTTACCATGCCAAGACCCAATATATCTGGATCGTTGAAGTAGCGTCCGAGAGCTTTTGCAATCACCTTAAATATTTTTTTGTGTATCTCAAGATTAGATATAAATAAATCAGGCCTGTTGAAGCTTAGCTTGTCGTCGTTGTAATAAAACGACAGCCATTTCGATATATTGTGGTTGCCAATATCATCAAAGCGGGTTGCTCCTGAAATGCACATCACCATTGCAGCGATGTGGTATCGGTAAAATCGCTCGTATCTCGTCCTGTTGTCGGACTGTTCGAGCTTCCCAAAAATTTCGTTCGGAATTTCAAGCTCGTCAAAAATGCGAAGAACGTCCGTCGCCAATTCGCTGTTGTCCAGCATGTGTTCGGCGACTTGCACAGGGATGCTGTCCTTCGCCCCATAGACAAAGTCATGAAGTCGCAATTGGACATTGCCGCCCGCGTTGTGTTTCACGAGTGTGCCGGCATAAATACATAAAATTGGGAAATCCGATACCGCGCTCGCTTCCCACCTATCTAGCCGAGAGCGGAAGCTGGGCTGGAGGTTGGTGAGATTGGTCACTATCTCCGCAATGAAATCTCTTTCCCTCTCGTTTTTGACGATGATGGTCGGACCGTTGTTGAAATGGACGACTTTAGGTGTTGGCAAGATAGAACTCGACTGTTTGGCAGGGATCGGAATAGAGAATTGGTTGCCTTCCCGGGTCCGGCTAATTCGCGAGGTCGAAAGTCCACGGCCTCCTTTTCTGACGCTCGCAGCGTTGGTGGCGCGTACGCGACCGGAAGGTGATCCCACGATGGCGGCGGGCGCATGCGCCGGTGGCTCGGAGCTTGATTGGACGGGATCGCTGTCAGTCCGCTTTGAAGAATCGGCGGAACCCGTCTGACGTCGGTAGGTGTTCGACGATAGGATTTGGTCGGGACGAGTTGGCCGCTTACCACCGCCGAAACCTCCCGCCCAATATACTCTCGGCGAAGGTCCGCACGGACTCTTCCATGGTGCCAAAGTGCCGGAATTCCGATTTAAAGTTTCCGGTCTTTATGCGCTCTTTCACCTTTTCAGCGGCGTTATGAATCTCTTCATGGTCGGGGAGCGTGTAGACAATGCTGCTGAAGATAGATTTGTGATGCAGCTTGATCTGGATGGTCTGAATGCCGTCGCCATCTTCTTGGTGCGTTTTGCCACACAGATGTCGAATTGCGTGGATTGTCGTTCCAAGGCTTTTTGCAACGTACATCTCGGCCAAATTTGCGAGTTTGGCGTAACGGCGGACTGCTCGCTTCCACGAGCGCCGAAACGCGCTCATGGTGTAAGGGTCACCTACAACAATGCCCAGATGCGGTATCGATTTTGGGAAGACGAGGAGATACGGATGGTCCGGATGGCCGAGCGCTCGACGTTCAGCCATAGCCCGCGCACGTACGTTGAGGATGTATCTCGCGAACGATTGCCCGAGGAATTCCTCGCTGCCCGCCATCCAGTGTATCCTCGCCGAATGGTCGTCATCGAGTGCGGGCGATTTGAATCCGGCATGGTTCTTCCCCTTGATCTCGGTGCGGGGAAGAAGGCCGTACTTCTCCTCCAATTCGACTCTGCGGGTCCGTCCGCTCTGTTCCTTAAACAGCGTAGGGCTTCGGAGGTATCCCCGTATCCGGCCATTTACGACCGTCAGATCGTTCACCCAAAAATTCATAACTTCGGAGCCGCGGATGCCGCCGAGGAGCAGCTTTGCTGCCAATTCGCCTGATTCATCACGTCGGTGAGCTTTTGACGCCAGACGGAACCCCTTTGTGAGGAAGGGGACAAGGTGGTCCTTGGGAAACCGTTTCGTCGGGGAGAGTATGTACGGCTTCTTTCTTTCGTTTTTTGGTTTGAGATTATCCAGTATCGGTTTCGGGGCAGCAGGTTCAGATTCAGGCTCGGGAGGTCCGTTGTGTCCGATGCCGGCTTCTCCGAAGTGGGCGACTCGGCTGAAATCAGCGCCTCCTCTTTTGGCTTTCTTGTAGGCTAAAGAAAACGAACCACCGAAGAGGCCTGGGCACTTCTTTAGGAACGGGTCGTCGGATGAAACAGTGGACGGCAGGTCCTTGACGAACGCATCGAACGCTAAGCCCAGACCATCTACAACGCGTCCCGACCTCGGTGACCAACCCAACGACGATATCGCTTGTTGCCCGGCGGTAAACGCACGCGCGCCATAAAGAAGGAATCGGCAGATCGCGATCATCAGACTTTTGACCTCTGTGACGTCCACTAGGCTGTCAGGAGAAATCTCCAGCTCGACGAGGCAATCCCATATCAGGCCGAGCATGGAGGGGAGCTTCTTCAAGGTGGTCGGAGAGGCCGAAATTCCGAACAGATATTTTGTGGCCGGGAGATATTCCTGGGATTTCATTTCTCCCTTGTTGCGCAGGAGCAAAACGGGCAGCAGCACATGCGGGTCCTTTGGATGAGGCCTCCAGCTGACTGTGTGGTAGGTCCCTGCGGGACGTAAGCGCCCATTCCACATAATACTTCCCGTTGTTAACGCGACAAAGGCCGCCGCACTCCATGGACCAATCGTGCGGCAATCATTAAAGTGGAATCGCTTACATGCCGCTTGGACTCCATTCGGCTAACATACTCCATATGGGATGCCAATAGTGATTTGAGATGACGGTAGAAACGGAACAGAAAGGCAGCGATGGGACCATTCTGGAATCGCTTGAGCTGCTGAAGGCGAAAAAGGTCACCTTGCTGCATGAGATGCGCACGAAGAATGCATCGTGGAAGCGTGACTTAGAGAAAATTGAAAACGCCATCACCGCACTCGAAGATGTAATGACCGCCAAAGTCTCGCCCTCATTAAAGAGTGGCCCACGCACGACGAGAGGCAAAAAAAACAGTATATCCAGCAAGGTAAGGGAGTTCGCGCTCAGTGAGCTAGCCGCGTCGGATCGCCCACTTGACCGCAGCGAGATACTCAAAAGAATTGTTGACGCCGGGATAGTGATCGAAACTCGTGACCCTGCGAAGTTCTTGAGCCGCGTCCTCTGGCGGACAAAGGAATTGATAAACGATGGAGACGGTTACTGGTTGGCGTCGCGCCCCAGGAAATGAAAGACTCCATTTTCGTTCGAGGTCTTGAAATTAAATTGGAGTCTTTTAATTGGAGTCTTAGAATGCCACTTCAAGAAGAGGCCTGTCTGATTGCAAACGGATGCGAAAAGCTGCCGTTCGTGCTTGCCGATCGACGGGCATCTTCCCCCGCACTCGGGTTGAAGTGCGAAGGTTTGTCCAGGCGGTTCACCTGCTAATGCCTTTAAACAGAGGCTTTCCCCCGTGAAGGACAAAGGAATCGTTCGGCGCAGATGACGTCCGGTCGAACCGACCGTTCCTTTGGGGTCTTTGATTTGATGCAATGGGTAAGGCATGGAGCCGCCTCCAAGGACTATTGCTCACCCGATTTCTCGAGGCCTCTTGTTCTGTCCGATCGGCGGAGAGAAAACTGCTCTCCAGTGACTTGACCCTCAGTCGCTCACTCGGCTCCGGTGTTCTGTAGAAAATTACTGCGTAACCTAAGAGGAATGATCTGGTCCCTGTTGCCGTCGTCCTTTGCAACTGTCTTGTCGGTATAAACACAATACATGGTGTGTAGCGCCATTTTTGAAATTACCGTCGGTCCTATCGTTTCAGTCTAACGGGCATTCGAATTGCCGCAATCGAGCGTACCGTTGCACGTTGCCAGCTCAGGTCAGGTTGATCTAAGATTTCACTCAGAAATTGTTATTCTCATCTCGACTTACTCCGAGAATCAACCGACATTCGCGTGTCCTGTGTTGCCGGCGAGAGCAGTGCACGACTGGGCCGGGGGGCATTAAATGGCATGCAAAGTTCGATATCTCAGCAGCGCGGGCATTCATCATCGAGAGGTGAAGGGCGTAGAGGCCCTGGCGAAGGTATTTCCTTCTAATTGGCTGATGTTCGCTTCGCTCAACGCATTTCCCGCGAACAGCGCTCCAATTGAGATCGACCTATTGGTTGTCATGGACGATCGTGTCGTCCTGCTGGAGCTGAAGGACTGGAACGGTCCGCTTACGACGAAAGGCGACATGTGGGTTCACGGCAAACCGCAACGCTCGCCGGTTCAGCTTGGAAACGACAAAGCCAAGAAGGTAAAAGGTATCTTGCGTGGGCAGGGCCAGCTTGGTCGATATTACGTCGATTCTCGCGTTGTGCTCACGGGCACCTCCGTTCGTGATCACCTCCCGGCGGATGAAAAGCCATATGTTCTCACCCTTGAGGAAGCTAAACTCCTCGGAGATTCAAAGGAAAGGAATCGGCTGCTCGGCACGGTTACGCTTCAAACCGTCAAGCCAAACATGCTTGTCAAAGATTTCGACAAGGTGCTGGGTAATCCGGCGTACTTCCAGCCAATGAAAATGAGTTGGGACGGCTACAACGTCACAGACGAAAATTTCTTTGTTCATCGGAAGGACATATGGCGCGAACATCGGACACAGCTTGCCAAGGAGGAGCGGATCAAGGGCCTGTTGCGGCTGTTTCGCTTCGACAATTTGCCCGTTGGCCTAAATGAACCGCAGGGCCGTCGCCTAATAGCAGATCGAGAGCTGAAGACGGTAGCCTATCTCAGCGAACACGGAAGCTGGATGGCCGAACGGGGCATCCTCAAATCTGTCGGCAGTCCGCCAGACGAAGTTTTGACGGAACATTTTCAATTGCTGGCGGTGCCTCCCGGGTGGACCACGCTTAGGCGATATCTACAGCGAAATGGCTCTGATCTTGAAGGAGAGCAGCGCATTGACATCATGCATACGCTGACGTCGATGGTCGCTGAATTGCATGATAAAGATGTAGCTCACAGAGACATTGGCGGTGACGCGGTATGGTTGGGAGAGCCGACCGGTATGAACCTCACGGGGTTCTTCTCGGCGCGTCTTCCAGACGATCAGTCGGTTGGGGACTATCTCGAGGTACTCGGAACCTACGCGGAACCTGAACCCCTATCAAATGGACCGGCCGCTACGGCAAAGCAACGTGACGTTCTCAGTCTCGGGCTGATCATGCGTGAACTTGCTGAAATCGAAGGCGAGGAAACGGTATTCCCTCCCGGATGGATGGAGGTCGCCGAGAAGGCCGTGGCGTCGCCCGACACGCGTTACCGTGACGCCTGCGAGCTCGCCGATGCGATCGGCGAACTTAGAACTCCTTCGGGACCGGCCGTAGACCAATCACGATTGGATGAGTTTGAGACCCGCTTAATCCCCTATGTCGCCTACCCACCAGCGGGGGCGCTGACGAGCGGCGGTAACTCGACCCGCTATGACAGCAATCATTCGTCTGGCAAGGTAGTGGTGAAAGTCTGGAATGGTATCCAGCGTGGCAACGCGCATCGAGACCACGCACTCCTAGCGATGTTGGAGGTGGGCGCTGCCCTAAAAGGCGTCCCTCAGCCAGGCATAGTCCATGTCGTCGATAGTGGACTTTCGAGCATCGGGCCTTTCGTCGTAACGCGATGGGTCGACGGAGCCCCGCTCTCGAGCTATCAGGCTGAGGACGAAAACCAGCTTCTCGACGTTCTACACGACCTAGTTGCCGCAGTTAACTCACTCCATGCGAGAGGCCTAGCCCATGGCGATCTCCATCCGGAAAATGTGATCGTTGAAAGTGGAAACGCGGTAACGCTCATTGACCTCCTAGATATTTCTCGAACCGATGGCAGTCGGCTGAGAAGCATGTCTTGGGTTCCTGAGGATCACGAGAGAAAATCGGATCAGGAAATTGATCGTTATGCCGTGTGTAAGATGGTCGTTGGCTTTGCTGAAAGCCATTCGAGCTCAGCTTTCACGAACGTCGTCGAAACGGCCCGCCAAGAACTGGGGCGACATACCATCGAAACCCTCGATCCTCTCCTCGAAGCCATTTCGATGGAACAGAAGAGGCGTTCCAAGCCGGCTCTCCGGACTTTCGTGCTCCAGTATCCCGGCTTGCCTATCGGCCCTTTGAAGGGAGTGGATGATGCGCTCTGGGTGCTAGCCCACAGGACCGCCGGCGGGCTGGATGTATTTTGGATTACCGGTCCAGAGCGCCGTTTGTTGCTGAGAATGCGCGACACTGAAGTGGACGACGTGCAGGTTTTCGAGACGGGCTTCAAGGAGCTTGGTCGCGGCCACACCTTACCCATCGCACTCACTTTGAAGCCTGGTCCCGCCCAAGGGCTGCAGGAATTTGCCGAGTTCCTCAGAGATACGGTACCGGTTCAGAAACCCGACGCTAGTCCCGACGATGCTGAAGTCGAGGAGAAGGACGAAGTCGACTTCTACGACGATGAACCTCCGGAACTTGGATCGCTCGGAACAGCGTCGTTAGACATTGCACGGATGTGGGTTCGGTCGGCCGAGCTCGAGGAAGATTCTGTTTCACGTGTTCGGATCGATCGTCGTATTCCAGATGTAGGGAATTCGGCGAGCTACTACTACGAAGCAGCAACTCCAATCGAGTTTGAAGACGATGACACGGTTGAGGTGCGGCTCGGGGGGTATTCTGGTCGATTGATCGGATATCTGGATATTCCGAACTGTGATAATCGTCGTTTGTCGGTACGGGACCAGCGCTCACCAGTTGCCGAGGGCGAATTCGTCGCCTTGGTGGACCGAAGGGATCGCGTCTCGAAGGAGAGACGACGTAAGGCGGTAGAGCGTATTACACGCCGATCCAGCGTTATCGCAAATCTGATCGATTATTTTGATCCCACAATGGATGCGCCGGAGATCAGCTACGATACTCCCGAATCGCTGAAGAAGATTTCCACGTATAAGTTAAACGAAGGTCAGCGAGTCGCTTTCAGGTCCTTGGTGGAAACCGGCCCTGTTGGGCTTCTGCAGGGGCCGCCGGGTTCCGGCAAAACGAAGTTCATAGCCAGTCTAGTACATTGGCTCCTGAAAGATGGCGGAGCAAGAAGAGTACTCGTTGCCAGCCAGTCCCACGAGGCTGTCAACAATGTGCTGGAAGAATTGCTCAAGACCTATAGGAAGCATGGCGGTTATGCCGATCTTCTTCGGGTTGGTTCGCGCGGTGCTACAGAGCGGGTTCGGCCGTACCAGGCCCGTTCTTTGAGAGATCGACATCGGGTCCGGTTTGAAAATGGCTTGAAAACGCGGGTGGCGCACGCCGCTTCCGCGGTGGGGATTCCAAAGTCTTTCGTTCTGGACGTTATCAATGTCGAACTGAAACTCGGCACACTGAAACGCTCAATCGAAATGGCAAGGGCTGCCGCTCTCGGTGATGTCGCCCAGGAAGAGCGGCGTCGGTCGAGTGCCCGGATTCGGACGCTATCTAGGGCGTTCGCTAGGGAAGCTACTAGGATTCTCGGACGCGATGTCGGCGTAGACCCGACGGACATCGCAGAGGCTCTTCAGCAGGCTTTCGATGCAGTGCGGACCGCCCATCCAAAGGCGTCTCCGAGCGACCTGGTGACGGTCCAACAGCTGATATCGCTCGCCAATCAATGGAAAGAAACGCTTTCTTCAGGCCATCGCAACTTTGATGAATTTCTTGCGAAAACGCGGCGGGTAGTCGCAGGGACATGCGTCGGTCTTGGTCAGTCGCAAATTCGTTTGGACCAGGGAACGTTTGATTGGGTGATCGTAGACGAGGCTGCGCGATGCACGAGTGGAGAACTTTCCGTGCCGCTGCAACTAGGAAGCCGTGTCGTCTTGGTCGGTGACCAAAGGCAGCTCAGGCCCATGGTCGATAAGTATGTTCAAAGGTCGCTTGCCGAAGAGTTTTTCGACGCTGAAGCCGCGTTGGAAAAAACAGACTTCGAGCGAGCTTTCGAGTCATCCTATGGGCGTCGAAACGCTCAGGTTCTCGACGAACAGTATCGGATGATTCCCGCGATCAGCGATCTCGTCTCCGAGACTTTCTACGCACCCTATGGCGTTAGACTAAAGCCATCCAATGACCGCGAGCACGATAAGGCCTTCGACGGCCTTCCAAACGATCTGGCAACCCCTGTTGTCTGGTTTGACACTGCGGATATGTCTGGTGCGGCAGAGCGCAACCGCAACTCCGGACGCGATATCTGGAATGAAGCCGAAATCACCGGCGTGATGTCGATACTTCATCGGCTTTCAAAAGAGGCCACACTCGTCGAGACACTTTCCAAGCGCGGTGAGCCGGCAATCGGCGTCATTTGCATGTACAGCGAACAGAAACGACGAATTGAACGCGAATGGTCTCAGCAAGCATTTCCTGAAGAGTTCCGTCGGATTGTCGTGATCGATACTGTCGATGCGTATCAGGGGAAAGAGAACGAAATTGTCATCGTGACCTTGGTCCGCTCTAACTCCGAAAGAAAGTCTGGGCATGTAGGTCGCGAGAATAGATGCAATGTGGCAATTTCTCGCGCCAAGGAGCGTCTCTACATCCTTGGTGACACCTCGATGTGGTCGGACCCGAAATGTCGGTCCCCTATGAAGACGGTGCTCTCGAAGGTGAATTCCATGTCTCAGACAGATGGCGAAGTAAGACCTGCCACGGAGATTGGCCAATGAGCGAGGCACCTGATCGTATCATCGTTGACATGATTGATTTCCAAGTCTCGTGCCGTCGCTTCACAGTCCGGGCCACGATCACACGAGATCGCCAGCTCCCAGTTGTCGATGAGTTCGTGCTGCGGCTCCTGGCCATACTGGACAGAATGGCGGTGAGCCGCATGCGAGCGTGGTTTGGCTTCACGACCAGTGAGATGCAAACAGTTCTCACGGACATGGGTCGGCGAAATCTCGTGGAGATCGTAAACGACGATGTCCAACTTGCCCCCGCCGGCCGGGAGCTGTTCCGATCTTCATCCACATCTGGCGTTCCGCACGTTGTGGAAACCTCGCCGATCATCGAGAACGTCTGGTATGATCTCGTGAGCCGAAATATGGTTCCACGTTCACGTGCGCGCTCCGCTGACTACCTTGTGAAGGTGGCGGAGCTTCCGGAAGCTCGGGATATGCCGGAGGCGTTCGCCCGCGCTGCGTTTGAGGAGAATTTCCGAGACTACGCGAGGCGAATTCGCCGTTTCCCCGATCCTGACGCAGTGAATCTCTACTCGGTGTCGGACGTCGAGGGTGGCATTTACGGCTATCAGATATTGCGTGCAGATTTGGTCCTCGACATGGATCGGCTGCGGGTTCGACCGACTTTCACGGACCTCAACGACAGCGCTGCGAATTATAACAAGCTGACCGTGGCCGCAAGCGATGCATGGCATCTACAGGTTGGGGCCGACACTGCGTCGAACGCGGCCGCCGAATTCGAACGTATGACCGGCGATTCACGGTTCGCCGATGTTATCAACAATCCTGACAGCACTGATGCGTGGCGTGAGGCGCTCGTAAGTCTTCCGCTTGAGGGGGCAGAATTCATCGCGTCCACAGGCGCACCTTATCTACCGCGCAATTTCGATCGGTTGATCGCTATGGTGGGAGATTTCGAAGCGTCAGATCAGGTGTGTGAGGTCGTCTGGTTGAGGCCCAACGGCGCGACTTGGGGCCGAAGTCTTAAAGTGGGGGAAAGCCTTGCGAGTATAGGCCACGCCCTGCGAAACGCGGGTAAAAGGATGCGAACGACCCTTGTGATGCCCCGCTCAACACATAAGACCGTTCGACAGAACCACAAACGTTTGTTTGATCGTGGAATATTGCTGCCCCAGGGGCATTTGCCTGCCAATATGGAAATATTGCTGGTGGCCGGAAAGGTCGCCTTGGTGAATGTTCATCTACCGGTGGGAAGCCATTCGGTCCCGGTTGGAGGCATCGTCTTCAACACGAAACGACTAGCGCGAATGTCAGAACGTCTTACGTCCAGTCACGTCGAAGGATGGGAGCAGGTGTGGGACGCCCCAACGTCGCAGACAAATTCAGAGCCTATAGAGCAGTCTTCCCATCGATGACGGCTTCGGGCGAATAGTTGACATTAATCGCCAGCCGCTTCGCGTTCGAGAACTATTGGGCTACCCCGATGCGAGCAATGCCCGCAACGGGAGATGAACGGTCGTTCGCCGAGAAGCCCACGGCCTCGGCAAAAAACTTTTCCTTCATTCCAAGGTCTTGGCGGAAGAGCTTAAACGGGGCCCTCGTACCGCGACATTCCTTCCGCCCGGTCAGTCGCGTCCTGTGGATAGTTCGGGTGTGCGATGGCTACGCCATTCAAGCGAATTCGAATGGGCAAGACAAATGCTGCCGGTCCTTCGTATAAAATCGAGTCTGCCCTCGTCTTCGCGAGAGAGAATTCTGAGGTCAATAGGACTACGAAGCAGATGGCTGTTTACCGCCTTAGAAATTACTCTTCCCACGTCATAGGTTTCGACGAGACAAAGGATATCGATATCGGCCGGTATTGTATCCTCGCGGCTAGCGGACCCGAAAATGTACCAGTCCGCATCCAGACCGATATCTTGGCACTCCTTGATCATCTTAAACACGCCTACCAAGTAGACATCATCGCCGGAGATCACTTCAAGCGTCCGAGATAACGAAGTATACCTGCGATTTCAAAGACCTCCGCCCCCATGCTCTCCGCTGCCTCCGCCACGCCGTTGAGTATGGAGCCGTTCGGGTTGTTTTTCAGGACCAGATCGAACTCTCCGAGGCGCTCGCGTGCATTCCGAATGTCCTCGGGGGCCAGATCGTAGTTGTAGACGAGCGCGATCCTCAGGACCTTCCCGGTATCGTGACGAACGGTCAGCAACTGATCGTTGATAAACCCGACCTGTTTGACTCTCGTGTGCTGTAACAGCGCGCGGCGCGGGAACTGGATTTGGGGGTCTCGAGTTTCTGCGGGAAAGTCGGCGTCCAAGGCTTTGAGCAGCACGCCATAGCGCCCCCACGCGACACCGTTCGCCTCGCAGAATTCGATGGCATCGGCCCCCCACATGCCCACCTTAGGAAAATTGACGATGACCTCAACGCCCGACGCGCTGAGCGGCTTCACGTGATCGAGGAAGACCATCTTCTTGGCGATCACGGCCGCCCGAAAAGTTTGTTTTTCAGGCCGCTCGATTTCGACGATCTCTGACGTCACCCAAGTATGATCGGAGACATCTCGGCTCGCTGTCAAAGCCTTAGAAACGAATTCCTGCGTGGTCATGCTGCGATGTCCGCCATTTCACTCGGGAATCTGATATTGGGGATTTTTAAACCCTCCAGGTGCCGAAGAATAAGGCCTTTGACGTGCAGCCTGAACTGCTCGACGACTTCCCGCTCGCCATCCGTCAGCAATCCCATGTTGCTATCGACGAATAGAAGAATCTTGTTGCTGTTTGGAATAATCGTCGATCGCATCCGAGCCCGCCACATGTGCGCCTCTTCGGCTTCGGGATTTGCCCGATACTCGAGATCGGGACCTGTAGTTTTATGGACTGCCCGGTTTTCGCGGAGAAGCTTCTCGATTTCGGAGCGGAGCTCGGCTCGGGTCTTGAATTTCCGCACTCCGAAAACCTGACGTATTCTCTCCACGTGGCCACGCTTCCACGAAGCCATAAGCGTCGCCGGGTGGGTTTCAGGCGTTTTGTCCGCAAGCGTATGACAATTGGCGCAGAGCAAGATTATGTTCGCGTAGTCGCCCCTTTCCTCTTCGGTCAACGTTTCCTCTGTTCTCGGTCCTCCGTCGATGGCTGCGAAGATGTGGGCCATCTCGGCAATGTGCGGGTGCCCGTCATGTCCCTCGGGAAATAACGCTGTGTTGCATCCCGGATTCTGGCAATACCCGGCGGAGTCCACGAAAAGTCTCAGCTTAGTTGCCGCGTTGGGATGAGCTTTTCCTCTGGAGCAGGCCACGGTGGTTCCTTTTCACGCGATCGAACGAGGTAATCTCGGCCTCAAATCGGTACGGCGATTTCTCGCGCTCTCGCGTGATTAATATCAAAGTATAACATCGCGCTATAGTAATCTGCTTAATGCACGAACTCATCCCCGTCGGAAACTGGGAGGCAATGCTCGAGCGGACGGCCGATTTCTTTGATGCTGAGGTCAAAGCGTGCGACTAAAATCTGATACACAGGCCTTTGATAATGTTGTGGGCAGCCATCGCGGAAGTCCGGCCCCGTCCGTAGGGTCCTCTACCAGACGCGAAAAAGGCCACATCCGAGCAACATACCGTTCTTATCTACTCGTAGTTTCGGGTATCTTCGACCGAAGAAACTGACGATCCGGATTCGTCTCATCATTGATTGGCTGGCGATTTATCCCCGCTGCTCACATGACGGCGATCACGTGTGATCCGTTGGCAATTGCAAACGACCGGTTTGGGCCCGAAAGCAGCCGTCAGTGGGAGGCTAAGTCCCAAACCCGGCACCTAACCCACCATAAAACGAACTAGCGGTCCTGGCCCAGCAAAGGCAGTTATATCCGGTGAGCGCCTAAACTTTCGCCCGGCGCATCAGTTCATCCAAAGCTTCCCCGTAGGACATCCCGGTCTCGTTGCAAAACGTCTTGAACCGGTTGATGACCTCGATCGGTGCCCTGACGAATGCTTGGTCAAACGGCTGGGATGGCTTACGCATACGCGCTACTCTCTCGACAGCTTCACGGCTTTTGAAGCCGGCCCTATCGGCGGCCTTGTCGCCGAGGCTAAGGTCGTCCCTGGAGGGATCGTTTCCCTCGCGCGGAGAGAATTGGGACACGTCGAGTTTGCGTTCGTTCTCTTTGTCGCCGAAGCCAAAATCTCTTGTCATCACGCAGCCTTCTCACCAGAAAGCTTCTGGAGAAGCTCGAGCACCTCACCAGTCAGCTGCATTGCGTTGTCGATCGCGGCCGGAACGCCGTTGATCGCTGCGGGGTTCAATTCATGCAGCGCCAATCGCTCCATGAACATCGCGTTGTAGGCCTCACGACGATGCAGGTGAGTGCTCATAACAGGTAGGTTGCCCTTCCGCATTTGCTGGCCGATCTCGCGTTCGATACGGCGAACGAACGGTGGTGGGCTGGTCCGATTGAAAGTCAGGGCGAAGTTCAGCTGTCGGCCGATGTCGGCTTCACTCTCCCGTACCAAGCTGACAGCCCGGGCTGCTTGTTGTGCATCGAGGGCGCTTCCAGCCAAGGGTATGAGCGTGAGATCGCTGCGGATGATCGTTCTGGAGGTAAGACGGCTCGCTGTACCTTCAAGGTCGATGAAGACAAACTGGGCCTCTGCCGCTGTCTCGTTGATCAAGTCACGAATGTTCGCTTCGGTCGCGTCGCTACGAACCTTTATCGGAAGGGCGCTGTTTCCAGAACGCCAGTCGGTGATTGGCCTATTCGGGTCTGCGTCGATGATGATGACAGACGCACCCTGGTGGGAAAGGCACGATGCGATCGCCAACAGCGTTGTGGATTTTCCAGCTCCGCCTTTGGGATTGGCGGCGCAAATTATCGGCATCGAATATCCTCCACAATCGAGCGAACCAGCGACTCTGTCGATACTTGCAAATTGCAATTCAATCAAGCTTTCATGCATGATTTCAAGCATGCTATCATTGATGATATCAAGAATGATAGCGCGCATGCTTCATGCGCGAAGCTTAACAACTCACCTTCAGCTTGGCATCTTGAGCCGACGGCTACGGCATTGAAGTAATTTGTGTATTTCCGGCGAGGCGAGATTGCCGAATCGGTTCTGCACACCTACGTTGTGTTCGCCCCTGGAATTGGCCAGCGGGTCGGACCGTTGAGACTGTCAAGTTCGAAGTTGCTTCCCGGCAGGACGAGATCGATGATCTTCGCCACCAGGTATGGAATGATGAACGAGATATCGAGCATGGCTCGGACCTCCGTGGTTACACAATACCGCCTCGCGTTAATAGACCCGTGTCGGGATCGCATTCGATGCAATCGATTGAGGTGCAGACAGATGGCGGCGTGCGTTCGGGAAGTGTCCAGCTCTACGAGCTGGGGTCCAGGGTCAGGATCAACTCCCCGAACTCTGCGGAGCCGCAACGCTTGATCGATTTTGGCTGGTTTGCTCCTCGAGGATATAGGCATTTCGATCGCCAGGTCGGCCAGTCGTTTGCGAAAAAAGTACTGCAGCCGGACTTCGTCGAGGCCCATTCGTTCTCACCCCTCATCCACTACGTTAAATCCGAAAAGCGCTACAAGCCAAAGGTTCACAAGACCAGGCTAAAGGACCGCGCGATCATGTTCGCGTCACATCGCGACGCCTGCGTGCTCTCCTGTTATGCTTGGTTGCTGAACCATCGGTTGGAGGCGGCCTATGCCTCGCACGAGATCGATGAAAACGTCATCGCATACCGGTCGCTCGGCAAGGGCAATTATCATTTCGCATCCGACGTGTATCGCTACGCCCGCTCCAATGCACCCGTCGCTATATTGGCCTACGATGTAACGAAATTCTTCGACACCCTTGATCACCGACTCCTCAAGACCCGGCTCCGACGATTGCTCGGCGTCGAAAACCTTCCAGAAAGCTGGTTCAAGGTCTTTCGATTCATGACGAAATTCCGCTTCGTCCGCCTGGATGACCTCCGCGCGCAGCCTACCTTCTTACAAAGCCTTCAACGAAAAACGCGGGACCCGATCGCCACCATCGCGGAGGTGAAGGAAGCCGGCATCCCGATACACGAAAACCCGAACGCATTCGGAATACCGCAGGGAACACCGATCAGCGCCGCGTTTTCCAATTTGTACATGCTGGATTTCGATATCGCGATGAGCGCTTACTGCCGCTCGATCGGCGCGCTCTATCGGCGTTACTCTGATGATATACTCGTCGTGTGCAAGCTCGAACATGCACGAGACGTAGAAGTCAAAATCGAAGACCTTCTCGCGGCCGACGCGCTGGAGATCAGCAGGGACAAGACAGAAGTGTCCGAGTTCGACCCTGCAAACGCTGCGCTAGCATCGAGGAAGGCTGCCCAGTATCTCGGCTTCACCTTCCACGGGGAAGGTGCGACCATCCGCCCTAGCTCGCTGTCGCGGCAATGGCGCAAGATGCGTAAGGGATTCCGTCGCACCCGCGATGTTGCCGCGAAGGCGATCGCTCAAGGCAAGGCCAGCAAGGTTTACACCAAGAAACTGCGAAAGCGGTTCACTTCGGTCGCAGCCCGCAATTTCTCGTCTTACGCTCGACGAAGCGCAAAGCTCTTCGATAACGGAGACATGATCTTGCGCCAGTTGAGGCGGTTCGAAAAGGAAGTCGAGCGAGAACTCCTGCGGTTGAAGGACCTTTGATTGCAGCCTGAGCGAAGGACTAGCTGAATGCTGACAGCAAATTGGAACGGCTTGAGCGTGGACGCCGCGACCTCCGCCAAAGGTTTTTCTTATCACTGCCCGGAATGCGGTCAGGCCGTTACCCTGCGTAAAGGCCAGATCAAGATCGCGCACTTCGCGCACAAGCCTCCAACCGACTGCTCTTGGGCAAAGGGGGAGACGGCAGCGCACCTCGAGGCCAAGGTCGCGCTGCGTGACGCATTTCGCAGACTGGGCTATGTCGCCAACTACGAAGTGAACGTGCTGTCCATTCAAGGAGATCGCCGCGCCGACGTGTTCGTCACGTCACCCGATGGGCAGAGCCGGTGGGCGTTCGAAATCCAGCACACACCGATTCTGTATCCCGCCATCGAGGCGAGAACAAAGGCCTACATCGCAGCGCAGGTCCCGGTTCTATGGGTCGGCATCCTTTCGTCAGATACGAAGGAGAATTCCAAGCCGACGCCCGGCGGCATTGTTATCTCGAAATATTCGATCAAGCCTTGGGAAAAGTGGGCAAAGGCGCTCGGCTACAACGAACTGTGGTACGTCGATCCGTCGGACGGCAGCCTCTGGCGAGGCGAGTTCGGCGACCACACGATCGATGTCGCCTCGGCCACGTGGTATGAAACGGGAGGGGTTGAGCGTTCGGTCGGGGGATACACCCGAAAGTCAAAGCGCTGGAGAACTTTGACACTGCGCGGACCGTACGGCGTTCACCAACTCACCATCGGCGCGAAGTGGCGCACGGCGTGGTCTTCGCCGGCATTCTCACTACCCCAAGGCATGATTGCATCTCTCACCGTCGTCTGACCGAAAACACGCTTGGGTCTTACTTGTGACAAATCAGCGGGCGGACGCGACCTGCCGCCGGTGGCATCGTATGGCTACCCAATATCTCTAGGATGCCACTTGACCACTCGTCTCAAAATAATCGATGTGCTTCGCCACAATAGGGAGTTCGGGAATGCTTCTACAGTTGAGTGACGCGATGCAGACCGTCGATCGGTTCGAGGCCCTTATTGCAGCTGAGGGAATAAGCATTCCCGCAAACGGCGTGTCGGGCGACGATATGCTTCCGTTGTGGCTAATTTTGAAGCGTATCCGTGAAGGTTTCACCGGAAACCCCGATGACTTGCGCGACGAGTACACTGCTGGAGTGGCGGTCCATGATCTGGCCGCCAAGGTCGTTGCAGTTAGAAACCATCCAGACTTCGATTCGCTCGTCCCGCACCTGAAGATGTTGGCTTCTGGCGCGGTACATCTTACCAAAGAGCCGCCGTACGGAAGTGCCGACGTCTATAACAAGCTTATCGAACTGTACTGGGCTTGCCTCTTGATGGGCAACGGGGTGCGCATCAATCTCGACCATCCCAAGCACTCGCTTGGAACCAATCCCGATGTAATCGCTCTAGGTCCGGCAACCAATCGGGCCTACGCGTTCAAGACAATTAGATCGCCCCATACTCAGAGCCTTTTAGATCACCTGAAAAAGGGGGTCGACCAAATTGAACGATCTGAAGCCAGCGAAGGAATCGTTGCATTTCAACTGACGCCGCGCATCGCGAAAGCCGATCTGTGGCCGGAGAACGGTTACTACATCGACTGGCGTATTCCCGCTGCAAGGGCCGTCGAACTCTTCACTCAGATGGTTTCCCAAGTTGTCGTCGACAACGGACAAGCAGAAATTGATCGAATATTTGCTGGAAAGAAAGCGGTCGGCGCGGTCCTCTGTCTCGGCGTATTCCCCACAGTCGCCCGCAACCCCTTGACAGGAAATCCGGTTGTAATGCCGGTTAAGGTAGCTACTGTGGTTGAGGTGGCCCCAAATCATCCGATCTCAGATTCGCTACATGCTGAGATTGAGGCAGCAAACGACAAGATGCAGACCGAGCTTTGAGGAGCTATTCCTCTGCTGCACTTGTTTCATCGTCGCTTGTTAGCGGTTCCGGCCTCGGCCGCGCGTCAGGCGCTCAAAGCGCATGACGCGCAAGTAGCCTCAGATGACCTGATACATCGAGAACCCTACACTCGTGGTCTCGAACGCCATCTGCGCCATTGCGGAATCCCCGACCTTGAAGCCGTGGCGGGCAAACACTTCGTACAGGCCCGGGCCACCAACCATCAGCGATAGCCGACCCGCACCACGGTCCCTGGCCACATCCTTTAGCCGTTGGAGGAAATCGTCGAAAATGTTGAGCTCATGGTAATTCCGAGCTCCCTTGACCGGCGGGGTATCGTCAATCGGACGCCGATTGTCGGCGAACTCGACGTCGGCAATATGGATGTCGTCGGGAAAGCACTGGAGCAGTGTAACGTCCACAAAGGACATGGCTGGATCGATCTCGTTGAAGAACCTCGTCGAATACACATCCGTTACAGGTTCCTGCCCGAGTTCCTTTCGAACGAAATCATAGATGCCGACCATGCCGCCATTGATGATGGGAGAGATTTTGAAAGGCTCTTTCGTCACTCCGCGATGCACCATCTCATCCCAGACGTAGAGAGAAACGCCCACCACATCATTGGGGCGATGCGCCTCCAGCGCATCGATATCGGTCGCGATGATCTCTTCCCGAACGTCGTCAAACATAGGAATGAAACGGTCGCGGGGAACCGCGTCGCTTAGTTCGGCCATCTGTCTCTCCTCTCGGCGGGTATGAACCTGTATCCTCTGGTTGCATAAACTGCAACAATCCCGGTGTTCGCGCAATAATACGCGGCCGCCGGCTGAAACTGGACCTACCTCAGCTATCAGAGGATGAAGGGCTTCAGATTGTCCCGCGCGGTCAGAAAGCCGCGCCAACGATGTATCATCGAAGAAATCATGGCATGATCTTCAATTGGACCGGATTCTCGCGGCATCCCCAGATATGCCGTGTTTTAACGCAGCGGCATACCTATCGACGCGCCTTGCCGCGACCGCCGGCCGCAAGCCAACAATCAAACGAACGCTTTCAAGCTGCACGTCGCCGCTAACCCATCGGCGCAGGAAAATGGTGTCCACGAGAGGATTCGAACCTCCGACCCCAGGATTCATACCACTTCGGCTTTAGCCGCCGCCCTGGGGCGTTCGTGGTCTGGACTGTCCCTTCACCATGGGCCGAAGCCTTTAGGCGCTACCCATCCAGTCTCTACACCTTCATCGGATTTCTCCGAAGCTTGGCTCGGGATTGGCATGCTGAGAGTTCAGCGAAGCGTTCCCCGACTTTGAGTAGATCGACTGCACTCTTTCGTTATGCAGCCCCCAATTTACAACCAGGAATCCTGTGCTCTATCCTGCTGAGCTACGTAGACAAACCGTTCATTGCAGGACGGTTCGTACCTGATGCCCCGTCGAATATCAATACTTTCCATTTCCGCGAATAAGGAAGTCTGGGCGCGGAACAACCCTTTGCTAAGCAGGACAGCCCGTTGCCCTCATCATACACGGCCCAGTGGGCACGAGATCAATACGCTCCATCGATCGTGAGAGAGACTTCGATAGGGGGTCGACCGGCGTGCGGTTCTCTAGGCAAGCACGGCTTTCAACCCAGGTGAGGACGAGAAACGTCAAAGTGGCCGCCGGTGATATTGATTCGAACGTTCGCAGTCAACGTCGAGAGACCTGTCAGTGGGGTGGGGCAGCTGCGAGGGAATGAACTACCACGATTCCTCTTCCAGTAAATTTACTAGGCGTTCGAACCACTGCATAGATTGGTTTTTGGGGCGACCAGTAAATTTTTTCACTATGAAAAGTGCTCTATCCTGCTGAGCTACGTGGACAAACTGTTCATTTCCGGCAAGTTCGTAACTGAAGCGATTGTGAAGATCAACAGCAAGATGTCGACCCCGCCCAAATCTGCTCGCTAGATCAACGATAGTTCTGACAAGATAGTCAGGAAACATTCGGTATCGAATTATCTCGGCCTCGCCAACGCTCCCAGTTGCGGCGAGCGGTGATCAGATTGGACACGAAACCATCGACGCCGGAAACGAAGTCAGAGAGCAGAATCGAATCGTTTCCGGTGAGTTCGTCGAAGTCGACGGTCTCACTACGCCACTCGGGCCAATTTCGTTCGATAACATAGGCATCAGGCTCATTGAAGCATAGTAGTTCTTCAAGAAGCCCCCCAAATCCATACTCGTGTCCTCAAGAAATGCACTGTCAGTGGCACAAAGAGATTGGTGATCCGTTCCAGCGATCGCACGGCGAAGAAGCTCCAAGGCGTAACGCACCTCGTCATCGTCCTCTATCTGGAACGCCTTCGGGGCCTCGCCAGTAAGGTCGAGAAGGGTGATCAGGAAGGATGGGAAAGTTGCCGCCATTTCGGTGAAATCTGATTTCGCGACCGAAGCATCCCAGAGTTCGAGCAGGGCATCGAGCTCAGCCTCCTTTCCGATCGATGTCAGGTAGTGGCGCACTCTCAAGAGCGGGCGTGTCAGGCTCGCGTCGAAATGCATCTGGTCTGAAACTGAAATCATCGGGGCTCCCCTCGTGATGGCCACTTCATTTGGGAAACTGAGACAACCGAGGCGAGGCGATGTCAATATCCCTAGAGGCGCAGCGCCCATCCCGAATGGCGTCGGTAAGCCAGACCTTGGCGCTGGCACAAGGTTTCTGTGTGCCCGGTTCCATCTCGCTGGCCAATTCAACCGTAGGGCGCTACATAGAAACAAGAATGGCAGCGATCGAGCCAACCCGGCTCACGGCAGGCGAATTGGAACTCGCGTTCGAAGATGAGCAGTTGCGTGCGATGTGCACAACGCGAGGCCGAGCGCTCGCGGTGCACGGTCCTGAAATCGCGCAGGAACTGAAAAAGCGCTTGGCCGACATTCGGGCTGCCGAAACCGCCTCTGACTTGCTCGTCGGCATTCGGTTTGTCGGAGATGGAGAGTGCGCAGCGATCTGGGTAACGCTCGGCGGCGGGTTCGAATTGGTATTGGTCGCCAACCATGTCCAGAATCCGACAAAAGGCTCCGGCAAGATAGATTGGGATAATGTGACACGGGTGAAGGTTTCGCAGATTTCCAGGATGGCTACCGAATGATTGGTGAACCAAATCCGGATTGGGCTTCGTCGCCGTGGGAGACCATCGCAGACGTGTTACATCTCCGCGGCATCGACGAAGCCGAGTTCGAGGACATGGTCGGGGAGAATGCCGGTTTTGCCGCAGCTCTGCGTCGCGGCGATCGGCATATCGACCAGACGCTTGCCGAGGCGCTCTCGGAACACCTCGGCGCTTCCGTCTCGTTTTGGCTGAAGCGAGAAAGCGACTTCCGGAAGTCTGGTGCGAAAAGCTCGGCGGCAGATTTCGACGACCCGTTCGTCTGGCTCAAGGAGTTGCCGCTCAAGGATATGGTCGCGGCAGGGTGGATGCGCAAGCACGCCTCGCAGCTCGATACCCTCAAGGAGGCACTGGCGTTTTTTGGCCTACGCGATTTCTCCGAATGGACGGCAAGATACCGCGGAGTGATGAACTCGGTCGCTTTCCGAAAAAGCTCCTCCTTTTCAGAGAACACTCTTTCGACCTTGGCTTGGCTTCGACAGGGAGAACGCGCCGCGACCGACATGGCATGCGATCGCTGGAATCCGGATGCCCTTAAAGGAGCGCTATGGCATATCAGGCCACTGATGAGGCAAAGCTCGCCGAGCCACTTTCTTCCTCGGTTGCGGGACATTTGTGCGCAAGCCGGCGTCGCGGTAGTTGTCGCGAGAGCGCCGCAGGGATGTCGTGCAAGCGGCGCGGCACGTATACTGTCCGACAACCGAGCCGTCATACAGTTGAGCTTCCGGTATCTTTCCGACGACCATTTCTGGTTCACCTTCTTCCACGAGGCGGGTCATCTCGTCCTGCATGGAGAGAACCACCTCTTCCTGGAAAACAGTTCCGGGATGATGGAAACGGAAGAGGCCGAAGCGAACGCGTTTTCCGAGAGGTTTCTAATTCCGGAAGAGTTTGACAACGAGCTCCTCCAAGTGAAGCCATTCCAACGCGACGTAATCAGGTTCGCTTACAAAGCTGGCACTTCGCCAGGGATCGTGGTGGGTCAGATGCAGCATCGCAAGCTGATGGCAGAAAACCGTCTTAACTTCCTGAAGCGTCGGTATGATTGGAACGAGTTGTCGCATGACCCGAATGTCGTGCCCACGTCTCCAGTCAGCCCCTGAACAAGACGAACCTGTCCGGCGTCTTCTGCCAGTTGCATAGAGCATCCTCAAGGACCTGTTTTCCTACTTGCAGCTGGGCATCCAACTGGTCGAGAATCTCCTCGAGTTCAGACGGATCGGCATTCGCATCAGGATCGCCGTGCACGAACAGCTTCGTCCCTCTCAGAGGTCCCGTGGCGTCTGCGAGGTAGGCCGTTCCTGGCTCGATCGGCGCAATGCCTAACTTTCCGAGCATGGTTAGGAAGTCGAAGGTACCGAGCCTGCCAAAACGTTTGACGGCTCGCATTCTTTTATAGAGTTCGTCAAAGCCGGCATGTGGATGCTGTCCTACCGTCCTGTGGACATCCTGCACAAGGTTTTGGTGACCGCCGAACGCCGAAACGAAGTCTATATAAGAGCCGAGGACCGCCTTCATCTGCGATGACGACTTGCTTTCGTACTTTCGATGATTGCTGAAGCGGCGCGGCACGCCATCGTTGAGGAGACCGGGCCACTGTTGATCGAGCCAGTTGTTAAGATCGGTCACGTTGTTGGAAGTGGTAGCCCAAGTCCACGCAGGACGCGTGCCAAACGCGCCGTAGAAATCCTGCATCAGCCGCCACCCGTCTTCGATGTGCTTTCCGAAATGGGTCGCGAGAAAAGCCAGCCACCAGGCCTCGTCGTAGTTTCCCTGTCGTGTCGTCAGCGCGGCCGCCATAAGCGGATCGAAAATCTCGGATGCCGGATCGGCCCTGTTGGGGTGGAGAGCCTTCGTGGCGAGGTCTTTGACATAGTCGACGCGTCTCATGCTCGAAACGAGCTGCTCGGCGCAAGCCTGGCGCTCAGCGTCGCCGGCGACGCCTGCAAGCGGAAATACGTTCGCGCTGAAATTGGCAAGCGTGTCCCGAATCTGATCGATTTTATCGCGATGAAGCCCCGGCACCCGTTTCCTCCATGACCCTGTCGAAAAGCGGCAGGTCGGTTTGCCGCCCGCGCAGCGATTGGCGCTTGCGGATAAAATTTTCGTAAGTTCTCGATGACATTCCGTTTTTGATGGCGACAATATCTCGGGCCGAACTGGCCGAATATATCGCCAGCAGTCGTATGAGGTCCTGCCAATAGGGCGGTAGCTCGGGTGCGAGGACGGGCAGTTGCCGAGTGTCGCGGATCGTCTTTTCCGCTTGCTTCAAGGCCGTGATGCCGGTCGTGGGATCGCCGATCGGCATCGGGGGCATGGGAACATCATCCTGCAGCCCTTCCTTTAGGAAGAGTTCTGCCTTTTCGATGTCGTCCGTGTAGAGATGCAGGCTGCCCACGGAATGATGATAGTGCCCGAGACCTATGCCCAGGGTTACCGCGAGAAACTCTTGGAGCATCGTAAACGAGAAGACGTCGTGCGGAAGGCCCTTAAAGGCGTCGTTTGAACGCATGTTCACGTGGAGATGGAGCCTGTTTTGCCGCACGACGAACTGGAGCGTGCAGGTGCAGGGAACGTCCTCGTGATCTTCGACAACATCACCGGCATCGAAAAGCTGGATGACGGCCTTCCTGGACGCCGAGTTCTCCTTCAACTTCGTCACGATGTAGTCGAGCTGATTTACGCCGCCTTTGTCAAACAGCCTCGGTCCGTACGCGCCGTATATGGTGACGCCGTCATCCGAATACTCTTTGTAGTCCTTGAAGTAATGTTCGATAAAGGCGAGCGAATTCGATCCGGACATATACCAAACGAACTCGCCGAGGCAGCTGAAGACAGTTCCCTTGGTTTCCGTTCTGCTCAACCGGGCCCTGGGATTCTTCAGAGTCAGCAGATTGCCAAACTCTTCGACGTTATTTCCTTTGGTAGGCGCGATAACATCGTTTTTCCGAACGAGCCGGCGATATACTTTTCGGAGAAGATCATCGAGGGAATTGGCGACGACGTGCATTTAGCGAATCGGCTCCATCTCTGGTTTTGATAGCGCGAATTTACAAATGAAACAATGGTTTGTCCAACGGCCAATCCGACAACCTGAAGGAACACCTGAAATCTTCTCGGTGCGCACAACGTTCGCTCCCGTCTCCGAAACTGCAAACGAAGACTTCAATTTCGACGGTACATTGCGAGCTCAGCCATCCAGGTTGTATGAGCGTACCGTGATCGGGTTCAGTCGCACCAAGGTAGAGAGGACGCTGACGATAGTTCTAAGGCTCCGTTCGACCAATTGCGTGCCCAATCTTTGGCCGCCCTGGTGACGGCCGAGCACGATCCAACCGTCAGAGCGATCCTGTCACGCGCGGCCGGCACTTAGGCCTGGCCAGAAAACCGCTGCCGTCGTCGGAATAACAAGCTTTGGAAGTTATGGAGAGGATGGAGAAGTGCTCTGATAAGCCCTGCGGATTGTAGAAAATTGCTGACGGACGGTGAAGTTCCGTACCGGTCTCTGTACCGGCATTACGAAAGCGATTTCAATACGTTGCGAAACCGGTAAAAGCGGTATGCCCTAAAAAGTACTCTATCCTGCTGAGCTACGGGACCACTTAAGTGCCATGCATACAAAAGGCTTGGCGCGAAGCCAAGCCTTAATTGTTGCTAGGCGCCGAGGCGCTGTTCGGCGAGGCGGACCCAGTAGGAGATGCCGTGGGCGATGGCTTCGTCGTTGAAGTCGTAGGCCGGGTTGTGGAGGCCGGCGCTGTCGCCGTTGCCGATGAAGATGAAGGCGCCGGGGCGGGCGTTCAGCATGTAGGAAAAATCCTCGCCGCCCATCATCGGATCGATCTCGGCGTTGACGTTGGCCTCGCCGGCAATGGCGCTGGCGGTGGCGACAGCATGCTCGGTCTCATCGGGGTGGTTGACGGTGACGGGATAGTTGCGATGGAAGCTGATCTCGGCCTCGGCGCCATGGGCTGCCACCAGTCCCTCGACGATCTGCCGGAAGCGTGTCTCGGCGAGCGTGCGCACCTCGGCGTCGAGGGTGCGGACGGTGCCGGCGAAAGTCGCATCGTTCGGAATGACGTTATGGGCGAAACCGGCATTGAACTTGGTCACCGAGACAACGACCGAGCTGATCGGATCGGCGGTGCGCGAGGCGATCATCTGCAGGTTGGCGACGATCTGGGCGCCGATGGCGATCGGGTCGATCGTCCGGTGCGGCTGGGCGGCGTGGCCGCCGCGGCCCTTGATGGTAACGGTGAACTCGTCGGTTGCCGCCATGATCGCGCCCTTGCGGATGGCGAACTGTCCCACAGGCAGGCCCGGCAGGTTGTGCATGCCGTAGACCTCTTCGATGTCGAAGCGCTCCATCATGCCGTCCTTGACCATCAGGTTGCCGCCGCCGCCGCCTTCTTCGGCGGGCTGGAAGATGACGGCGACATTGCCGTTGAAGTTGCGGGTCTCGGCCAGGTATTTCGCGGCGCCAAGCAGCATGGCAGTATGGCCGTCATGGCCGCAGGCATGCATCTTGCCCGGTGTCTTCGAAGCCCAGGGCTTGCCGGTGATCTCGGTCAGCGGCAAGGCATCCATGTCGGCGCGCAGGCCGACGGTGCGGCGGCCTTCGCCCTTGCCCCTGATCAGGCCGACGACGCCGGTGCGGCCGATGCCGGTGACGATCTCGTCGACGCCGAATTCCTTCAGCTTTTCAGCGACGAAGGCGGCCGTGTTTTCCACCGCGAAGAGGAGTTCGGGCCGGGCGTGGATGTGGCGGCGCCATTCGGCAACTTCGTCCTGCAATTCCGCGGCTCTGTTCAAAATCGGCATATTCGCGTTCCTGTTATGAAATCCCGACAATCGTTCATCGCATCACAACGGTGTGAAGCTGGGGTGTGAGGCTGTGCAAATTACTTGGTCAATGACCTTTGCCATGTCCTAGCCATATAGGCTAGATAGGTGAAGGTTTCGAGATTTTCCTAATATCCGAAGGACGAACCGTGTCGACGAGCCACTTCCGTTTGTTTGCCGTTTTGCGGCCGTTTAGTTTCGCGGTCGCCGCGACTGCCGGTTTCCTTGCCTCTATTCCGCTCGCTCAGGCTAATCCGCATATTCTCGTCGACGTGCAGACCGGCCGCGTGCTCGAGCACGAGGAAGCCTTCCGCAAATGGTATCCGGCCTCGCTGACCAAGCTGATGACCGTCTATACCGTGTTCGATGCGATCCGCGCCGGTCAGATCAGCCTGGATACGCCTATCGTCATGAGCAAGCGCGCCGCCGCGCAGCCGGCGGCCAAGATGTATTTCAAGCCGGGCCAGAAGCTGACGCTCGACAGCGCGCTGAAGATCCTGATGGTGAAGTCGGCCAACGACATCGCGGTGGCGGTCGCGGAAGCCATCGGCGGCACGCAGGAAGGCTTCGTGACGCGGATGAACGGCGAGGCGCTGAAGCTCGGCATGACGGATTCGCATTTCATCAATCCGAACGGCCTGCCGGGCAAGGGACAGTATACGACAGCGCGCGATCTTGCGGTGCTGACGGTGGCGCTGCGCCGCGATTTTCCGCAATATGCCAGCTATTTCGCGCTGGAAGGCTTCACCACCGGTCAGCAGAACGTGCCGAGCCTCAACATGCTGATCGGCCGTTTCGCCGGCGCCGACGGCATGAAGACCGGCTTCATCTGCGCCTCCGGCTTCAACCAGATCGGTTCGGCGACGCGCAACGGCCGCACGCTGGTCTCCGTCGTGCTCGGCACCGACAGCCTTGCGGCGCGCGCCGATGCGACGGCGAACCTCTTGCAGAAGGGCTTCACCAGCCAGTTTCCCGGCAACGATACTCTGGGGTCGCTAAAGCCCTACGGGCCGGGACAGGACCAGGTTACCGACATCACCGCCGATATCTGCAGCGCCAAGGGCGCAAAAATACGCAGCGAAACGCGAGACGAGGTCGGCCGCATGAGAGTGCAGTCGCCCTATATTCTGGAAATGGACCACGATCCGCGTTTCGTCTTTGCCGGCCTCATTCCCGGGCAGGATCCGCAGCCGGCTCAGCAGCCGGAAAAGGTGGCGGCCGGCGATGCGGCTGGAGCACTCGCCAACGTGCCGGTGCCGATGCCGCGCCCGACATCTTTTTAAGATGAGCTTTTAAGGTCAAATGAGATGAGCGCGCTCAACGACAGGATTCCGGTCACCATCCTGACCGGCTTTCTCGGCGCCGGCAAATCGACGCTGCTCAACCGCATCCTCAAAGATCCTGTCATGAAGGATGCGGCCGTCATCATCAACGAATTCGGCGATGTCGGCATCGATCATTTGCTGGTCGAAAGCTCCGGCGATTCGATCATCGAGCTGTCGGACGGGTGCCTCTGCTGCACCGTGCGCGGCGAACTTGTGGATACGCTGGCGAACCTGATGGACGCGGTGCAGACCGGCCGCGTCAAGCCGGTGAAGCGCGTCGTCATCGAAACCACCGGCCTTGCCGACCCTGCCCCGGTCATGCAGGCGATCATGGGCAATCCCATCATTGCCACGAATTTCGAGCTCGACGGCGTCGTAACGGTCGTCGATGCGGTAAACGGGCTGCAGACGCTCGACAATCACGAGGAAGCCCGCAAGCAGGCGGCGGTCGCCGACCGGCTGATCGTCTCGAAAAAATCATTGGCCGGCGGGACGGATGGAACCGATGCTTTGGAAAAGCGGCTGCGGGCGCTCAATCCGCGCGCCGCGATGATGGATGCCGACAGCACCGATGCCGGCAGCGCCGGAGTGCTGGTCAACGGGCTCTACGATCCGGCGACGAAGATCGCCGATGTCGGCCGCTGGCTGCAGGACGAGGACGCGCACGAGGCGCATGATCATCACGATGATGATCATGACGGCGATCATGATGGGGATCACCATGGTCACCACCATCATCATCACGGTCATGCGCACCAGGACGCGCACGACGTCAATCGTCACGATGCCTCGATCCGCTCTTTCTCGATCATCGAGGAGAAGCCGATCGACCCGATGGCGCTCGACATGTTCATCGATCTCCTGCGTTCGGCCCATGGCGAGAAGCTTTTGAGAATGAAAGCGATCGTTTCCGTCTCCGACCGGCCGGAACGACCACTGGTGCTGCATGGCGTCCAGAGCATCTTCCATCCGCCGGTGCGGCTTCCCGCCTGGCCGGATCCGCAAGACCGGCGCACGCGCATGGTGCTGATCACCCGCGATCTGCCGGAAGCTTTCGTGAAGGATCTGTTCGACGCCTTTCTCGGCAAGCCGCGCATCGACAGGCCCGATCGTGCGGCGCTGTCCGACAATCCGCTCGCTATTCCGGGATTACGAATTTAACGCATGTCGCCGGAAAGTGTGCAGCGGTTCCGGGATTAGCGCTTGCGGATCAGGAAGCGGTGGCCGTTTTCGGTCTTTTCGGTTTCGACCAGTTCGTGGCCGTCCTCATTGCAGAAATGCGGCATGTCGATCACAGCCAGCGGATCTGTCGTGTCGACGCGAATGAGGGTACCGCTTGCCATGGCGGCAAGCTTCTTGCGTGTCTTGATCACGGGCAATGGGCATTTCAGGCCGCTGAGATTGTAGAGAACGGGGGTCAAGCCGTTCAGTTCCGCGCCCAGAATTTCCAGAACGGCTTCTTTGCCGCGGCTTCCGCCGTTTCCTGCGGTTCGGGCGCGGTAAAGGCCAGCGGGTTCTGCGTCGGTATCGGCACGACCGCGGGTGTCGCAGCAGCGATGGCGGTTGCCTGCGGCTGGGCAGAGATTGCCTGCGGCCCGGCAGGCGCTGCCGGCGTGGCGCCAGGCGCGGTCTTGGCGGCGAGGCCCTGCGCGGTGCGCTTGGCCATCAGGTCTTCGAGTTCGGCAACCTTAACCATGCGGCCGGCTTCGAGCGAGGTGCCGGTCGGGGCATAAGCGAGTTCGCGGCCCTTGCGGGTCTTGGCGACCACCGCCTTGCGCTCGGCTTCGGACGGGTCGTACCAGGCCATGCCGTCGAATTTGCTCATCGCCTTGGCATAGTCGGCATCATAAGTCTTGCCGTAGGAGGCAAGGGCTGCCGTCAGCGCCGGCGGCGTCGACATCGCAGGGCATTTGCTGGCGGCATTGAAGGCGCCGCCATCGGTAACCTGCTGGTTGAAGACGTATTTCTTCTCGCAGACGTTCACCTCGGGCGGGCGTTTCGTCACTTCGAAATTGTCGTAGCCGACCTTCAGCATCTTCCAGAAGTCGTAATTGTCGTCGAGGCGATGCTTGACCATGTTTTCCGCGGTCATGCGGAAGGGGAAGGCCTGCAGTTGCACCGTCGCCTGGCCGCCCTTGAAAGCGTCGCGGGCGAAGGCATAGATCTCCAGCACCTGCTGGTCGGTCATCGAATAGCAGCCGGAGGACGAGCAGGCGCCATGGATCATCAGATCGGAGCCGGTGCGGCCGTTGGCCGAGTCGTAGCGGTTCGGGAAGCCGGTGTTGATCGCCAGATAATATTTCGAGTTGGGGTTCAGGTTGGCGCGTGTCAGCTCGTAGAAACCTTCCGGCGCCTGCCGGTCGCCGGTCTTTACCTTCGGACCGAGACGGCCGGACCAGGCGCAGATCTTGTAATCGGCGATCTTGTCGAAACGGTTGTCGGTCTTCGCTTTCCAGATCTCCATGGCACCTTCTTCTTTGAAGATGCGAATCATGATCGGCGAATTGCGGTCCATGCCCTTGGCGGCCATGGCGGTGAGGATATGGGCGGGAAGCGGCTGCTCGACCTTGTTCTTGACCTTGGAAAGATCGACCTGCGCAGTTTCCAACGCGTCATTGCAGCCGGTGAGAGCCAGCGCCATGAGGGAAACATAGGCAAAATGACGTATGCGCATCCAAACTAGCCCATAAAGATAGTGCGACCCGGTCCGCCTATGGAGTTCGGGCATTGGAAGGAATCATAGGCGGTTTATACTTTATAAAACCTTACCAGCCTATGACTTGCCCCGAACATCCCCGCAAGCGCGAATGTTACAGATAACACCAATGTGGCCAAGATTTGGCCCCAATCGATGAAAAGCCCAACTTGTCTTAGAGGTTGCGGCCGATATTGAGGAATTTCTGACGCCGCTCGTTGCGCAGCTGCTCGCCGGAACGAGACGCCATTTCGCCGAGCGCATTGGCAATCATGTCGCCGGTCGCGGCGATGACGCTGTCCGGATCGCGATGCGCGCCGCCGAGCGGCTCGGAGATGATGCCATCGATGACGCCGAGGGATTTCAGATCTTCGGCGGTGATCTTCATGTTGGTTGCCGCCTCGCGGGCACGGGTGGAATCGCGCCAGAGGATGGAGGCGGCCCCTTCCGGCGAGATGACGCTGTAGATCGAATGCTCGAGCATATAGACCTTGTTGCCGGTGGCGATCGCGATCGCGCCGCCAGAGCCGCCTTCGCCGATGACGACGGAAACGAGCGGAACCTTGACGCCGAGGCACATTTCCGTCGAGCGGGCGATCGCCTCGGCCTGGCCGCGCTCTTCGGCACCGACGCCGGGATAGGCACCCGCCGTATCCACCAGCGAAATCACCGGCAGGCCGAAACGATCGGCCATCTCGAGGATGCGGATCGCCTTGCGGTAGCCTTCCGGCCGGGGGCTGCCAAAATTGTGCTTGATGCGGCTCTTGGTGTCGTTGCCCTTTTCCTGGCCAATGACGGCGACCGGCTGGCCGCGAAAGCGGGCAAGGCCCGCCTGGATCGCGGCATCCTCGGAAAATTTGCGGTCGCCGGCGAGCGGCGTGAATTCCTGGAACAGCGTCTTGGCGTAATCGACGAAATGCGGGCGCTGCGGATGGCGGGCGACCTGGGTCTTCTGCCAGGGATTGAGCTTGGAATAGATTTCGACGATCGCCTCGCGGACGCGAACCTCCAGCCGGCCGATCTCATCGGTGGTGTCGATGCTCTCGTCTTCCGTTGCGAGCTTCTTCAGCTCGATGATCTTGCCTTCGAGGTCGGAGATCGGCTTTTCGAAGTCGAGATAATTGTGCATGAGGTGCGTTTCCGTTCCTTGTGCCACGGGGCGTTTTCCTGGCTCCGCCCCTTGTCGCCGGTCCTATTCGTGCTTTTTCGCCTGTTTGGCAAGGGGGTGATGCGTCTGGACGAGTTGCTGCAGCCTCTCTTCGAGGACATGCGTGTAGATCTGCGTGGTCGAAATGTCCGAATGGCCGAGCAGTTCCTGGACGACACGCAGATCGGCGCCGTTGGCAAGCAGGTGGCTGGCAAAGGCGTGGCGCATGACATGCGGCGAGATCATCGACGGCGTCAGGCCGGCGCGGATTGCCAGGTTCTTCAGATCGCGGGCGAACACCTGGCGCGGCAGGTAGCCCTCCTTCGAGGCGGCGGGAAACAGCCATGGGCTTTCCTGCGGATCTTTCATTGCTGCATTTTCCGCCGCCAACAGGCGCCCGTAGGATTTGAGCGCTGATATTGCCGATTGCGACAGCGGCACCAGCCGCTCCTTGTTGCCCTTGCCGCGGATCATCAGGAAGCGGCCTTCCTGGTCGAGTACGCGGGCAGGAAGTGAAACCAGTTCGCTGACACGCATGCCGGTGGCATAAAGCAGCTCCAGCAGCGCCAGCATGCGCAAGCGCTGCAGCTGGCCCGGAGCCGCATCCTCCGCTTCGGCCTCCGCCTGCGCAAGCAGCCGGCCGACTTCCTCCACTCCCATCGTCTTCGGCAGCGGGCGGCCCTTCTTCGGCGCATCGAGAATGCCGGTGGGGTCGTCGGTCCTCAGGCCCTCGGCGTAGAGGAACTTGTAGAACTGCCGCATGGCGGCAAGCCGGCGCGCCTGGGACGAGGGTTTGAAGCCCTTTCGGGCGAGTGAGGCGAGATAGGCGGCCAGATCGGCGGAGGCTGCTTCGGTCAGTCGTATGCTGCGATCCTTCAGGAAGGAGCTGACATCGTCGAGGTCGCGCTCATAGGATTGCAGCGTGTTGGCGGCAGCACCGCGCTCGGCGCTCATCATCTCCAGGAAGGATTCCACATGGACGTGACCGAGATCTCTCATGCCGCTCACTTCCTGGCCGGATTGATCGCGCCCGTCGCAGGCGGATTGACCCGTTCGGACGGAATTCGGATCGTCACGTCGCGCTGCTGCGGCTCGACGAAGGTCACCAGCGCCCACATGGCTCCGTAGACCGCCCCGGCGAGGATCGCGCAGAAGAACAGAAAACGGAACAGGGTCGGCATCCGGCAACTCCTTCATGCTCTGCTTCTGTTATAAGAAGCGTATCTGCAAGTGCAAGAAGCGGTATTCAAGCCATGATTCCCTTGTTCGCGACTTGACGCTCCATCTGCATTTGTCGATACGGTTTGCAAACAAAGTGTGAATGGACCGATGAGTGAACCACTGCTGACCGTTGCTGACAGCCTGAAAGACAGAGCTCGCGCCGCGCTCGGTTCACGCAATCTGATCCTTGTCGGCCTGATGGGCGCCGGCAAATCCTCCGTCGGCCGCATCGTCGCCAGCCAGCTCGGCATTCCTTTCATCGACAGCGATCTCGAGATCGAGCGGGTGTCGCGCATGACGATCCCCGAACTTTTCGCCGCCTATGGCGAGGAAGAGTTCCGGGCGCTGGAAACGCGGGTGGTTAAACGGCTGCTGAAAAGCGGGCCGCGCGTCGTCTCCACCGGCGGCGGCGCCTTCATCAACGAGCGGACGCGCAGACGCATCAAGAAGGGCGGCCTTTCCGTCTGGCTGAAGGCCGATCTCGACGTGCTCTGGGACCGGGTCAACAAGCGCGACACGCGGCCGCTGCTGAAGACCGAAAATCCAAAGCAGACGCTCGAAAACCTGATGAATGCCCGTTATCCGATCTATGCGCAGGCAGACCTCACCGTGCTCTCACGCGACGTGCGCAAGGAAATCATGGCCGACGAGGTGCTGATGGCCGTGATCGAAGCTCAGAAAGAAAGTGCAGCGTCATGAATGCGATAACCTCCGACGTCCAGACGGTGCATGTGCCGCTCGGCGAGCGCGCCTACGATATCCTGATCGGGCCGGGGCTGATCGCACGGGCCGGCGTCGAGATCGCTTCCCGCCTCAAGGGCCGCAAGGCGGCTGTCATCACCGACGAAAATGTCGCTCCGCTCTATCTCGAGGCCCTCGTCGCAAGCCTGGAGGAAGCGGGCATCGTCTCGGCCGCGGTCGTGCTGCCGGCCGGCGAAAAGACCAAGAGCTTCGAACATCTGATCACCGCCTGCGACAAGGTGCTGGAAGCCCGCGTCGAGCGTAACGATTACGTCATCGCGCTCGGCGGCGGCGTCATCGGCGATCTTTCGGGATTTGCGGCCGGCATCATCAGGCGCGGCGTGCGCTTCGTGCAGGTGCCGACCTCGCTGCTGTCGCAGGTCGATTCCTCCGTCGGCGGCAAGACCGGCATCAATTCCCGCCACGGCAAGAACCTGATCGGCGTCTTCCATCAGCCGGACCTGGTTCTGGCCGATACGGATGTGCTGAATACGCTGAGCGAGCGCGAATTCCGCGCCGGTTACGCCGAGGTCGCGAAATACGGGCTGATCGACAAGCCGGATTTTTTCGCCTGGCTGGAAACCAACTGGAAAGCGGTTTTTGCAGGCGGCTCGGCACGCATCGAGGCGATTGCCAATAGCTGCCAGGCGAAGGCCGATGTCGTCGTTGCCGACGAGCGCGAGAACGGCCAGCGGGCGCTGCTCAATCTCGGCCATACTTTCGGTCACGCGCTGGAAGCGGCGACCGCCTATGACAGCTCCCGCCTCGTGCATGGCGAGGGCGTGTCGATCGGCATGGTGCTGGCGCATGAATTCTCCGCGCGGATGAACCTGGCAAGCCCCGACGATGCGCGGCGCGTCGAGCAGCACCTGAAGGCGGTCGGCTTGCCGACCCGCATGGCGGACATTCCGGGCGAGTTGCCGCCGGCCGAAACGCTGATGGACGCGATCGCGCAGGACAAGAAGGTCAAGAGCGGCAAGCTCACCTTCATCCTGACGCGCGGCATCGGCCAGTCCTTCGTCGCCGATGACGTTCCGGCTTCCGAAGTAATCAGCTTTCTCCGGGAAAAACATCCTTGACGACGATTGAAGGCGCGCTGGTATTTCTCGCGACATATTGGCCGGAGATCCTTTCGATCACGGCGCTCGTGCTGATGTCCGCCTTCTTTTCCGGCTCCGAGACCGCTCTGACCGCCGTTTCGCGCAGCCGCATCCATACGCTTGAGGTGAACGGCGACGAACGCGCCGGCCTTGTCCGGCAGCTGATCGAGCGGCGCGACCGGCTGATCGGCGCGCTGCTCATCGGCAACAATCTCGCCAACATCCTGTCATCCTCGATCGCCACCAGCCTGTTCCTCGGGCTGTTCGGCAGTTCCGGCGTGGCCCTGGCGACGCTGGCGATGACCGTCATCCTGGTCATCTTCGCCGAAGTGCTGCCGAAGAGCTGGGCGATTTCGAGGCCTGAGCGCTTCGCGCTCGCCGTCGCATTTCCGGCCAGGCTTTTCGTCCTCGTCGTCGGCCCGATTTCCTCCTTCGTCAACGCGATCGTGCGCCGGATCCTTGCGTTGTTCGGCATCAACCTTTCGCGGGAGATGTCGATGCTGACGGCACATGAGGAGCTGCGCGGCGCCGTCGACCTCTTGCACCGCGAGGGATCGGTGGTGAAGGCCGACCGCGACCGCCTCGGCGGCGTGCTCGATCTCGGCGAGCTTGAACTCTCCGACATCATGGTCCATCGCACGGCGATGCGGGCGATCAACGCTGACGATCCGCCCGAAGCGGTGGTGCGCGCCATTCTCGAAAGCCCCTATACGCGCATGCCGTTGTGGCGCGGCACGATCGACAACATCATCGGCGTCGTGCACGCCAAGGATCTGCTGCGGGCGCTTGCCGAGCCGAACATGGAGCCGCAGAACCTCGACATCGTGAAGATCGCGCAGAAGCCGTGGTTCGTGCCCGACAGCACCAACCTCGAGGATCAGCTGAACGCCTTCCTCAGGCGCAAGCAGCATTTCGCCGTTGTCGTCGACGAATATGGCGAAGTGCAGGGCATCGTCACGCTGGAGGATATCCTCGAGGAAATCGTCGGCGATATTTCCGACGAGCACGATATCGAGATGCAGGGCGTGCGCCAGGAGGCCGACGGTTCGGTCGTCGTCGACGGCGGCGTGCCGATCCGCGACCTGAACCGGGCGCTTGACTGGAACTTGCCCGACGAGGAGGCGACGACGATTGCTGGCCTCGTCATCCACGAATCGATGACCATCCCGGAAGAGCGCCAAGCCTTCACCTTCTACGGCAAACGCTTCATCGTCATGAAGCGCGAGAAGAACCGCATCACCAAGCTGCGCATCCGTCCCGCGGGGGAAGACGGCGCAAAGCCTGCCTGATCCGAGCAATTCAAATTGCTACAGCGTCCTTTGCGCGTCTGAAAAGACGCGCGGCGCTGTAGGATCGCGGGCCGCCAATGCCTATATAGGCTGCAGTGCCGCTACCAGCGGGTCGGTTCGCCGGGTGCTGCGGGTTCGACGGCCAGCGCATGCAGGCCGGCATCAAGTTCCGGTTTCAACAGGTCGGTGATCGCCCGGTGGCGCGCCAGCCGCGACATGCCGGTAAATTTTGCCGAAACGACCCTCACCCGCATATGGGTTTCGCCGGTGCCGGTGATATCGGGCTGATGGCCGGCATGCAGATGGCTTTCGTCGATGACGCTCAGGCGTTCGGGCGCGAAGGCTTCGATTAGCTTTTCTTCGATGCGGGTTCGCAGGGTCATCATCCAGTCTTGCTGCTTCGCGAAAAAGGTTCCCACCAAGCCAGCAACAAACCCGTTTGTCAATTCTTGTTGTCGCTTCGCGACAGCCCCATAATTAGCGCCGTCATGAGACTTGATTCAAAATATTTCGATCGCATCCGAACACGCCGCAAACGCGAGCCGGAGCCGGAGCAGGCACCGCCTACCTGTCAGTGGGACGGCTGCGACAAGAAAGGCTCGCATCGCGCTCCTGTCGGACGCAATGCGGAAGGCCAGTTCTTTTTGTTCTGCTTCGAGCACGTCAAGGACTACAACAAGGGCTACAATTATTTCTCCGGTCTTTCCGACGGCGAGATCGCGCGCTACCAGAAAGAGGCGATCACCGGCCACCGGCCGACATGGACCGTCGGCGTCAACAAGGCGGCGAAGGACAGTCCGCTGCATTCGGAGGTGCGCTCCGGCGCCTATACGCGCGTTCGCGATCCCTTCGGTTTCGTTAAGGAAGGCGGCAAGGGCAGCGGGCCGCGTTTTCCCCAGGCGCGCAAGCTGAAATCGCTGGAAACCAAGGCCTTCGATACGATGGGTCTCGACGCCAATGCGACCTCGGCGGAGATCAAGAGCCGCTACAAGGAACTGGTGAAGAAGCACCATCCGGACGCGAATGGCGGCGACCGCGGCTCGGAGGAACGTTTCCGCGCCGTCATCCAGGCCTATCAATTGTTGAAGCAGAACGGTTTTTGTTAATTCCCGTCCTTGCTCTTGGGCTTCAATCGGGTATGGTCCAAATCGGCTGAGGCCGCAGGCAAACGCGGCTCATTTTTGTGCGTTTTCCCGACATCGCCTCCGCCGACCTTCCGGACGCGGCGTTTCTTGTCCGGGACTCTTTCAAGAATGCTCGCACGCGGTCATTATCCCGCCGAGGTTTCGTTTCAGTCCCGGAGAAGTATCGCCGACGTTCCGACCTGGACGGGTGCGGAATAACTTCGCGGCGTCACGGTTGCGACATGGCGAGACAGTATGGCCGGGTGGCATCACCCGCCTTGGAGACATGATGAGCAAGATCGACCTTGATATATCAGAACTGCCCGATACCACCGTTTCGGTCCGCGAGGCCTTCGGTATCGATTCCGACATCCGCGTTCCCGCCTACAGCAAGGGCGACGCCTATGTGCCGGACCTCGACCCCGACTACCTGTTCGACCGCGAAACGACGCTCGCCATTCTCGCAGGCTTTGCCCATAACCGCCGCGTGATGATCTCCGGCTATCACGGTACGGGCAAGTCCTCGCATATCGAGCAGGTGGCGGCGCGCCTTAACTGGCCCTGCGTGCGCATCAACCTCGACAGCCATGTCAGCCGTATCGATCTCGTCGGCAAGGACGCCATCGTCGTCAAGGACGGGCTGCAGGTTACCGAATTCAAGGACGGCATCCTGCCCTGGGCCTATCAGCACAATGTCGCGCTTGTTTTCGACGAATATGATGCCGGTCGCCCCGACGTGATGTTCGTCATCCAGCGCGTGCTCGAATCCTCCGGCCGCCTGACGCTGCTCGACCAGAGCCGCGTCATTCGGCCGCACCCGGCCTTCCGTCTGTTTGCGACCGCCAATACGATCGGTCTCGGCGACACCACCGGCCTCTATCACGGCACGCAGCAGATCAACCAGGCACAGATGGACCGCTGGTCGATCGTGACGACGCTGAACTACCTGCCGCACGATCACGAAGTGAATATCGTTGCTGCCAAGGTGAAGAGCTTCGGCAAGGATAGGGAAGGCCGCGACACCGTCTCGAAGATGGTGCGGGTCGCCGACCTGACGCGCGCGGCCTTCATGAACGGCGATCTGTCGACCGTGATGAGCCCGCGTACCGTCATCACCTGGGCTGAAAACGCCGAGATCTTCGGCGATCTCGCCTTCGCCTTCCGCGTCACCTTCCTCAACAAGTGCGACGAGTTGGAGCGCCCGCTGGTCGCCGAGCACTATCAGCGCGCCTTCGGCGTCGAGCTGAAGGAAAGTGCCGCCAATATCGTTCTCGGAGCCTGAGGCCCGACCGATCATGGCAGCTCGCGGTGACAATTCGAAAGCAAAGCCCGGCGCGCCCGTCGACGTCGAGCCATTGCGCCGGGCGATATCAGGCTGCGTGCGCTCGATCGCCGGCGACGGCGATGTCGAGGTGACCTTCGCCAATGAACGGCCGGGGATGACCGGCGAGCGCATCCGGCTGCCGGAGCTTTCCAAGCGGCCGACGGCGCATGAGCTGGCGGTGACCCGCGGGCTTGGCGATTCCATGGCGCTGCGCCTTGCCTGCCATGACGAGAAGGTGCATGCGACGATGGCGCCGCAGGGCTCGGACGCCCGGGCGATCTTCGACGTCGTCGAGCAGGCGCGCGTCGAATCGATCGGCGCGCTGCGCATGGAGGGCATGGCGTCGAATCTGCGCTCCATGACGGAAGAGAAATACTCCAAGGCGAATTTCACCGGCATCGAGCGCCAGGAAGATGCACCGGTCGGCGAAGCCGTGGCGATGATGGTGCGCGAGAAGCTGACCGGCCAGCGCCCGCCGGCTTCCGCCGGCAAGGTGCTCGACCTGTGGCGCGGCTTCATCGAGGACAAGGCTGGGGCTGAACTCGACAATCTGTCGAGCGCGATCAACGACCAGCAGGCCTTCGCCAAGGTCATCCGCAACATGCTGTCGGCCATGGAAATGGCCGAGGAATACGGCGACGACGACAGCGACGCCGACAATGACGACCAGTCGGAGCAGGACGACCAGCCGAGCGGCGACGAGCAGGATCAGGACGAGGTCGACGAGGATGCCGGCACCGATGCCGCCCCCGTCGAGGACAGTGAAGTCGCTGACGAGCAGATGGAGGACGGCGAGACCGAAGGCGCCGAAATCTCCGACGACGACATGATGGAAGAGGGCGAGGACGATTCGGAAACGCCGGGCGAGACCCGCCGTCCGAACACGCCTTTTGCCGACTTCAACGAGAAGGTCGACTATCACGTCTATACCGAAGAGTTCGACGAGATCACCACCGCCGAGGAACTCTGCGACGCCGCCGAGCTGGAGCGACTGCGCGCCTTTCTCGACAAGCAGCTGGCGCACCTGCAGGGCGCGGTCGGCCGCCTCGCCAACCGGCTGCAGCGCCGACTGATGGCGCAGCAGAACCGCTCCTGGGATTTCGACCTGGAAGAGGGCTATCTCGATCCGGCCCGGCTGCAGCGCATCATCATCGATCCGATGCAGGCGCTTTCCTTCAAGATGGAACGCGACACGCAGTTCCGCGACACCGTCGTCACCCTGCTCATCGACAATTCCGGTTCGATGCGCGGCCGGCCGATCACCGTCGCCGCCACCTGCGCCGATATTCTCGCCCGCACGCTGGAGCGCTGCGGGGTCAAGGTCGAGATTCTCGGCTTCACCACCAAGGCCTGGAAGGGCGGGCAGGCGCGTGAAAGCTGGCTTGCCGGCGGCAAGCCGCAGACGCCGGGCCGCCTCAACGATCTGCGCCACATCATCTACAAGTCGGCCGATGCGCCGTGGCGCCGCGCACGCGCCAATCTCGGCCTGATGATGCGCGAGGGCCTGCTCAAGGAAAATATCGACGGCGAGGCGCTGATCTGGGCGCATAATCGCCTGCTCGCACGCCGTGAGCAACGCCGCATTCTGATGATGATTTCGGACGGGGCGCCGGTTGACGATTCGACGCTGTCGGTCAATCCGGGCAATTATCTCGAGCGGCACCTGCGCGCCGTCATCGAACAGATCGAGACGCGCTCGCCTGTGGAACTGCTGGCAATCGGCATCGGTCACGACGTGACGCGCTACTATCGCCGCGCCGTGACGATCGTCGATGCGGACGAGCTCGCCGGCGCGATGACCGAGCAGCTTGCCTCGCTGTTCGAAGATCAATCCACCCAGCCGCGTGGCGGCCGGTTTCGTCGTGCCGGCTGACGCCGCTGGAAGGAACATGATCGGTCGGCGGCTCCGCCGCGCGGCATTGGTTGCCCTCTGCATCGTCGCCGGCGCTTGCCCGTCATGGGCTGCCGACGATGTGCCGGTCATTAGCCGGCAAATCTCCGATTTCAGGATCGGTTCTTCGGAGACGAAATTCGGATCGCTGGAATTTCTGGGCGGGCTGGAGATGGTCTCCAGCAGAGCGCTGTTCGGCTCGCTCTCCTCCATCCGCTTCCGGCAAGATCAAAAACATTTTATCGTGGTGCTCGATACCGGCCAGTGGCTGACCGGCAGCATCGAGCGCGACGCCAAAGGCAGGCTTTCCGGTCTTTCCAATGTTGTTATCACGCCGATGAAGAACAGCGCCGGACGCAGCTTCGAGGGCAAGGGATATATGGATGCCGAGGGCCTGGCGCTCGACGGTGACCGCATTCTGGTCTCCTTCGAACAGCGCCATCGCGTCGATATCTATCCCGACCCCGGTTTTGCCCAATCGGGCGCGATCGGCACGCTGCCGATCCTCATCCCGCCGAAGATGCTGAGCGACAATCGCGGTATCGAGACCATCGCCGTGGCGCCGGCATCGAGCCCGCTCAAGGGTGGCGTGGTCATCGTCTCCGAACGCGGTCTCGACAGCGACGGCAACCGGCTGGCGGCCATTCTGAGCGGCCCCCTGAAAGGGCGTTTCGCGGTCGAGCGGGATGGCAGCTTCGACGTCACCGACGGCGCCTTCCTGCCGAACGGCGACCTGTTGCTGCTGGAGCGGCGTTTCAATATGGCCGAAGGCATCGGCATGCGCCTTCGGCGCATCAAGGGCGTCGATATCAGGCCCGACGCCGTCGTCGACGGCGAATTGCTGCTCGAAGGCAATTTCAACTCGCAGATCGACAATATGGAAGGCCTCGACGTTTTCCAGGCCGCCGACGGGACGACCCATATCATCCTGGTATCGGACGACAACCATTCGATCCTGCAGCGCAATCTGATGCTGGAATTCCGACTTTCCGACAGTGTGAAGCAGGCTGCGTCAGACTGATGTCACAAGCTTTGGCTATCGGATTGAACCGTAGTCGGCCCTTTTGAGCCATTGTCGTGAAGCCGCTGTCGGAGGGAAGTCATGGTGCATATCCATGTCATGGGCGCGTCCGGTTCCGGCACGACATCACTCGGCCTTGCGCTTGCCGAAAAGCTTGATATCGCCCATCTCGACACCGACGATTTCTTCTGGCTGCCGACCGATCCGCCGTTCACGATGCCGAGGGATGCCGACGAGCGCATTCGGCTGCTTCTTGAGGAGACGGCACGGCCTGACGGCTGGGTTCTCTCGGGATCGGCGCTGAAATGGGGAAGGCGGCTCGAGCCGCTCTACGATCTGATCGTGTTCCTCAGGATCGAGCCGGAGCTTCGGATGGCGCGCATTCGTGCGCGGGAGATTGTCCGATACGGCAACAGAATCGGACCCGGCGGCGACATGGAGGTGAAAAGCGGCAAATTCCTGGAATGGGCGGCCAGCTACGATACATCAGGTCCCGAACGCCGCAGCCTTGCGGCGCATGAGCAATGGCTGGAAACGCAGACGTCGCCGGTGTTGCGGCTCGATTCATCGCGAGAGATTGACGATCTGACTGCAGAGGTAGTTCTGCATCCGGCGATCGCCGCCGGTGCGGTTCGGCGGCCTCGGTGATTTTTGCTGCTCAGCCGGCGCGAGCGGCCTGCATCGGCCGCAGCACGTTCATCAGCGCGCCATAGGGCAGCAGCATGACCAAGCCGACGATCATCTTGACGGCGAAATCGCCGATCGCCCAGGAAATCCAACGCGGCGCCTCCGTGGCGAAGACGCCGAGAACGGGAGCCGCTTCCAGCGCGAAGGGGTCGTTCGGGCCGAGGAAGACGAAAAACGCGGCGAAGGACAGCGAGAAGAACATCACGGTATCGAGCGCCGAGCCGATCAGCGAGCCGACGAGCGGCGCGCGCCACCAGGCCTGGCGGCGAAGGCGGTTGAAAACGGCGATATCGAGCAGCTGGCCGGCGAGATAGGCCGAGCCGGAGGCGATGGCGATGCGCGGCACCGAGGTGAAGAAGGACAGCGTCACGCCGACGACGAAGCCGGCAAAGACGACTTTGCGGGCTGCCTGCGGGCCGAACTGGCGGTTGGTCAAGTCGGTGATCAGGAAGGCGACCGGATAGGAGAAAGCGCCCCAGGTCAGGATGTCGGCAAGGTTGATGCCCGCGACTTCAGCGTTCAGCGGAAACTGGACGAGGAAATTGGAGGCGACGACGACAAGCGTCATCAGGGCGACGTAGGCGATGGTATAGCGCGTCTTCAGCATTTTTTTATCCTGGGTGATGCCACCAGTTGGAGTGCTCAGGCAAAGCAAAAGGCCTGACCGGTTTTACCCGTGCAAGCCTTTTGAAGCCGTATGAAAGAAGTGCAGAAGCTTACGCAGCAGCGGCTTCGGCGGTCTTCTTGACGATCTGGCGGCGCAGCAGGCGCGCGCGCATCGACAGTTCGTTTTCGCTTGCCTTGATCAGGAAGGCATCGAGGCCGCCACGATGCTCGACGGAGCGAAGAGCAGCAGCCGAAACGCGAAGACGATAACGCTGGTTGAGAGCGTCTGAGATCAGCGTTACCTGGCACAGGTTCGGCAGGAACCGGCGCTTGGTCTTGTTGTTGGCATGGCTGACATTGTTACCAGTCAGGACGGCCTTGCCGGTCAATTCGCACACGCGGGACATGGAACACCTATTCTTGTTTTTCTCGGGCCATCGAATTGCCATTCCCGGCAAAACCGGGCTCGCAATCCAACAGGCATGATTGGAAAGTTGCGGTTCTATAGTCAGACAGGCTGCTCGCGTCAAGCCAAACCTTGGCCTTTCCCGCAATTCTGTCAAAAAGCTGCTGTTTTCTTCCCTTCACGGCAGGAGTATAGAGCGCTCGGCAAAGGCTGCCGGCGCGCGGCAAGACAAGGCTTTATTCATGGCTCATTCGGGCAGACGGATTTTCATTTCGGCCATCACAGCGCTTCTTGCCATACCGGCATCAGCCGCCGAAATCCAGCATCGAACGGAATACCGGGTGACGCTCGCCGGCCTGCCGATCGCGCGCGCTGCGTTCCTGACCGAGATCGAGGACGATCACAGCTACAAGATCGCCGGCAGCATCAGTTCGGCCGGTCTTGCCGACCTCATCACGACGATTTCGGCCAAGACCAGCGTCACCGGCGTCGTGCGAGACGATAGGCTGCAGGCGCAGAAATATTCGCTCTATTACAAGAGCGGCAAGAAGGCCCGCGTCTACGAGGTCAGCTACCGCAACGGCGACATCATCTCGGCGACGACGACGCCGCCGCCGAAACGTCCGAAGAACTGGATCGATGTGACGCCGCGCGATATGCGTTCGGTGCTCGATCCGATCTCCGGCCTGGTCTTCACCGGCGACACCAAGGTCTGCTCGCAGACGCTGCCGATTTTCGACGGCGAGACGCGTATGGATCTGGTGCTCTCGCCGAAGGGCGACGAGGATTTCTCGACCAACGGCTTCAAGGGCAAGGCTGTTGTCTGCGGCGTGCGCTTCGTGCCGCGCTCGGGCTACAAGAAGGGCCGCAAGGACATCGTCTATCTCAGCAAGAGCGACCGGATGGAAATCTGGTTTGCCAAGTCGGAGGTGGCAAATGTATACGCTCCTGTCTATGTGCGCATTCCAACCGAATATGGAATGGTGACGATCACTGCCGTCAAATACGGCAGCAACAGCTGACGGGGCTTATCGCCTCCGTGAAGGGGGACGGATGAAGCTTCGCGCGACATTGATCGGTTTTACGGCCATATTGATGTGGTCGTTCCTGGCGCTGTTGACGGCCGCCTCCGGCAAGGTGCCGCCGTTTCAGCTTTCGGCCATCTGTTTTGCGATCGGCAGCCTTCCCGGCCTCGCCGTGCTGATCGTCAACCCGTCACGGCTGGCGCTGCTGAAGCAGCCGGCCAAGGTCTGGGTGATCGGTATTGCAGGGCTGTTCGGCTATCATTTCCTCTATTTCACCGCGCTGAGGAACGCGCCGGCGGTGGAGGCGGGGCTGGTCGCCTATCTCTGGCCGCTGTTGCTCGTCGTCGGTTCGGCGCTGCTGCCGGGCGAACGGCTGCGCTGGTATCATCTGGCAGGGGCGCTTGCCGGGCTTTGCGGCACGTTCCTGATCGTCGGCCGCAACGGCATCGATTTCGACGGCGCCTATGCGGTCGGTTACGGGGCCGCCTTTCTCAGCGCTTTCACCTGGTCCGGCTATTCGCTGCTGACGCGGCGTTTCGACGCCGTCTCCACGGATGTGGTCACCGGCTTCTGCCTTGCGACCTCCATGCTGTCGCTGTTCTGCCATCTCGGCCTGGAGACGACCGTCTGGCCGGCAACCGGCTTCGAATGGCTTGCCGTCGCCGGGCTCGGGCTCTTGCCCGTGGGAGCTGCCTTCTACGCCTGGGATCACGGCGTCAAGAACGGCGATATCCAGATCCTCGGCGCGGCCAGTTATGCCGCACCGCTGCTTTCGACGCTGATCCTGACGCTGTTCGGGTTTGCCGAGCCGAGCTGGCGCATTGCTCTCGCCTGCCTGCTCGTCACCGGCGGGGCGGTGCTGGCCGCCCAGGACATGTTCCGCCGCAAGGTCCCGCCGCCCGTGGCAGCCGAATGATCTCAGCCGCTGGGCTTCCAGCCGGGCGGGGCCATCTCGAAGCTCGAAAATTCGAAGCCGGGCGAGACGGTGCAACCGACCAGGGTGAAGTCGCCGAGGCTTTCGGCCGATTGCCAGCAATTGGCGGGAACGATCGCCTGCGGCCGCTCGCCGGCGGACAGGTTCGTTCCAAGCGTCAACGTCTCGCTTGCCGTTCCGTCTTGCGAGCGATGCAGCGCGAGCGGCGCGCCGGCATAGTAGTGCCAGACCTCGGCGGCGTCATGGACGCGGTGCCAGTGGGAGCGCTGTCCCCTGGTCAGCAGGTAGTAGATCGCCGTCGAGTGGCCGCGGTCGCCGCCCGCCGTATCGCGGTATGTCTGCACATACCAGCCGCCTTCGGGATGCGGCTGCATGCCGAGGGCGCGGATGATGTCTTCGGGAGACATCAGAAATTGTCCTTGCGCTTGCGGATCTCGGCAAAGACTTCTTCGTTGGTCTTGCCTTCCATCAACAGATTGCGGCGGATCGCCGGATCGGCGGCGCGCAGGAACGGATTGGTTTCCTTTTCCAGCCCCAGCGTCGTCGGAATGGTGAATTTGCCGTCGGCGCGCAAGGCCTCGATCTCGGCGGCACGGCTCTTCAGCCGCTCATTGCCGGGATCGACCGTCAGGGCGAAGCGGGCGTTGGACAATGTGTATTCATGGCCGAAATAGACGGCAGTCTCATCGGGCAGCACGGCGAGTTTCTGCAGTGAATGCCACATGTCGGCGGCCGGGCGTTCGAACAGCCGGCCGCAGCCGAGCGCAAACAGCGTGTCGGCGGCAAAGAGCAGCTTGTCATCGGCAAAGTGATAGCAGATGTGGCCAGCGGTGTGGCCGGGTGTCTCGATGACGTTGACCGTGTGATCGCCGAACAGGAAGCTGTCGCCATCGGCCATCGTCCGGTCGAGACCGGGAATGGCAATGGCCTCGTTGATCGGGCCGATGATCTCGCAGCCGAACTTCTCCTTCAGCGCCAGGTTGCCGGTGACATGGTCGGTGTGGTGATGGGTGGTGAAGATATGGGTGATCTTCCAGCCTCGGCGTGCCGCCGCCTCCAGGATCGGCGCTTCCTCCGGCGCGTCGATCGCCGCGGTAAACCCTGTTTCCGGATCGTGGACGAGAACGCCGAAATTGTCGGTGCGGCAGAGAAAAACGTCTAATTCCAACGGTTTCATCGTTCAATAATCCCTTGTCATGCGAGTCTCGCGGAAATGTAGAGGTTCCGGCCTTGAAGTCCAACCGCCCGCTGATAACATTTATCGCAATGCACGCCGATATCGTCGACCTACGCCAGTTCTATCATTCCGAGCTCGGGCGTCTTGCCGAGCAGTCGATCGCCATGGCGCTGTCCTCGCTCTGGGTGCGGCTGCCGCAGGAGCGTCTGGTCGGCCTCGGCTATGCCGTGCCCTTCCTCGACCGCTTCCAGGCCGATACCGAGCGCACCTTTGCTTTCATGCCGGCCGGGCAGGGCGCGGTGAACTGGCCGATGGGCTCGCTCTCTTCGACGACGCTTGTTTTCGACGAGGAACTGCCGCTGCCGGATTCCTCGATCGACCGGGTGCTGATGGTGCATTCGCTGGAATTCGCCGAAAGCCCGCGGGAGACGCTGAAGGAGCTCTGGCGGGTGCTGGCGCCCGGCGGACGGCTGGTTATCGTCGTGCCGAACCGGCGCGGCGTCTGGGCGCGCATGGAACATACGCCCTTCGGTTCGGGCCGCCCCTATTCGCGCGGTCAGCTGACGCATCTGCTGCGGGAGACGAATTTTACCCCCGGCGCAACGGCCGAAGCGCTGTTCTTCCCGCCTTCGAAGCTCAGGACCATCCTGCGCCTTCGCCGCGCCTTCGAGCGGATCGGCCGGACGCTGTGGCCGGCCTTCTCAGGCGTCATCATCGTCGAGGCGCAGAAGCGGCTCTATCAGGGGCTGCCGGTTGCGGCGCGCGCCTCTCGCCGCGTCTTCGTGCCGGTTCTCGCCCCACACGGTGTACCGACCACACGCAACCGGTAAGGCCGTCCGGCTCTCGACAAGAACCGCATTCCGCTTTAATGCCACGGGGTAATTTTCCGGCAAATTCCAAGGTCGATCCCATGAGCGTTGAGATGAGCAAGCCCGTTCCGCGTCCCGGTATTCTCGATATCGCATCTTATGTTCCGGGGAAGGAACATGTGCCGGGCGTTGCCCGCGTCTACAAGCTTTCGTCCAACGAAACGCCGCTCGGTGCCAGCCCGAAGGCGATCGAGGCCTTCAAAGCCGCCGGCGGCGATCTCGGACGCTATCCCGACGGGCAGGCGATCGAACTGCGCGAGGCGATCGCTGCCGTGCACGGTCTCAATCCGGCAAACATCCTGTGCGGCAACGGTTCCGACGAACTGCTCGGCCTGCTTTGCCATGTCTATCTCGGCGCCGGCGACGAGGCCATCATCACCGAGCACGGCTTCCTCGTCTACAAGATCCAGATCATGGGCGCGGGCGCGACGCCGGTCGTCGTCAGGGAAAAGGATTATACCGTCGATGTCGACGCGATCCTTGCGGCGGTGACGGAGAAGACCAAGATCGTCTTCATCGCCAATCCCGGCAATCCCACAGGCACCTATGTTCCGGTCAGCGAGATCCGCCGCCTGCAAGCCGGACTGCCGAAGCATGTCGTTCTGGTGCTCGACGCGGCTTACGCCGAATATGTGCGCCGCAACGATTATGAAGCCGGCATCGAGGTCGTCTCCTCCAATGCCAACGTGGTGATGACCCGCACCTTCTCGAAGGCCTACGGCCTGGCGGCACTGCGTGTCGGTTGGATGTATGCGCCCGTCGAAATCGTCGACGCGTTGAACCGCGTGCGCGCGCCCTTCAATTTGAACGCACCGGCAATTGCCGCGGGTGCTGCGGCCATCCGCGACCAGGCCTTCATCCAGCAGGCCGTCTCCTTCAACCAGATGTGGGTGGAGACGCTCACCCAGGCGCTCGAGGCGATCGGCCTGAAGGTGACGCCGTCCGTCGCCAACTTCGTCCTCATCCATTTCCCCGATATCGACGGCAAGCGCGCCGCGGATGCCGACGATCTGCTGACGAGCCGGGGCTACATCCTGCGTGCCGTGCGCAGCTACGGCTTCGCCAATGCGCTGCGTATGAGCGTCGGCCCCGAAGAGGCCAACCGCGGTGTCATCGCCGCGCTCACCGAATTCATGGGACGCAACGCATGAACGTGCAGTTCGATCGTATCGCGCTGATCGGCATCGGCCTGATCGGCTCTTCGCTCGCCTACGACATCCGGCGGCTCGGCCTTGCAAGAGAGATCGTTGTCGCGACGCGCAGCGCCGATACGCTGAAGCGTGCGGAAGAGCTCGGTCTCGGCGACCGCTACACGACGTCTTCGGCCGATGCCGTCAAGGAAGCCGATCTGGTGATCGTCTCGGTGCCGGTCGGCGCTTCGGAAAGTGTGGCGAAAGAAATATCTGGGAGCCTGAAACCCGGGGCTATCGTCACCGATGTCGGCTCCACCAAGGCCTCGGTCATCGCACAGATGCTGCCGCACATGCCTGACAATGTGCATTTCATCCCCGGCCATCCGCTGGCCGGCACGGAAAAATCCGGCCCGGATGCCGGCTTTCCCGGTCTCTTCGAAGGCCGCTGGTGCATCTTCACGCCGGTCGCAGGCACCGACGAGGCGGCGATGAAGCGGCTGCGCAGCTTCTGGGAAGCGCTCGGCTCGAAGGTCGACGAGATGGATGCGGAGCATCACGACAAGGTGCTCGCCATCGTCTCGCACCTGCCGCATATCATCGCCTACAACATTGTCGGCACCGCCGACGATCTGGAGACGGTGACGGAGTCTGAAGTCATCAAATATTCGGCCTCCGGCTTTCGCGACTTCACCCGCCTTGCTGCGTCCGACCCGACCATGTGGCGCGACGTCTGCCTGCACAATCGCGATGCGATCCTCGAAATGCTGGCACGCTTCTCGGAGGATCTCGCCTATCTGCAGCGCGCGATCCGCTGGGGTGAGGGCGACAAGATTTTCGAACTCTTCACCCGCACGCGCGCCATCCGCCGGTCGATCATCCAGGCCGGCCAGGACGTCGACGCGCCCGATTTCGGCCGCCCCCACGCGCTGGATAAGAAGTAGCCGACCGCGATGGTGGAGGTGGCGAGCGCTAGTCAGGCCGACATCGACTGGCTGGCTTGCGAAGATGCCAGCGCCGGCAAGGCATGGGTATCGCGTTGCGTGACGCTCGGTGAATATCTCATCGCCCGGGAGGCCGGCGAAATTGTCGGCTTCCTGCGCTTCTCCCGCTTCTGGGGCAGGGTTCCCTATATGGAAATGATCCGCGTTGTGCCCGGCCATCGTCGGTCGGGCGTGGGCACCGCGCTGTTTCTCGCCTGGGAGGCAGCCATGCGCGGCGAAGGCGCTCGTTTGCTGATGACGTCGAGCGAATGCGACGAGAGCCGGCCGCAGGACTGGCATCGCCGCAACGGATTTACCGAAACCGGCGCAATCGAGTTGCTTGGCGTGCAATCGGTGCCCGAAGTCTTCTTCATCAAGCGGATAGGCTGAGAGGCGATATACGTCAGATCGGCGGGATACGACCGAGAGGGATGAAGCCGCTGACGGTGGCGTTGCCGTGATCGACGACGAGATCGACCGAGACCTTGTCGCTGCCGTTGGCGAGCGCTTTCAGGAGCTTCGTGGCCGTGTTCACCGTCGAGGCGATATCCGGGAAGGCCTGTTTCAGGCTGTGACCCCAGGGGCCGAGCTGTTCGATCTCCAGCTTGAATTTTCCAGAGAGAAGACCCTGCTCGTCGAAGGAGAAGGGGCCGGTGAGCGTCATCACCTTGCCGTCGCCGATGTCGGCGACGATGCGGCGCAGTTCGCCGGCGGCACCGTTGAGGCCGCTCGGATCACTGCCGTCGATCAGGCCGGCCTTGCCGGCGATGGTCAGATCGATGCTCGCAGATAATTTCGGGAAGATCTGCGGCCAGTCCTTGATCGCCGTGTTGGCATCCTGCACCGAGATCGCGCCATCCAGATCGGCGCCGTTCTGACGCAGATGGATTTCGGTGCGAGCGGCATCGAAGCTCATGGTCTGGCCGGTATAGGAGGAGACGGCCGTCGCCTTCAGGCCCTCGATGACGGTCGAGCTGCGGTCGATGCCTCTGAGCCTGGTCGCCAGGCTCGCTTGCAGGTTCGTCCATTGAGCCGAGATCGAAAGGCCATTGGTGGTGCGGATCTCGGCCGGCGAATCGAGTTCCCAGACGATATTGCCGGGGGCGTAGACCTGGGCTGCCGAGCGCAGCGCGCCGAAGCTGGCGGAGACGCCGTTGACATTGTCGTCGACATCGACCTTGGAGCAGAACAGGCCGATGCGGAAGGGATAGCCGCGGAATTCGATATCGGAGCATTCGCCGCTGACGCCAGCCTCTCCGCGCGGCGCGATCGCTTTCAGCACCGTGGTCTTCAATGCCGATGCCGCATAGAACCAGCCGCCGGTATAAAGCGCGATCAGCAGGAGGACGCCGCTACCCAGCAACGAGAATTTCTTGCCGCTGCCGGATTGGCCGCTGCCGGATCGGCTTGACGCTGCCATGATGGTTCTCCAATGGTGAATCGCAAATGTGATTCCGGTCTGGCGTGCGATATGGACGAATTTTGGGTGTTTGGCTACGGTTCGCTGATGTGGAATCCGGGCTTCGAGTTTTTGGAACGGGCAGATGCTCTGGTGCATGGTTACAGGCGTTCGCTCTGCGTCCGCTCCTTTGTCCATCGCGGCACGCGCGACAGTCCGGGTCTCGTCCTCGGCCTCGACAGAGGCGGCGCCTGCCGCGGCATGGCTTTCCGCATTTCATCGGAAAAATGGGACGAGGTGATCGATTATCTTCGCGCCCGCGAACTGGTCACCAATGTCTATCTGGAGCGGCGGGTGCGGCTGCAATTTACCGGAGGCCGCAGGGTGGAGGCGGTTACCTACGTTGCTGATCGCGACCATGAGCAATATGCCGGCACGCTCGACGCATTCGAGGCGGCGCGCGTGGTGAACGAGGCCACCGGCCAGTCCGGGCCGAACGATGCCTATGTCTTCAACACGCTGGCGCATCTGAGGCAGATGGGCATTCGTGATCAGTGGCTGGAGCAGGTCGCCAGTGAAGTGGAGCGGCTGCGCGCCGCCTGATCAGGCCGTCGCCGCCTTCACCTTGCGGAGTTCCGCCAGCCGTTCGATCGTCGTCGGCGGCAACGGCAGATGCGGATTGCGTTCCACGGTATCGAGCAGGAGCTCGTCGCTTGCCCTCTCCGTCGCCTCGATCAGGTGGGCGAAAAAGGCGTCCGGATCCATTCCCGGCATGATCGGCGGCAGGATCCTCACCTTGAAATGGCCGGGATAACGGCGGAAGCTCCGCCGCGGCCAGAAGAGGCCGGGATGCATGGCGATCGGCACGACCGGGATGTTGAGGTCGCGGTACATGCGGGCGATGCCGTATTTATAGAGCGGCTCTGCCCCCGGCGGACGGCGGGTGCCCTCGGGATAGATGATCAGCTGGCGGCCGGTCGAAAGCTCTTGCCTGGTGCGATTCAGCACCTCCACCATCACCTTGCCGCGGGCGCCGCGGTTGACCGGGATCACTCGCTGCTTCTTGGCATACCAGCCGAACAGCGGAATCCACATCAGCTCGCGCTTCAGGATGTAGACCGGGTCTTTCAGCCAAGGCAGCAGCGCATAGGTATCCCAGAAGGACTGGTGCTTCGGCGCCAGGATGTAGCTGCCGTCAGGCAGGTTCTCCAGACCCTCGATCTCGAAGGTCGTACCGACGATCACCCGCATCAGCCAGTGGTTGGAACGCGCCCAGTTCTTCGGGATCGCATAGGCGGTCAGGCGCGGCGCCACGAAGTAATAGGGCGAAAGCACGATCATCCGGATGATGAGGTTGGCGTAGAAGATCGTGTTGAAGAGAACGGAACGCAGGGCGATCATGAAACTTTCCCGAGGCATGCTCACGCGACCGGCCTACACGATATTGCCCGTCATAAAAAGCGTTTGATGATGCCTCGATGCGAAAGCCTGGAGCATTCGTGATTTCTTCCGAGAAACGGATGGCTTTAGTTCTGGCCGGACGCACTTGCCGAGCGTAGCCCGGTGTGACGGCCGAAGCCGGTAATGTTGCGGGCGCCGGCCAGCAGCACCTTTGCATATTCGGCAAGCATGACGCGCATCGCATTCGGGTCGGTGAACCAGTTGCGGCTCTTCAGATCCGAGTTGACGACGGGATAGGCGATGAACTCGATATCGGGATCGACATAGGAGAGCTCGGCGAGGCTTCGCGGCATGTGATAGTTGTTGGTGACGATCAGGACGCTGCGGTATCCCTTGGCGTGGATCCAGTTGGAGGCTTCCTCGGCATTGCCGATGGTGTCGATCGCATCGTAGCCGATATCGACACAGCAGGAGAAGAGATCGGCCGAGCCCTGGGTCATCTTGCGGATCTGCGCCGGCGTCGTCGTCGGATGGACGCCGGAAATCAGCAATCGCTTGCCGGCACCCTTCTGCAGCAGTTCTACGGCCTGGTCGATGCGCTGGTAGCCTCCCGTCAGCACCACGATCGCATCCGCTTTCGGCTCGGCCGGGGGCTTGAGCGTCGTGACGGAATCGGCAAAACGCAGGAAGCCGCCGAACACCAGCGCCATTGCCAGCACGCAGGCAAAGCCGCCCCAACGCAGCAAGCGGCGGATCAGCCCGCGCCGCGGCGGCAAAGCCGCCGGGCTGGCAAGCTCCGGGTCTTGGTGAATCGGGTTGGGTGTCGTATCTCCCATGGTCATGAATCGTGACTATACGCTGATTGCGGCGCGGAACAGACGCTTTCCTGGCAAAACGGCATGGTCAGGATCAACTCGCAATGCCGTCGGTGCGTGTCGGGTCCGAGCGTAGTGTATCGATTTCGTAGATCGTCCGCATGACGGTCAGCCGCGCGGTGAAGGTGGTCAGGAGCGCGATGACGATCATCGTTGCAAAGATGCCGGCATAACCAAGCACACCGACGGAGAAGGTGCCGAAGAGCGCGGTTGCCTGGTCGGTTTCCGGGGTGGCGAGGGTGCGGCTCTGCCAAAAACCCGCGCTGGCGAAGAAGAGAGCGGCAAGGGCGCTGCCGATCGCCGAGCCCTTGAGGCTGATCTTCAGGAAATGCTTCTGGAATTCGGTGGCGACGAAGGAGCTTTCGGCGCCGACGAAATGCAGCACTTCGACGACGTGACGGTTGCCCGACAGCGCGCCGCGCGTGGCGAAGACGACGGTGAGCACCATCGCCGTGAAAACCAGCAGCAGGATGCCGGTACCGATCATGACGGTCGTATGTGCCATGGAGACCAGCCGGTCGACCCAGGTGCGGTGATCGTCGAGGGTCGCCTGCGTAATGCTGTCCTTGAGCAGCGCCCGCATGGAATCGAAGTCCGGCGGATTGCTCTCGTCGATGGTGATGATGACGAGGCGGGGAACGGGCAGATCCTTGAGATCGAGACCGGGGCCGAGCCAGGGTTCGAGCAGGCGGGCGGTCGCCGCCTCGTCGACGATCTGGCCGCTCTTGGTGCCGACGAAGGTCAGTGCCAGATCGCGCGCCTGGGTCAGCGCCTTTTCCATGTCGAGATTGTCGTCCGGCTTGATCTGGATGGTAATCTCGCGGGAAATCTGGCTCTCCCAGCTGGCCGCCGTCGAGCGCACCATGCTGACGCCGCCAAGCGTCAGGCAGGCGAGAAAGGCCATGATCGATATCACGACCATCAACGCGCTGCCCTGGATGTTGGACGGCGGCAGGATCGGTGCGGTCGGGCGCACGCGCATTTCCGGCCGCTTCTGTTCCGCCTTACCAGGCGCCGTGTCTCGGTTTCTGGATGGAGGCTCAGTCATAGATATCGAGATGCCCCCCAGAGAGGATCATGCGGCGGGCTTCCACCTGTTCCATCAGCGCCAGGTCATGGGTGGCAATCACAACGGCGGTGCCGAGGCGGTTCAGCTCGAGGAAAAGGTTGAGCAGGCGCTTGGCCATCGGCGGGTCGACATTGCCGGTGGGTTCGTCGGCAAGCAGCACTTCCGGCCGGTCCATCAGCGCCCGGGCGATCGCGGCGCGCTGTTTCTCTCCGCCGGAGAGCACGGGCGGCAGCACGTTGATGCGTTCGCCGAGGCCGACCCATTTCAACAGTTCCAGGACATCGGTCTTGTAGGAGCTTTCGTCCTTGCCGCGTACGCGTAAGGGCAAAGCGACATTCTCATAGGTGGTGAGATGGTCGAGGAGACGAAAATCCTGGAAGACAATGCCGACGCGGCGGCGCAGCAGCGGCAGCTCCGGGCGGGGGATTTCTGAAATATCGCGCCCGAACATGCGGATCAGGCCGCGTGTCGGCTGCAGCGACATGAAGAGCAGCCGCAGCAGCGACGTCTTGCCGGCGCCCGATGGCCCCGTCAGGAATTGAAATGACTTCTTCGGAATGTCGAAGGTCAGGTCCCGGAGAATCTCCGGGCCCATGCCATAGCGCAAACCGACATTCTCGAAGTGGATCAACGGGCAGCTCAGTCTGTTGTGGGTTTCACCGCACGACTTGTTAACCAACACCGTTAACAGCCGGTAAATTTTGCTGGAAAGACGTCCGTTTGATGGCGATCTTTGCGAAGCATTAACCATTAAAATTTACGACTGAGGAGGATTCGTTTCAATGCCAGATTTCTCCTGGCATCGAAACCATGTGGACATCTGCGAGGCAGCCACCATGGAAGCATCCTCCTTCAGCCGCCGGACGCCGGGCCAGGTCTATGATTTCCTGCCGCCGGAACCTGCTATCCGCCAGTACCGCACGGCACGTCCCGCCGATATTTCCGACGCCGAATTCGTGACTCTCGGCAAAGTGCGGCCTCGGGAATTCAATGCCAGGACCCATAACGACAACCGCAAGCGCATGGCTGCGGCGCAGGCCGCACAGCCGCCGCTCATGCCGGCGATGGCCGCTTCCGTTCTGCAGACATTGGAATCCTGGCTGCAGCGCGCATCAATGCGCAGCTTCGCCGCGCTGGTGCTAGCGCTCATCGTGCTCGTCTTCGGGCTTGCGGGTGGTTTTTCCGGCCTTTCCGGCGATCGAGCCTATTCCGGCGCGCCGCTGCATTTCACCCATGTCACGGTGACGCCGCGTGATGCGAACGGCATGCGGGTGCTCGTCATCAACGGCATCATCGAAAACGACAGCGGCACGACGCAGACGGTGCAGCCGATCCGTGCCGATCTCGTAACCGACGAGCGACTGACCGCAAGCATCGTCATCAATCCGCCATCCGATGTCATCTACAGCCGCCAAAGCCGGGGCTTCTCGGCTCGCGTCCAGCATGCCGGCGGAAAAATGCCGCAGATCCGGCTTTCCTTCCTGCCGTAGAAAATCCGGGACCTGTCATGGTCGACTTTCCGGCCACAGCTCGCGCCGATCCCGTTAAATTTCAGCCGCGAGGCTGTTTCAAGGCCGCATTTGTGCTAACGGCTTACCCTTCTTTTCATGGAGCAAGCCCTTATGCCTGTCGTGCGCGGAAAAAACATCGAGCCGCTCTTCACTGCCGAACAGATCGCCGAGCGCAATCATTCTATGGCGCGGGAGATCGCCAACGGCCCGACCAAGGACCTGCTCGTCATCGCCGTGCTCAAGGGTTCGTTCATCTTCGCCGCCGACCTGATCCGTGCCCTGCATGATAGCGGGCTTGCCCCGGAGGTCGAGTTCATCACGCTGTCGAGCTACGGCATCGGCACGGTCTCGCAGGGCGTGCGCATCGTCAAGGATATCGACAGCGACGTCCATGGCCGCGACGTCCTGCTGATCGACGATATCCTCGAATCCGGCCGGACGCTGCTCTTTGCCAAGGAATTGCTGTTCGAGCGCGGGGCGCGCAACGTCACCATCGCCGTGCTGCTCGACAAGCGCGTCAAGCGCAAGGAAAAGCTGGAGGCCGATTATGTCGGCTTCGAATGCCCGGACTATTTCGTCGTCGGCTATGGCATGGATGTCGCCTATGCCTTTCGCGAACTGCCCTTCGTCGGCGTGGTGACCGGCGACGCCTGAGCGGCTGCATCACCCCCGACGTCGGACTCGATCGGGGATAAAAGATTCAGCAATTGAAGGTGTTGCGGCATTTCCCGCGCGTCTGAAAGACGCGCAGCGTTATCTTGCCGTTCGAGACGGGTTGTTAACCATCTCGTCCATCGCTTCCCCATCTTTACCGATCGAAAAGGAAATCCTGATGATTTCCGTCGCGGGGCTGACACGGAGCGATGCACATATGGCAAGAATTCTGATCACGGAAGACGAGGACTCCCTGCGGTCTTTCGTAGCCCGAGCCCTGCGGCTTGATGGCCATGAGACCGATGAGGCGGCTGACGGGGCCGAGGGCCTGGAGAAGCTCAAGGACGGGGTCTACGATCTGCTGCTTTCAGATATCCGCATGCCTGTCATGGACGGCATCGAACTCGCCCATCAGGCAAAAGACGCTTTTCCAAGCCTGAAGATCCTGCTGATGACCGGCTATGCCGAACAGCGCGAGCGGGCCGACGATCTTGCCGAAAAGATCATCGACGTCGTCGCCAAACCATTCGCGCTTCCCGATATCCGCAAGGCGGTCGCGCGGGCGCTCGTCGCTTAGGGCATGATGCCGAGAGGCGTGCGCGGTTTTCCGGACGGCATCCCGCTCACCTTCTTCGATTCGATCCGGATTTAGGCCGATCCGGCCGAAATCCTTGCTTCAGCGCGCCGTTTCATTTCACGGTGGCGTAGGGCCTACTGGATGTCCAGCAACCGTTCGAGATACCGCCGTTCCATTTCCTGCGGCGGATTGTTGCCGAGCTTCTCGCGGATCGCGTCGAGGATTTCTCGGGCGCGCTGAACGTCGATTTCGTCGGGGACCTTGACGCTGTTGTCGCCGAAATCCGGTCCCGGGGGGCGTGGCCGACCGAGCGGGTCGCGGCCATTCTGGTCGCCGCCCTGACTCATCTGGCCGTTCGGACCCTGCCCTTGCTGGCCCTGCTGCGCCTGCATCATCTGGTTCATCATGTCGCGGGCGCCCTGGCGAAGTGCTTCGAGCGCGCGCCCCTGGCCCTCGACGGCCGGCTGGCCGCGGCCCTGGCCGAGTTCGCGGCCGGCGCCTTCCATTTCGCGCTGCGCCTGGCCGAAGCCGGGGCCGGGCTTCATGCCCATCTCGCCGAGCTTCTTCTGCAATTCGCCGAGCTGTTTGCCGAGCGCATCCTGCTGGGCGCGCAGCTGTTTCAGCGCCTCGCGCAGCTGCTCGGCCGTCATCTGGTCGGAGGGCTGCTGGCCGTCTTTGCCTTGCTGGCCCTGCTGCTGATCCTGCTCTCCGGGGTTCATCTCGTCGAGCAGCGGATCGTTCTCGCCCATGTCAGGCTCGCCGCGCTGCATACGATCCCTAAGCTGCTGATCGAGGCGGAAGGTCTGATCCATCAGCTTCTGCTGATCGCGCAGGATCTCACCGAGCTTGTCGATCTGCTTGCGGGCCTCGCTGTTTTCTTGGCTTTGCTGGCCGCGCTGCGGCCGGCCGGCCTGCAGGTTGTTCATCATGCGCTGCAATTCCGATAGCATCTGCTGGGCTGCGTCACGATTGCCGGAGCGGGCGAGATTCTCGATCTGGTCCATCATCCGTTCCAGATCCTGCTGGCGCAGGATGTTCTGCGTGTTCTGGTTCGGCTGCATCGGCGCGTTCTGCATACGCTGGGCAAGCTCGGTCATATAGTCCTGCATCGCCTTGCGCAGTTCGTTCATCAGCTTCTTGATTTCCTCGTCCGGGGCGTTGCGGTTCAACGCGTCGGCAAGGTTCTGCTGGGCTTCGCGCAGCTTGCGCTCAGCAAGCGAAAGATCGCCGTCCTCCATGCCGAGCGCGATCTCCCAGAGATACTGGGCCGTATCCTTGAGCGCTTCCTCACCCCTAGCGAGCTTCATGCGCGTCAAGGCGGATTGCAGCAGCAGGTAGTTGGTGAGCTTGGGGATGGTCTCCTCGGGACGGATGGTCAGCGCCTCGTTCAGCGCGATCGCCTGCGGCATCTTGCGCGTATCGAGCGCGAAAACCTGCCGTTCCTCGGCGACGGCTGCGGCAAGCGGCTCGTTGAAGGGCCGCGATGGCAGCACCATTTCATGCGGCGGGCTGCGGCCGGTCTGGCCTGCGGCATCCTTGGCGACAAGTGTTACGCGCACCCGCTTGCCGGCAAGCGGATGTTCGGTGAGGTTGCGGCTGGTGACGCCCTTGGCGTCGCGGGCGTTGCGGCGGGGAATGTCCAGCCGGTATTCCGGCAACGGATAGAGCGGCGTTGCCGTCGGATCGTTTTCCAGGGGAACGATCTCCGCATGCGCCTCCTGGACGCCGTAATCGTCCTTGACGGTGAAGCCGATTTCAAGCGCGCCGTTGACGCTGCGCTTCGGCAAGCCGTCGAAAGCGATCTCCGGCGCTTTGTCGGGAAGGATGTTGAAACTCCAGCGACGGCCGTTGACTTCGAGCGCGCCGCTCTCCTCGAGCTTCATCATATGCGTCTGCGCGACGAGAGCCGGACTGGCTGCGGCCGTATTCGGCTGTTCGCTGCCCGACGCCGCCGGCTGCTGCGGCTTGGTATCCGCCTGCACAGCAATATCCTGCGCCTCGCCGTTTGCCTTGCGGAACACCACCTTTTCGGCTGTCTTTCCGCCGCTGACGCGTACGGTGAGGCCTGAAAACTGCGGAATGCCGATCGGCGCCTGCTCGCTGCCGTCAGCCGTCAGATAGATCGGGGCGCGGCCGGTATAAGAAGGCGGCGTCACCCAGGCGTCGATACGCACCGCCGGATCGACCGTTATCTGCTCGGGTGCCGCCTGCAACGCATCCATGACCGAGCCGCCATTGATCGACAGCGAATAAGCGAAGGCGGTGACCAGCAGCAGCGCCGGCACGGCGCGCAGAGCGAAACGGTCATGCGCGGCAATATCAGGTCGCGGCAGTCCGGCATCCAGCGCGGCGATCTTTTCCGCCATGCGGATCTGGTGCTCGCGCCAGAGTGCCCGGGCGAAGGGCGTATCGAAGGCCGGCTCGTCTTCCTGGACAGTGACCGGCTGGTGCGGCAGGCCATTGCGCTCTTCCAGCATGCGGTCGGCTTCAGCGATCCTCGGCCAGCGCAGGGTGCGGAAGGGGACGAGCGAGACCAGAAAAGCCGCGGCAAAAGCGATCAGCAGCAGGATGCGCAGCCAGTCCGGCACACTGCGGAAGAGGCCGAACCACGAGGCGGAGAGATAAAAGCCGATGACGGACAGGACCGGCATCAAAGGCGGCAGCAATTGCTCGAAAAACAGTACAAAGCGCGCCAGCAGGCGTTTTGTCGTCACCAACCGGGCAAGCGAGGGGCGGAGCGCAAATGCACCTTTCTTCTGCCTTGAGAGGCTTGTCATCGGTCCGGTCTCCGCGATCTGGCGTTCTGGAACAGAGGGCGCTTCCGGCGATTGCAGGGCAATACGCTCATGAACGAAAGGATAACACTCTTTGTGGCGAAGGCGAGGGCGAGCGGCCGGCAATACCGGCTTTTCACGTTTATTCGCCAAAAAGTGATGGCTTGTTCAGTCCAGCCAGGCCGGAACGGAGTCGAGGCTGATCAGCTCGGCATAGGTTCTGCGCGGGCGAATCGCATGGAAATCGCTGCCCTTGACCAGAACTTCGGGCACGAGCAGGCGGCTGTTATAGGTGCCGGCCTGGACCGCACCATAGGCGCCGGCCGTGCTGACGGCCATCAGGTCTCCGGGCTTCGGCATCGCCATCTCGCGGTCGAGCGCCAGATAATCGCCGGTCTCGCAGACGGGACCGACGACGTCGGCGCGGATGCGTGGGGCGTTCGCCGCCGAAATCGTCACCGGGCGGATCTCGTGATAGGCCTCGTAGAGGGTGGGGCGGATAAGATCATTCATCGCGCCGTCGACGATGACGAAGGTCTTTTCGCCGCCATCCTTCACATAGAGGACTTCGGTCACCAGGATACCGGCATTGCCGACGATCAGGCGGCCCGGCTCGGTGATGATCTTGCAGTTCAGGCCGCGCAACTGGTTCTTGACGATTGCCGCATAGGCATCCGGCAGTGGCGGCGGATTGTTGTCGTCCTTGTAGGGGATGCCGAGGCCGCCGCCGATATCGACGTGATCGATGGTGTGGCCGTCGGCGCGCAGCGTCGCGACAAGATCATGCAGCAGCCTGAAGGCGTCGTCGAACGGCTGCAATTCGGTGATCTGGCTGCCGATATGCATGTCGATGCCGGTGACCTCGATGCCCGGCAGCCTGGCGGCATGGGCATAGATCGCGCGGGCGCGCTCCCAGGAGATGCCGAACTTGTTTTCCTTCTTGCCGGTCGAGATCTTGGAATGCGTCTTGGCGTCGACGTCAGGGTTGATGCGGAAGGAGACCGGGGCTTTCTTGCCCGCGCTGACGGCGCGCTGATTGAGGATTTCGAGTTCAGGCTCGGATTCGACGTTGAAGCAGTAGATGCCGGCCTCAAGCGCAAAATCCATCTCGGACGGCGTCTTGCCGACCCCTGAAAACATGATGCGGTTTGCCGGAATGTCGGCGGCAAGCGCGCGGCGCAGCTCGCCTTCCGAGACGACGTCGATACCGGCGCCGAGGCGGCCCAGCGTCTTCAGCACCGCCTGGTTCGAATTTGCCTTCATCGCATAACAGACCATGGAATCCATGTCGGCGAAGGCTTCCGAAAAGACGCGGTAATGGCGCTCCAGCGTTGCGGTGGAATAGACATAAAAGGGCGTGCCGACCGCCTTGGCGATCTCGGGAACGGGAACGTTCTCGGCGTGAAGGATGCCGTCGCGGTATTCGAAGTGGTTCACGGGCTTATGCCTTAAAGAAGGGGGTCGAGAAGGAAAGGCTTATCAACGGTTCCCGGCTGTTTCGTCGGCTTGGAAACGTCCCCTTCCTTGGTGGCCGCAGCGCTCGGCGGATCGAGGTCGCCCTTGCGCCCGCATCCGGCAACGGCAAGGCCGATGACGGCGAGAACGGCCGTCAGGCGGACGAGGTGCGGCAAGCTCTTCTGCATGGATATCCTCTTCTGCGGCATCTGCTGGCATCATTCAGCTCAAGTGACGGACATCTTCATATCGAAGTTTATCCGCCTTGTGCACCCTGATTGTTGGACGGTCTTTCCGTGTCCTGAAGGAAGGGCGCGGCGGCTTTTCGCCCCGCCCCGTATCAGTTGCGGGCGCGCCAGAAGGCGATCTGCCTGCGCACTTCGGAGGGCGCCGTGCCGCCGAAGCTCTTGCGGCTGGCGACCGAGGCCTCGACGGTCAAGACGTCGTAGACCTTGTCGGTGATGTCTGGATGGATTGCCTGCAGGTCGGAGAGCGGCAGCTCGGCAAGGTCGCAGCCCTTGCTTTCGGCAAGCGCCACGGCGCGGCCGGTCACGTGATGGGCATCACGGAAGGGCAGGCCCGCTTCGCGCACCAGCCAGTCGGCAAGATCGGTCGCCGTCGAAAAGCCGGAGCCGGCCGCCGCCTTCATGCGCGCGGTGTTGATGGTCATGTCGCGCACCATGCCGGTCATGGCGGCGATTGCCAGTTCCAGGCTCTCGGCCGCGTCAAAGACCTGTTCCTTGTCTTCCTGCATGTCCTTGGAATAGGCGAGCGGCAGCCCCTTCATGATCGTCAGCAGCGCCACCAGCGAGCCGTTGATGCGGCCGGTCTTGGCGCGCACCAGTTCGGCGGCATCCGGATTCTTCTTCTGCGGCATGATCGAGGAGCCTGTGGAGAAGGCGTCGGAGAGACGGACGAAACCGAATTGCGGGGTCGACCAGATGACGATCTCTTCCGCCAGGCGCGACAGGTGCATGCCTGTTATCGCCGCGATCGACAGGAACTCGATGGCGAAGTCGCGGTCGGAGACCGTATCGATGGAGTTGCGCGTCGGCTCGCGGAAACCCAGCGCCTTGGCGGTCATATGGCGGTCGATCGGATAGCCGGTGCCGGCAAGGGCGGCAGCACCGATCGGGCTTTCGTCCAGATGCTCGATGGCGTGGCGCACGCGTGAGCGGTCACGGCCGAACATTTCGACATAGGCCATGCAATGATGGCCGAAGGTGACGGGCTGGGCAGTCTGCAGATGGGTGAAGCCCGGCATTACGCTTTCGGCATGTTCCTCGGCGCGGTCGAGGAAGGCGGCGATCAGGCCGGTCAGCATCCTTTCGGTCTTCTCAAGCTCTTCCTTCACCCAGAGGCGGAAGTCGAGCGCCACCTGATCGTTGCGCGAGCGGGCGGTGTGCAGCCGGCCGGCTGCCGGTCCGATCAGCGTCGCCAGGCGCGCTTCGATATTCATGTGGATGTCTTCGAGCCGACGCGAGAATTCGAAATTGCCGCTTTCGATTTCTGACAGGATCGTGTTTAGCCCGTGAACGATCTTGTCCTTATCGTCTGATGAAATGATCGCCTGATGGGCAAGCATGGTCGCGTGGGCGATCGAACCGCGGATGTCCTGGGCGAATAGCTTCTTGTCGAAACCGATCGAGGCATTTATCTCCTCCATGATCGCGTCCGGGCCGGAGGCGAAGCGCCCACCCCACATCTGGTTGGAGGATTTGGTGTCCGTGTTGTTCTCGGCCATGGAAGATGCCCGTCCTGGAGAATGAAATGACGACGAAAAAACCCTTCGGCCTGCCGTCCGGAAAATTGATCGCAATCGCCGCCGTCGCAGGTGTCGTTGCAGGTGCGGCAGCGGTATACGTGAAGGAGACGGGGATTGGCAATGGGATCGGCAGCAGCGCTTCGGCCGAATGCTCGCTGGCGAAGGAGCGTGCTGCCAATCTGGCGCCGCTGATGAAGGGGCAGGTGGCCGCCATGGTTGCCGCCGCCGAGCCGCGCAAACTCACCGCGGTTTCCTTCAACGGCCCGGATGGCAAGCCACTGACGCTCGACCATTTCGCCGGCAAGACCGTGCTTCTCAATCTCTGGGCCACCTGGTGCGTACCCTGCCGCGAGGAAATGCCGGCGCTGAACGCACTCGAGAAGGCGATGGGCAGCGACAGGTTCCAAGTCGTGCCGGTCAATATCGACACCGGCGACGACGAGAAGCCGAAGACCTTCCTGACTGAAACCGGCGTCGATGCGCTGCAGCTTTACCGCGACAATACGATCGGAGTCTTCAACAGCCTGAAGAAGGAAGGCCTTGCCTTCGGCCTGCCGGTGACGCTGCTGCTCGACGACAAGGGCTGCCTGATCTCCGCCATGAACGGCCCTGCCGCCTGGGATAGCGAAGATGCCAAGGCGCTGATCAAGGGTGCGATCGGGTCGTAACGACGTTGATCAGGAGTCCCCATCTCCTCTCATGAGGAAGACGCCGGCGATTCCGATCAGAACGCAGCACTGCAGCAGGAACATGGGTGTTTCGGTCGACATGGCGTTTCCTCCCGTTCCCGGCAAGGAAAGCATTTCGCGGGCGCTCGGTCTATTCGCCCGTTCTGATGATGTCTAGTTACCGCGTCGGGACAGGCACGTCGCCGCGATAGTCGTAGAAGCCGCGGCCGGATTTGCGTCCGAGCCAGCCGGCTTCGACATATTTCACCAGCAGCGGGCAGGGGCGATATTTCGAGTCCGCCAGACCGTCGTGCAGCACCTGCATAATCGAGAGGCAAGTGTCGAGGCCGATGAAATCGGCAAGCTGCAGCGGCCCCATCGGATGGTTGGCGCCGAGCTTCATCGCCGTGTCGATGGCATCGACCGTGCCGACGCCTTCATAGAGCGTGTAGATCGCCTCGTTGATCATCGGCAGCAGGATGCGGTTGACGATGAAGGCCGGGAAATCCTCAGCGACAGTGATGGTCTTTTCCAGCGTGCCGACGAATTCCTTGGCGGCGGAGAAAGTCTTCTCATCGGTCGCAATGCCGCGCACCAGTTCGACCAGCTTCATGACCGGCACCGGGTTCATGAAATGTATGCCCATGAAGCGTTCGGGGCGGTCGGTGGCGGCAGCAAGCCGGGTGATGGACAGGGAAGAGGTGTTGGTGGCAAGCAGCGCTTCCGGTTTCAGGACCGGACAAACCTGCGTGTAGATCTTGCGCTTGACCGTTTCATCCTCGGTCGCCGCCTCTATGACGAGATCGGAGGGGGCGAGATCGTTGACATCGGAGGAGCCTGATATGAGCGACAAGGTCGTCTTGCGCTCCTCTTCGGTCATCTTGCCGTTCGTCACCAGGCGGGCGAGGTTGCCATTGATGGTGGCAAGGCCGGATTCGATGCGGTCCTGGGAGAGATCGTAGATGTGAACCCTGTAACCTGCGGCGGCCGAAACATGCGCGATGCCGCAGCCCATCTGGCCGGCACCGATAATCCCAATATTCTTCAACACCGCATTCATCTCCAAACCCCCACACGGCATTCGCCCCCGCGCTGCCGCATTTTCTAGCAATACTGCCGGACGAATGATCGCCCGGCAGCAGTAGTAGACCGATAAAAGATAATTTTCCAGTCATTCGCAAGTGCGAAAGAAAAGCATTTGGCGCGCTTAGAGCGCCTTTTGCAATTCCGGCAGGGCTTCGAAGAGATCGGCGACGAGGCCGTAGTCGGCGACCTGGAAGATCGGCGCCTCCTCGTCCTTGTTGATGGCGACGATCACTTTCGAATCCTTCATGCCGGCCAGATGCTGGATAGCGCCGGATATGCCGGCGGCGATATAGAGCTGCGGCGCCACCACCTTGCCGGTCTGGCCGACCTGCCAGTCGTTCGGCGCATAACCGGCATCGACGGCGGCACGGCTGGCACCGACGGCAGCTCCGAGCTTGTCGGCAAGCGGCAGGATGACTTCCCGGAATTTTTCCGCAGAACCCAGCGCGCGGCCGCCGGAGAGGATGATCTTCGCAGACGTCAGTTCCGGACGGTCGGAGGCCGACAGGGCGTCCTTGACGAAGGTCGACAGTCCCGGATCGGAAACCGCCGCGATCGCCTCGACGGTGGCCGAGCCACCTTCCGGTGCAGAGGCGAAGGAGGCGGTGCGCACGGTAATCACCTTCTTGGCATCGCTGGCCTGCACCGTCTGGATGGCATTGCCGGCATAGATCGGCCGCTTGAAGGTATCGGCGGAGATCACCTCGATGATCTCCGAGACCTGGGCGACGTCGAGCAGGGCAGCGACGCGCGGCAGCACGTTCTTGCCGACCGAGGTGGCGGCCGACAGGATCGTGTCGTAGCTGCCTGCCAGCGAGACGATCAGCTCGGCCAGCGGCTCGGCCAGATTGTTGGCGAGTGTGTCGCTTTCGACCAGCAGCACCTTGGCGACGCCCGAAAGTTTGGCCGCCTGTTCGGCAGCAGGCTTGGCAGCCTTGCCGGCGACGAGAATGTGCACGTCGGAGCCGATCTGGCTTGCCGCCGTCAGCGCCTTGGCGGTCTGGTCGGAAAGGCTTTGATTGTCGTGATCGGCGAGAAGAAGAATGGTCATGATATTTTGCTCCTGTTCTCAGCTGATTACAGCACGCCGGCTTCGTTTTTGAGCTTGTCGACCAACTCGGCGACCGACTTGACCTTGACGCCGGCCTTGCGGCCGGACGGCTCCTCGGTCTTCAACACCTTCAGCCGCGGTGTGGTGTCGACGCCGAAATCGGCAGGCGCCTTCTTGTCGAGCGGCTTCTTCTTCGCCTTCATGATGTTCGGCAGCGAGGCATAACGCGGTTCGTTCAGCCTGAGGTCGGAGGTGATCACCGCCGGCAGCTTGATCTCGATCGTCTGCAGGCCGCCATCGACCTCGCGGGTCACCTGCGCCTTGCCGTCACCGATGTCGATCTTCGAGGCGAAGGTTGCCTGGGCTGAACCCAGCAGTGCGGCCAGCATCTGGCCGGTCTGGTTCGAATCGTCGTCGATCGCCTGCTTGCCGACGATGATCAGGCCCGGCTGCTCGGCCTCGGCGACAGCCTTGAGGATCTTGGCAACGGCAAGCGGCTCGACCGCATCATCGGTCTCGACCAGGATCGCCCGGTCGGCGCCCATGGCAAGGGCGGTGCGCAGCGTCTCCTCGGCCTTGGCCGGGCCGATCGACACCACCACCACCTCTTCGGCCTTGCCGGCTTCCTTCAGCCGCAGCGCCTCTTCCACCGAGATCTCGTCGAACGGGTTCATCGACATCTTCACATTGGCAAGCTCGACACCCGTGCCATCCGGCTTCACCCGGATCTTCACGTTGTAGTCGACAACCCGTTTGACTGGGACGAGAATCTTCATGGGGTCCTTCCTTCAGGGAAAACTGGCTTCAGAGACTTTTCTAAGAAAATGCGCGCTCAGGCGCTGCTCCGATGGTCGAATGGCGACATGGATACGCGTTTTTCCTCCAAATTCAACGCTTCCATGACGCCGATAGGCAATTTGCCTAGGCAATATATGACGTTTACGTTCACATCAATATCGCCAGATCAGCGCCGACCCCAGGGAAGGCGCTGTGTCGTCCGCCCGTTCGTGCCGGCCGCAATGGCCGGACCGGCGCCGGGGCCGTTTCTCACCGCGCGGGGCGTGACGATCTCCCGGTCGAAGAGCGGCACGCCGGGCCGGCGCAACACCAGGATCAGAAAAGCCCCGGCAAGGATGCCGCCGACATGCGCGCCCCAGGAAACATCGCCGTCGGGTGTGATCGCCAGCATGAAGAACTGTTGGCCGATCCATAAAAGCAGCGGCACGAAGGCCGGCAGCGGCAGCGGTATACGGAAGAAGACCAGCACCCAGACCCTGACGCGCGGATGCAGCATGACATAGGCAGCAACCACGCCGGAGACTGCCCCCGATGCGCCGACCAGCGGCGCTTGCGACGTCATGCTTAGCAGGCCGTGGCAGAGCGCGCCGGCGGCTGCGCAGAGGAGGTAGAACATCAGGAAGCGCAGATGTCCCATCGCATCCTCGACATTGTCGCCGAAGACCCAGAGGAAGATCATGTTGCCGGCGAGATGCCAGAAGCCGGCGTGGACGAAGGCATAGGTGAAGTAAGTCAGCGGTTCCGGGACGATTTCGAGCCCCTGCGCCAGCACCGCGTCGCCAAAGACGATCGCCGGGATGTAGCCGAGCCCGACGGTCGTCGCCTGGGCTGCCTGCTCGCTCTCCAGGCTGGTCAAGAGCCAGATTGCGACATTCAGTGCGATCAGCGAGAGCGTCACCCACTGGACCTTGATATGTTTCAGCGTGTTGGCGTCGTGAAGTGGTATGAACATTAAGGCCCCCCGGCGATCGTCGTCGCGGCAAGCCTATCTGTTTTTTCCGGGAACCCAAAGCACATCCGCTTGGCCCCGGTCATTTGCATGACGTGCCGCGACGAAGAGGAAATCCGAGAGCCGGTTGACGTATTTCCTTGCCGGCTCGCTGACGATTTCGCCGTCGGTGCGGGCAAGCGCCACCATCAAACGTTCGGCGCGCCGCGCAATCGTGCGGGCAAGATGCAGATGTGCGGCGGCGGGGCTGCCGCCCGGCAGGATGAAGGATTTCAGCGGCTCGAGACCGGCGTTCAGCTGATCGATATCGCGCTCGACGCGATCGACCTGAGTCTCGACGATCCGCAGCGGTTCGTAGGCCGGCGTCTCACCGGTGTCCGGCGTGGCGAGATCGGCGCCGAGATCGAAGAGGTCGTTCTGGATCGACATCAGCATGGCGTCAAGTTCGGGCAGGGCTGATGTGTGCAGCCGCGCCAGACCGATCGCGGAATTGGCCTCGTCGATCGTCCCGTAGGCTTCGACGCGCAAATCGTCTTTTGGCCGGCGCGGGCCGGAAACCAGCCCGGTCGTGCCGTCGTCGCCGGTTTTGGTGTAGATCTTGTTGAGTTTCACCATGCCGCACCGCCTGTCGAGGGGAGGGCGTTTGCGCCGTGTGAGATTGTCGACAGCAGCCCCTCATCCGCCTGCCGGCACCGACCGGGGTCGAGCCACGTGTCTCGACCCGTCCTTCGGACTCCCGCTTGCGGGGCGAAGGGACATGCCGCGGCCTCGCCGTTCCCACCTCGCTCTCGCAGGGCAAGTCCCCTCTCCCCGTTTTTTACGGGGAGAGGGTTAGGGTGAGGGGCAGCTACCAGCGCCAACCGGACAGCAATGGGCTTGACCCGAGCATCCACACCGCATCCACCAGCGGCATCGGGGATGGATCCTCGGGTCAAGCCCGAGGATGACGGAGAGCGGGGTTGGCCTTCTCGCCAAACTCTCCCCGGCATACTGACGCACACCGCGTCGGGGTGCTTCCTCAAGCCGGCACTCACCTCTCCGCGGTCATTCCTGTCTGCACCCATCATCGAAATCCCCGCTGCATTAGTCACCTCAGCTCGGCCGGCCGCCGCCGGTGATCCAGAGCGTGATCATAATCAGGACGACGGCGATTGCCTGCAGCAGGACACGAAGCTGCATCAGCTTGTTGGAACGGTTGGCGTCGCCGCCCTTCATCATGTTGAAGAGGCCGCGGATCAGGACGAGGGCGACGGCGCCCATGACGATGATCGCAAGGATATAGGTGACGGTGGACATGGCATTCAGCTTTCTCAGTCCGTCCAGCGCATCAGGCGGTAGAAGAGGTCTGCCGGAAGCAGCCGCTTCAGGAACATGCCCTGTTTAGCCGGAGTCGTTACAGGATAATGTGGCCTCGGATTTTTCGAGTTCAATGCGCGCTTCAATACGGAATAGACCGCTTCCGGGCCAAGCTTGTGGCGGTTGACCGGCCCCGATCCGTCAAGCCTTGCCAGTTGTCTGATATAGTCGGCCGCGTGCGGCGAATTCCGGACGTCGATATGCTCCTTGATCTTTGCGAGCGCGTTGGCGGTGAAACGCGTGGCGATCGGCCCCGGTTCGATCAGGCTCACATGGATGCCGCTGCCCTGCAGCTCCATGCGCAACGTGATGCTGAGGCCTTCGAGCGCAAATTTGGAAGCGGTATAGGCGCCGCGGTAGCGATAGGGCACGACGCCGAGGATCGACGAGCATTGCACGATCCGTCCCTCTCCATGTCTGCGCATCGCCGGAATGATTTGCCGCGTCAGTTCGTGCCAGCCGAAGAAATTCGCCTCGAACTGGGCGCGCAGCGATGATGTCGAAAGATCCTCGACGGCGCCCGGCTGGCCGTAGGCGCCATTGTTGAAGAGCGCGTCGATGCGGCCGCCGCTGCGTTCGAGAACCGCGCCGACCAAGTCGGAAATCGTCTCGGGCCTGGCATAGTCCATCAGGAAGGCTTCGATGCCGTCTGCCTCCAAGGCCGCCAAATCGTCCGGCTTGCGCACCGTCGCGAAGACGCGCCAGCCATCGGCTTTCAGCGCCCGCGCGCAATGAGCGCCGATACCGGACGAACATCCGGTCACGACGATGGTGCGCTCTCCCGCCATGGAATGATTCCTGTACAAAATGGGACTCGTTTCCCATATTCGGCCAGAGGATACAATCTGGAAAGCCGGAGACGGAATGCCGAAGGTGCTGCGCACGATCTACGACGTGGTCTATGACGCGATCTGTCACATGATCGAGGATGACGGCTTTGCCATGGCGAGCCACGTGGCGCTGTCGAGCCTGCTTGCGGTTTTCCCCTTCCTGATCTTCGGCACGGCGCTTGCAAGCTTTCTCGGCGCCGATCAGTTCTCCTCGACCGCCATCCATCTGATCTTCGATACCTGGCCCGAGGCGATCGCCAAGCCGCTCGCCGACCAGGTGCTGCAGGTGCTGACCATTCCGCGCGGCGGGTTGCTGACGATCTCGGTGCTGGCGGCCGCCTATTTCGCTTCGAACGGTGTCGAGGCGCTGCGCATTTCGCTCAATCGCGCCTATCGGGTGCAGGAAACGCGGGCCTGGTATTTCACCCGTCTCGCCAGCCTGGGCTACGTGTTGATCGCGGTCATCATCTTCACGGCGATCAGCATTCTGCTGGTCGCCCTGCCGCTGGCGCTCGATTATTCGAGGAAATGGTTCCCGCTGTTTGCCGATACGCTCGACATCGTCTTCAGCTGGCGCATCTATGGCACGCTGGTGGTTCTGACCGTCGGACTGCTGGTCATGCATCTCTGGCTGCCGGCCGGCAAGCGGCGGGTCTTCGACGTCATCCCCGGGGTGCTGCTGACGCTGCTTCTCTGGCTCGCCGGCGCGCTGATCTTTGCCTATTATCTCGCGACCTTCGCCAATTATACGGCAACCTATGCCGGCCTCGCCTCCGTCATGATCGTGCTGATCTTCCTTTATATGGTCGGCGTCATCTTCATCATCGGGGCGGAGATCAATGCGGCGCTGATCAAATTCCGCGTCTTCCGGATGTTCTCGCATACGCTTTCGATCGTCGGCAGAGAGCGTGTCGAAAGGCCGTCAGAGCCCGACAAGGCAGCGAATATCGGCCCCTGACAGGCCGCGGGCACGCAATTCGGCAAGCCCACTGTCGCCTTCGCTTTTCGAAAGCTTGCGGCCCTGCGCATCCAGGACGAGGCGATGATGGTGATAGAGCGGCTGCGGCAGGTCGAGCAGCACCTGCAGCAGCCGGTGCACCGATGTCGCCGGGAAGAGGTCGAAGCCGCGAACCACATGGCTGACACCCTGCAGCGCATCGTCGACGACCACCGACAGATGATAGCTCGACGGGGCGTCCGAGCGCGACAGGATGACATCGCCCCAGGCTTCAGGCTCGGCGGCGATCTCGCCTGATCTGCCGTCGCCGGTTTCCGTCCAGAACAGCAGCTCGCCGGTCAGCGCGAGCGCCTTGCGCATATCGAGCCGCCAGGCATGTTTCATGCCCGAGGCCAGCATTTCCCGCCATTCGTCTTCCGGGCGCTCGCGATCGTTGGCGGGATAATGCGGCGTGCCGTCGGGATCGCGCGGCCAGGATTCACCGGCCGCCTCATAGGCGGCGACGCGTGCCTTCACCTCGCCGCGCGTCAGGAAGGCCGGATAGACCAGGCCGCGCTCGATCAGCGCATGCAGCGCCGCCTGATATTCGGCGAAATGTTCCGACTGGCGCCGCACCGGACTTTCCCAACCAATCCCCAGCCAGTCGAGATCCCTGAGGATGCCGGCCTCGAACTCGGGCGTGCAGCGCGCCTGGTCGATGTCCTCGATCCGCAGCAGCAGGCGGCCATGCCAGGCCTCCGCCATGTCGCGGTTCAAGAGGGCCGAGAGGGCATGGCCGAGATGCAACTGTCCGTTCGGGCTCGGCGCAAAACGAAATACAGGTTTTTGACGCTCACTCGTGATCATGCTTTCTTCTGCCACGGATTTCAGTTTCGAACCACTGGGAGGAAATGTGCAGATCATCCGCAACGACGACGACGTCAGGCGGGGGCTGGAAGCGCTGCTTGGCCTCGATCCGCGTCTTGCGCCGATCGCAGCGGATATCGGGCCGCTTCCGTTGCGGCTGCGCGAACCCGGTTTTGCCGGCCTTGCCCATATCATCGTCTCGCAGATGGTATCGCGCGCTAGCGCCGAGGCGATCTGGCGGCGGATGCTGCCGGCGGACGGGTTGCTGACCGCCGAAGGCTACACGCTGCTTCATTCCCAGGCATGGCGGGAATTCGGGTTGTCGCGCGCCAAGGCCGAGACGCTGTCGCGGATCGCTGAAGCCGTTGCCTCCGGCCGCCTCGATCTTTCCGGGCTCTGCCTGAAGCCGCCTGATGAAGCGCTTGGTGAACTCACGGCGCTCAAGGGCGTCGGTCCGTGGACGGCGGAGGTCTATCTGATGTTCTGCGGCGGCCATGCCGACGTCTTTCCGGCCGGCGATGTGGCGCTGCAGAATGCCGTCGGTGCGGCATTCGGTCTCGCGGCGCGGCCGCAGGCGAAGGCGCTTGCCGCGCTTTCGGAAGCCTGGTCGCCGTGGCGCTCCGTGGCGGCCCGGCTTTTCTGGGCCTATTACGCCGCGAAAACGCGCCGCGACCTGGTGCCGACCGGCTGATCGGCAACACTCTTCAAATTGCCTTTATCCTCTGAATTTATTGGACTTCACAATCCTGTAACAACCGGCCTAATATACAGGTGCAGATGCCGAATCGATCAGGAGAGTCCCTTGACGATTGCAGTCTCCCCCCAGGCCCTGCCAGCGCTCGTTCTGAACGCTGACTACCGGCCGCTGAGTTATTACCCCTTGTCGCTGTGGTCCTGGCAGGACGCGATCAAGGCGGTATTTCTCGACCGTGTGAACATCATCGCAGAATATGAGCATTCGGTGTCCTCACCGAGTTTCTCGATGCGGCTTCCGAGTGTCGTGTGCCTGAAGACTTACGTTCAGCCATCCCGCAATCCTGCTTTCACCCGGTTCAACGTCTTCCTGCGTGACCGGTTCGAATGCCAGTATTGTGGCGCCCATGACGACCTGACCTTCGACCATGTCATCCCGCGCGCCCATGGCGGCGAGACGACCTGGGAGAATGTCGTGGCAGCCTGTTCGCCCTGCAATCTGCGCAAGGGCAGCAAGCTTCCCAAGCAGGCAGGCATGTTCCCGTCGCAGAAGCCCTATCAGCCGACGGTGCAGGATCTGCACAATAACGGCCGGCTGTTCCCGCCGAACTATCTGCATGATAGCTGGCTCGATTATCTCTACTGGGATACCGAACTGCAGCCTTGATCGAATTGCTTACGCAGCCTTGCGAACGCCGACAAAGGCAAAGGCTGCGAGCAGGATCCCCGCAATCACGTTCCAGCCCGCAAAAGACAGGCCGAGGACCCTGAGCGCCGCATCGGTGCAGGATGGGCCTTTGATCGTATTGAGTTCGCCGAGCAGATCGCCGGCATTGGTCGTCATGCTGCTTGCCGTGGTCGAGCAGGTGGCCGGCCCCGGCCAGAAATGCCATTCGACGCCGGCGTGGTAGACGCCCATGCCAGCCGTGACCAGCATCAGGATGCCGGCCGCGAGGATGAGCGCGCGGGTGATCCAATTCGGCAGGCCGACGAGCTCGGAGATGGCAGCGAGAATGGCGATCGGGATGGCGTAATAATAAGGTTGGCGCTGCAGCAGGCAGAGCGCACAGGGAATATAGCCGCCGATATATTGGAACCCGAGCGCCGTGCCGACAACGGCCGCCATGCCGATCAAGAGCAACAGGGAATAGGTAAAGCCGGGGCGGGCGAGCGGAGAAGAAGTGGCAGTCATGGCGGAACTCCGCAAGTTGGGCCTAATGAGCGAAAGAGCGGTAGCCGACGTATAGCACGATCACGGCACCGGCACCGATGCCGACGATCTGGCCGAGGCGTTTCTCGATGAAATCCCGGATCGGCTCTCCGTAGCGGCGCAGCAGCCAAGCAAGGAAGAGGAAACGCGCGCCGCGCGCAACGATCGCCGAAACAATGAAAAGACCCAGATTGACGTGGATGACGCCGGACAGGATCGTCACGATTTTGATCGGCGGCAGATGTGCGAGACCTGAGGTGACGAGCAGCAGCAGGATCGTCTCGTAGGTGACATAGGCCTTCATCTGCTCGAAGGCTTCGAGCTTGCCATAGAATTCGAGAACCGGCCGCGCCACCGTCTCATAGGCGTAATAGCCGAGCGCCCAGCCGGCGATGCCGCCGAGCACGGAGGCGACGGTGGCAATCAGGGCATAACGATAGGTGCGTTCCGGCTTGGCCAGCGCCATCGGCAGGAAGAGCACATCGGCGGGGACGAGAAAGACGGAGCTTTCGACGAAGGCGATGACGGCGAGCCAGACTTCGGCCGATTTGCGCGAGGCCAAAGACATGGTCCAGTCGTAAAGTCTGCGGAGCATTCCGTTTCCTTCCTGTTGCAGTGCAAAAAGCTTTAGGGGTCGTGCGCGGCGCTGTAAATGCTCGCCCGTGTCCTTCGTGCCACCGCCATCCAAAAATTTTCGTGATGCGGGGCGTCGCCGGCTCTCCCTAGATTTCACGGGATTGCGAATCGGCCATTCTGCGGCAAGCTGTTTCTAGGTCGACGTGCAGGGTGGCAAAAGAATGTTCAAAGTGATCGAAGGCGGCCTTGGGCGGGCCGTGGAAATGAATGTCCAGGCCGAAGAGCGCGGCAGGCCGAGCCGGGAGGATGTACGCCGGGAGGCGGCGCGGCGGCTCAGCGAAAGCGGCTATCACCTGTCGCGCATCCGCGAGTTTGCGACCGGCATGCCGATGCTGGCGGCTCTCAAACACCTGTCGCTGCAGATCGATTTCGCAGCGGAAGCCTTGTCGCGGCTCGACCCGATCCCCGAGGATTTCCGCTCCGACGGTTATTGGCCGGCGCGCTGAGACGTTCATAGACAGCGTGTTTGCAGCTGGGGATTTCATCGCACCGCGGTTTGCGTTTCACGACAGGTCCATCGACTTTTCCCACTGCTGCCGCAGGACGTTCATCTCCGTGCGCTTCTGGGCCATCTCGCTGACGGCGGCGCGCAGATTGGGATGACGCGCCATGAACATGTTGAAGTCGCGTCGCTCTAGCACCTCGAACTGGCAGAAGTCGACGGCGATGACGTCGGCGGTGCGCCGTCCGCCGGTGAGAAGCGCCATTTCGCCAAAGAAGGCGCCCGGTTCCAGGCGAATCGCGCCGCTGGCAAGCCGGACTTCCACCGCCCCTGAAGAGATGAAATACATGCCGTCGCCACGGTCGCCGCGGCGGATGACACGTTCGCCGGGTGGAGCGGACTTTGCCTTGAAGAGCAGCAGCAGCTCCTCCTGCGCGTCCTCGTCGACCTCGGAGAACAATGGGAAAGTCTCGATCAGCTGCTGCATCTTCAGCTGATGCTGGCGTTCGCGCTCCTCGCCGAGCGCCCTGATCTTTTCCAGTTCCTTGCCGAGCGCCTTCTGCCTCTTTCGGCCGTAGTTTTCCCAAAGGGAGGGCCATGTCGAATGGGCATATTTCTTCAGTCCGTCGGTCGCCAGGATCACGATCGGGTTGAGCGTGATCGACAGGATTGCGGCGGCCAGGATCAGATCCTGGCCCTCATGCGGCAGAAGCCCGAGCGACACGCCGAGGCCGGCGAGGATGAAGGAGAATTCGCCGATCTGGGCAAGGCCGCCGGCCAATGTCAGCCCCAGGCCGATCGGATATCTGAGCAGGATGACGATCAGGAAGGTGATGATGCCCTTGCCGAGGATGACGAGCGCCAGCGCGCCGATCACGGCCAGCGGCTGGCGCACCAAGATCGAGGGGTCGAAGAGCATGCCGACGGAGACGAAGAACAGCACGGAGAAGGCATTCTGCAGCGGCAGCGAATCGGCGGCCGCCCTGTGGCTGAGCTGGGATTCGCTCATGACGACGCCGGCAAAAAATGCGCCGAGCGCAAAGGAAACGCCGAAGATTGCCGCCGAGCCGAAGGCGATGCCGAGCGCGATCGCCAGGACCGTCAGCGTGAACAGCTCACGCGAACCGGTGCGGGCGATCATCGTCAGCAGCCAGGGCACGATGCGAGGGCCGAGGAAGATCGCCATAGCGGCGAAGGCCGCCACCTTCAAGAGTGTGAGGCCGATCGTCAGCACCAGCGGCAGGTCGCCGAGGCCGTGGTTGGTCGTATCGGCGGCGTTGCCACCCAGAAGCTCCGCGAGCGCCGGCAGCAGCACCAGCGCCAGCACCATCACCAGATCCTCGACAATCAGCCAGCCGACGGCGACGCGCCCGCTTGGCGCGTTGACGAGATTGCGCTCCTCCAGCGCCTTCAAGAGAACGACGGTGCTCGCCACGGACAGGCTGAGGCCCAAGACGATGCCGGCGCCGAGGCTCCAGCCCCAGAGTCGGCAAAGGCCGACGCCGAGCAGGGTGGCGAGAATGATCCGCCCGATCGCGCCCGGCACGGCGATGCCGCGCACGGCGAGCAGGTCGGAGGCGGAAAAATGCAGGCCGACGCCGAACATCAGAAGGATGACGCCCATTTCGGCGAGCTGGCCGGCAAGGGCGGTGTCGGCGACGAAGCCCGGGGTGAACGGCCCCATCAGGATGCCGGCCATCAGGTAGCCGACGAGCGGCGGCAGCCGGAGCCGATCGGCGCCGTAGCCCAGGATCGCGGCGAAAACAAAACTGACGGCAACCGTCGCAATGAGTCCTACTTCCTGATGCACGTCCGCCCTCTCTTGTGTAGCGGCGGCCACTTTGGACGAAGCGCAGGCAAAATTAAACAGGTGATTTGAGTTGCGATGCCTTCGTTCTCAGTCCTGGGCGGCCAGCCGCAGGCATCGTCTATCGTTGTCCGTGGCACGATCGGACGGTCACCGATATCGGAACCAGTTGCGTCCTACCTCGTTGCCCCTTCATCAAGAAAGGAGAAACGACATGCGGAAGATCATCCTCAACTGTACTGTGGCGGCCCTTGCCGCCTGCTCGTTTGCAGCGCCTGTTCTCGCCGACAGCGTCTATGTCAGGGAGCGTTCCTATGATGACGGTTATCGTCATGAGCGAGTAAGGCCCGGCATCACCATCAGCGAGCGTGGCGTCACTTTCGGTGCGGTGCGCGAACGTGAGCACCGCCGCTATCGCGATAACGGCTGCGAAACCAGGAGCGTCACCCGCCAGACCGACGAAGGCGAGGTCACCAAGACGGTGAGACGCTGCAATTAACTGGAATATGCGACAAGGACGAAGCCCGGTTCCACAAGCCGGGTTTTCGCCTTTCGCGGCAGGACGATCTGAATGGGTGGTGGAAGTGGTCCGTCGGTGTTATGAGCACGCCTTTGGTATATGCGCGCTCCCGGCGCAAACACCTCCCGCACAGGATTATCACTATGATTGAGCTTACACCGTCCCAGATTGCCGCCCTCAAACTCGCCAGGGATGGAGACCTCTATCCCCAGCCGGCCAATAAATGGACGCACCAGAACGCGACAGTGACTTACGCAAAAACCGACCGTTGGAAAGAGCGGCCGCAGAAAATTAAATCAGTTACTGCCAAGACGCTGGGCGAGTTGAAGGAGCCGGGTTTCCTTGAGCGGCGGCACCTGGATGACGACGTTTCAAAAGACGTCTACGGCATCACCATGGCCGGCAAGATGTGGCTGCTGAAGAATAAGTAGTTTCACCTGCACGCGAAGATAATGTGCAGCTAACTGGAGCATTACCGGACCAGTCCGCTTTCGCTTAGCTGCTCTTCGGCCTGCCGCGCCAAAGCTCGCAGAGCGAAGGCTGGTGCCCCATGCCGGGGTCGAACCAGCACTTCTTTCGAAACTCGATTTTGAGTCGAGCGCGTCTACCAATTCCGCCAATGGGGCAACGGATACGGACCGGGCGGCTGTCTAACATGCGAGCGCCCGCGCGCGCAAGACGGTTGGGCGAAGTTATCGGACTGATCCGGTGGAGAACCCGGCCTCGTTTCGAGGCCGGATCCTGTTTGTGTCAGTGGGCGGCGGCGGGCGCGGGATTGCTCAGGCCGGACTTCTTCAGCGTGATTGCCAGGATCGAGGCCAACAGGCAGAAGGCGCCGGCGACGAAGAAGGCGGGCAGGTAGCTCGACAGCTCGGTGCGCGAGAGGCCGGCGCCATAGGCGGCGGTGGCGGCTCCCAGCTGATGGCCGGCAAAGACCCAGCCGAAGACGAGGCCGACCTTTTCGCGGCCGAAGCGATCGGCGGCGATCTTGACGGTCGGCGGCACGGTGGCGATCCAGTCGAGGCCGTAGAAGACGGCGAAGATGGAAAGGCCGTAGAAGCTGAAATCGCTGAAGGGCAGGTAGAGTAGCGACAGGCCGCGCAGACCGTAATACCAGAACAGCAGCCAGCGATTGTCGAAGCGGTCGGACAGCCAGCCGGAGCCGATGGTGCCGAAGAAATCGAAGATGCCCATGACCGCCAGCACGCTGGCGGCCGCCACCGGAACGATGCCGAAATCGCCGCACAGGGTGACGAAATGGGTCTGGATGAGACCGTTGGTGCTGAGCCCGCAAATGAAGAAGGTGGCAAAGAGGATCCAGAAGGTCGAGGTCTTCGAGATTTCCTTAAGCACGGTGATCGGCGTCATCAACGCGACGCCGAGCGAGGTGCTTGCCGGCGGCGGCGTGACCTGCGTTTCGCCGAGAGCCGGCAGGTTGAGGTCGGCCGGGCGGTCGCGCATGAAAGCCAGCACGGCAAGGGCCGCGACCATGATCATGGCGCAGACGAAAAACACCGTCGAGCGCCAGCCATAACGTTCCGTCAACTCCGCCATCAGCGGCAAAAAGACGAGCTGGCCGGTGGCCGAGCTTGCCGAAAGCATGCCGACGACCAGGCCTCGGTGCTTGGTAAACCAGCGTGAGGAGACCGTCGCGGCGAGCACCATGGCCGTCAGGCCGGTGCCGAAGCCGACGACGATGCCCCAGAGCAGCAGCAATTGCCACAGCGTCGTCATGAACAGCGAGCCGATGAAGCCGGTGCCGATCAGCGCCAGCGCGAAGACGATGACCTTGCGCACGCCGAAATAATTCATGAAGGCCGCGGCGAACGGTCCCATGAAGCCGAACAGGATCAGACGGATCGCCAGCGCCGAGGAAATCTGCGAGGTCTCCCAGCCGAACTCGTCCTGCAGCGGCTTGATGAGCACGCCGGGTGCGCCCATGGCGCCGGCGGTGACCAGCATGGTGAGGAAGGTGGCGGCAACGACGACCCAGCCGTAATGGATGTTGCGCCGGGCGAGGGTGGAGGCGAGGGCTGTGGAAACCATGGGCAAGATTCCGTTCGAATTCAGCTTCGGAAGATACAGGCCGATTTACATGATGGCCATCATATTTCTTGCGTATTGATGATGGACGTCATATATTTTGTCAAGCGACTATTTCTGGAGACGACAATGCGGGTCAGCCGCGAAAAATTTGCCGAAAACCGCGAAAAGATCCTGAGCGTTGCCGGCGTGCTTTTCCGCGAAAACGGTTTCGATGGCGTCGGCGTCGCCGACATCATGAAGGCGGCGGGCCTGACCCATGGCGGCTTCTACGGTCATTTCGATTCGAAGGACGATCTGGCGCTGGAGGTCAGCCGCAAGCTGATCGACAGGGTGGAAACGCGCTGGAAGGAGCATATCGCCGAAGCGCCGGACCGGCCGCTGGCTGCACTTCTCGACCATTATATCCACTGGCGTACGGTCGACGATCCGGGCGGCAGCTGCGTCTTCGCAACATTGATCCAGGAGGTGAGCCGCAGCCGCGGCGCTGTCCGCGCAGTCTTCAGCGACGGGCTATCCGTGCTGGTCGACACGCTCGCCGATATCGTTCCCGGCGAGACCGAAGAAGAACGCCGCGCCAATGCCGCGACGACGCTCTCCTCGATGATGGGCGCCGTCATTCTCGCCCGCGCGGTCGAGGACCGGGCGCTTGCCGAGCAGTTCCTGGTGACGATGCGCCGGCAGCTCGACCCCGGCAGCCGACCAGCGACTACTTGAAGCCGGCGATCGCGTGCGGGATGTAGGGTGCTTCCAGGGCCGCGATTTCCTCGGCGGCAAGCTTCACCGAGAGCGAGGCAACAGCGTCGGTCAGGTGGTTCGGCTTGGACGCGCCGATGATTGGGGCGGTCACCGCACTCTTCTGCAGGATCCAGGCGGTTGCCACCTGGGCGCGGGAGATGCCGCGGGCCTTGGCGATCTCGGCGACGGCCTCGACTATTCTGCGGTCGGCATCGATGGACTGGGTATAGAGCGTCTTGCCGAATTCGTCGGTTTCGCTGCGTGCGGTCGTCTCGTCCCAGTCGCGGGTCAGGCGGCCGCGGGCAAGCGGGCTCCAGGGGATGACGGCGATCTTCTGATCCTCGCAGAGCGGCAGCATTTCCCGCTCTTCCTCGCGGTAGAGCAGGTTGAGGTGATCCTGCATGCTGACGAATTCGGTCCAGCCGTTCAGCCTGGAGACGTAAAGCGCCTTGGCGAACTGCCAGGCATACATGGAGGAGGCGCCGATATAACGCGCTTTGCCCGATTTGACGACGTCGTGCAGCGCCTCCAGCGTTTCCTCGATCGGGGTCGTATAGTCGAAACGGTGAATCTGGTAGAGGTCGACATAGTCGGTGCCGAGGCGGCGCAGACTGTTTTCGATCTCGTCGAAGATCGCCTTGCGCGACAGGCCGGCGCCGTTGGGACCCGGCCGCATGCGGTTGAACACTTTGGTTGCCAGCACGATGTCCTCGCGCTTGGCGAAATCTTTTATGGCGCGGCCGACGATCTCTTCTGAAGAACCGTTGGAATAGGTATTGGCGGTGTCGAGGAAATTGATGCCGAGGTCGATCGCTTGCCTGATCATCGCTCGGCTTTCCTCTTCCCTGAGGCTCCAGGCATGATTGCCGCGGCCGGGATCGCCGAAGGTCATGCAGCCGAGGCAGATTTTCGACACTTCCAGACCGGTCTTTCCAAATTTCGCGTATTCCATGAAACGACTCCGTGATGAATTGGCGGACCCAATTCCGATGCCCCCAGGCGGTTTCCCAAGATCTAGTGCGGAAACCGGCAAAGTCGCAGGGCGCTTGGCGAAGAATCCGTTCTGCCATGCGCACAACAATGCGTGATGGGCTGTGAAGCCGCGCTTGTGATCGCCGCCCGGACCGGCCGCTTGCGCATTTGCAGCACAAGGTGTTAGCTGGTGCAACATTCACCGGATTTCGCCTATGATACTGCCGCCCCATGATCGCTACGACGATCTCTATCGCGATTTCTCGTGGCGGGTTCCCGAAGTTTTCAATATCGGCCGCGCCGTCAGCGACGACTGGGCGGCCCGGGCGCCGGAGCGCGTCTGCCTCGAACATTTCAGCCCGGATGGCCGTCACCGCGCAATGACTTATCGCGCGCTCGCCGACCAGTCCTCGGCCTTCGCCAATGCGCTCGTTTCGCTTGGTATCAAACGCGGCGATCGCGTCGCGCTGCTCTTGCCGCAATCCTTCGAGACGGTGATCGCGCATGTAGCGATCTACAAGACCGGCGCGATTGCGCTGCCGCTGGCGCTGCTCTTCGGCGTCGAGGCGCTGGAATACCGGCTGAAGGCGGCAGGCGTGGCGGCCGCTATCACCAATGGCTTCGGCCTCGAGCGCATCCGGCAGATCCGCGGTCGCCTGCCGATGCTGAAGCACGTGGTCAGCATCGACGGGGCCAGTGCCGATGCGGCTGCCTTTGGTGATCTGGTGAGTGGCCATTCCCCCGTCTTCGACGCCGCCAGGACCGGCCCGGACGATCCGGCGCTGATGATCTTCACTTCGGGAACGACCGGGCCGCCGAAGGGTGCGTTGCATGGCCACCGCGTCCTGCCCGGCCATATTCCCGGCATGCAGTTTGCCCATGAGGGGTTTCCGCGAGCCGGCGACAAGGTCTGGACGCCGTCCGATTGGGCCTGGGCGGGCGGGCTGCTCAACGCACTGCTGCCGAGCCTGCTGCTCGGCGTTCCCGTCGTTTCGTCGCCGGCGCAGAAATTCGATGCCGACATGGCCTATCGCATCATGGCGGAGATGAAGGTGCGGAATGCCTTCATTCCGCCGACGGCGTTGCGGCTGATGCGATCCGTTGCCGATCCGCTGTCCAAATACGATCTGGTGCTGCGCACCATCGGTTCGGCCGGAGAGGCGCTCGGCCGCGAGACCTATGAATGGGCGCGGCGCACGCTCGGCATCACCGTCAACGAGTTCTACGGCCAGACGGAGTGCAATTTCGTGCTCGCTTCAAGTGGTGCCTATGGCGTCACCAAGGCGGGCGCCATCGGACGGGCGGTGCCCGGGCATCGCGTCGCGATCGTCAGCGAGGCGGGCGACGAATTGCCCGTGGGCGAACCGGGCCAGATCGCCATCGCCAGTCCCGACCCCGTGATGTTCCTCGGCTATTGGGACGATGCGGCGGCGACCGAGAAAAAATTCGCCAAAGGCTGGCTGCTCACCGGCGATATCGGCCGGCAGGACGCCGAGGGCTACGTCACCTTCGAAGGCCGCGACGACGACGTCATCACCTCGTCGGGATACCGCATCGGCCCGGCCGAGATCGAAGACTGCCTGATCGGCCATCCCGCCGTGCAGCTTGCGGCCGCCGTCGGCAAACCCGATGCCGTGCGCACCGAGATCGTCAAGGCCTATATCGTGCTGTCACCGGGCCATCCGCCAAGCGAGGCGCTGGCCGCCGATATCAGGGAATGGGTGAAGACGCGGCTTTCGATGCACGAATATCCACGCGAGGTGGAATTCATCGATGCCCTGCCGCTGACCACCACCGGCAAGGTGATCCGCCGGCTGCTGCGCGAGAGGGCGGCGGCCGAAGGTTAGAGCCCTTCCTGGTCAGCTTGAAGCATTCTGCCGGCTCAAACGGAGTCGGATGGTCGACCGGCCGGCGCGTCGTAGTAAGCTCGACGGCCAAGCCGGCCGGTCGAGCAGGCGGCCCGTTTCAGCCAACCCGAAGGGCCGGGCATCTTTGCGCCAGGATCAGAGGCGATCGGCTCGAGCGTACCAAGAGGTATGCCCTTCGCCAATCGCCTCTGCCCTGACGAAAACCTGCTCCGGCAGAATGCTTCAAGCTGACCAGGAAGGGCTCTAGCCCCGGCCGGCCAGCGACATGATCTTTTCGCGCAGCATCTTCGCCATGTTGCGGGTGCTGCGGTACATGTGCAGTTGGGCTGTGACCTGGCGCATGTCGCGGTCGCTGTTCTGCGTCAGGCCGATCACCAGCGTTCCCATCTCTTCACGCTCCTGCCAGAAGCGGCTCATGATCGGGTGGTCAGAGACGGCACAGGAATCGGAGCGGACGATATTGGCGTCGTCGAGATGCCATTCGGTCAGTTCGCTCATCAACAGCTTGCCCGGCGAATAACGGGCATAGTTTTCGTCATAGGCGGTCTTCCAGGTATAGGCTTCGCCTCCCATCATCAGCACGACGATGGCGGCGATCGCCTTGCCGTTGAGATCGATCGTGTGAACACGCACGGCATCGACGGCGGCAAGATTCGATACCGCCTCGCGGGCGAAGGCCGTGTGGTAGCGATCGGTGACGAGAGCGCTTCGCCGCTTGCCCTTCCAGCCGCCGGCTTCCATTGCCAGGAATTCCTCGAAGCGGATATGGATTTCGCGCGGCTGGCGGGCGACGGCATAGACCGCCGTTCCCTGTTCCTCCAGCAGGCGCCATTGGCGGCGCATCTCGCGCATATGCGAGGAGGAGACGGTTTTGCTGAGATAGGCCGGCGCCTCTTCGTCGCTCTGCAGCATCGGGCGCAGATAGGGATTGGTGACGGTGACGGGGAGATTGCGGCTGAGCGCCACGGCCTTGAGCATGCGCACGAAGATGCCGTTCAGCCTGAGATCCGGCAGAACCAGTATGCCGGGCAGATTGAGATCGCGCGCGATCAGCCCCTCGAAGAGATTGTCGAGGGTTTCGGCGGCATCCTCGCTGTCGACGAGCGGCGTGCCGAGCGGACCGAAACTGTTCGACCAGCCGCGGATGATCGACGGGCCGACGGCAAAGCCCGGCTTGTCGATCGAAAACGGCATCAGGAAGCGCATGCGGCTGCGGCCGCCGCCATTGTGGTCGCGGATCAGGGCGAAGTTCACCTGCCGGTCTTCGAGCCGCGGCATGGCGGGTGCAAGGAAGCGGCCGGAGAAGAAGACGTTCGGCTCCATCGCCCGGTTGGAGAGAAAATCGAGCTCTTCCTGAAGCTCATAGCCGAGCTTGCCGGGATAGAGGCAGAGCTCGCGCCCCGGCCGGCCGATCTCGGCGCGCGCTTCGGCCCGCGGCGCTTCGAAATTCAGCGCGGCGAGATCATGCACCATGCGGTTGGCGATGCTGTCGGTGCTTTCGGTAACGGGGGGAATACGCACCATCTATCGAACTCTCATTTCTGGCGTTGCGGCGGAGGGGCTGGCGAAGGCGAAAAGGACGATGCCGAGCGCGCGGCGCACGGCGAGATGCAGCAGGATCGCCTCGACCGCCATGGCCGAGGCCGTGGCAATCGCGGTGCCTTCGATGCCGTAATGCGGGATCAAAGCAAGGTTGAGGCCGACATTGGCGGCCAATGCGCCGACATAGAGTGCAACGCAGAGGTTCTGCTTGCCGGCCATCATCAGCAACGTTTCGGCCGGGCCGACCAACGCCTTAGCGAGGATGCCGGCGAGCAGGATCGCCATCACCACATAACCTGATGTGAAGGCGCCGCCGAACAGCGACAGCAGCAGATGTCCGGCGCCGAGCACGGCAAGGCCGACCCCGAGCGCCGGCCAGAAGGTCCAGCGGGCGGCGTCGACGGCGGCGACCGCCAGCTGTGCATGGTCGCCTTCGGCGATGATCGAGGAAAAGCGCGGGCCGGAGGCTGCCTTGACCGAGAAATTGATGAAATGCACTAGCGCCATCGTCTTGGCGGCGGCGAAGTAGATGGCGACGTCGTGCGGCTCCAGGAAGATGCCGACGACGACGACATCGGAATTGGTGAGCAGGAAGCTCACGCCCTCGATCAGAAAAATCGGAAAGGCGACGCTGAACCAGGCGAGGAATTCGACCTTGCGCGGGCCTTCGTCATAATGCCGTCGAAGGCGATAGAGCGTTGCGGCATACTGGCCAAGTGCGGTGACGAAGGTCGCGGCGAGCGCTGCCTGCATCGCGGTGACGGCCGTATGCTCGGCGCCGATGGCAATGGCGATCAGCATGAAGGCGATGATGAGGATCGGGCGGACGATATAGACCGGGCTCAGCGCCATCACCGGCCAATGGTTCGCCCGCGACGTGCCTTCCAGAATGTCGCCGAGCGCGATCATCGGCATGGCGAGCAGGCCGAGGAAGATCGGGATGAGATAATAGACCTGGATCATATGGCCGAAGAAATGCAGTCCGAGCATGCCGGCGACGAGCATCGCCGTGCCGGAAAGCAGCGCAAAGATGCGCGCCGTGCCGGTCAGGCCGCGGATTTCCTCGAAGGCGCCGGCTGCCCGGTATTGCGGCAGGAAGCGAACGATTGCCGTGTGGAAACCAAGGCAGGAGAGATCGCCGAAGACGACGACCAGGACCCAGACGAAAACGAATATGCCGTATTCATATTCGCCCATCAGCCGGGCAAGCACGATCTGGGAGACGAAGGCAAGGGCTGCACTGAGGATGCGGATCGAAAAGGCCGTCAGCGCCATGCGCTGGGCGGCGGCCTTCTCTCCGCGTTCGGTGAGCACGGCCGCAAGCATGCGCAGCGTACGGCTGCCGATCGGGCGCAGACCCGCGGGCAGCATCTTCTCCGCTGTTTCTATGACCGCCATGATGAACACGCAAAACTCTAAAGGTCAGGCAAATCGCAGCCGAAGTCTTGACAGAACAGGGTTAAGAAACGGTTCCGGATCGGGCCTGTTGCCCGACGTCGAAATTGCGATTGTCAGGCGTTGCCGCAGAAAAGAAAATGCCGCCCGAAGGCGGCATTTTCTGGATCCTTGCGGCTTGCCTCAGACCTGCTCGAAGGCGCCGTGGCAATGCTTGTATTTCTTGCCGGAGCCGCAGGGGCAGGTCTCGTTGCGGCCGACTTTGCCCCAGGTGGCCGGGTCATCGGGGTTGCGGTTCTCAGGAGAAACGATGACTTCCGACGCCTGGTAGATCGCCGGGGCGAAATCGTCCTCGCCGGTCGTCGGGTCCAGGTGATGGGCCTGCATCAGCGGCGGTTCCGGCTCGGCAGGGGCCTGCTGCACCAGTTCGACGCGCATCAGCTGGGCCGTCACGGCCTCGCGCAGATTGTTGAGCAGCGCCGTGAACAGCTCGAAGGCTTCCGATTTGTATTCCTGCAGCGGATCGCGCTGGGCATAACCGCGGAAGCCGATGACGGAGCGCAGATGGTCGAGATTGACGATGTGCTCGCGCCAGAGATGATCGAGCGTCTGCATGACGATCGATCGTTCGACATAATGCATGATATCGTCGCCGAAACGCTCGGCCTTTTCGGTAAAGGCGGCGTTGGCCGCTTCCGTCAGGCGCTCGCGGATATCGTCTTCGCCGATGCCTTCTTCCTTCACCCAGTCCTCGACCGGCAGGTCGAGATTGAGGATATTCAAAGCACCGGTCTTCAGGCCGGCTGCATCCCATTGTTCGGCGTAGGCGCGCTCGGGGATATGCTTTTCGACCATGTCCTCGATCACCTCACGGCGCATGTCGGAAACGGTCTCGGAAATATTGGTCGATTCCATCAGTTCGAGACGCTGCTCGAAGATCACCTTGCGCTGATCGTTGAGAACGTCGTCATACTTCAGGAGGTTCTTGCGGATATCGAAGTTGCGGGCTTCGACCTTCTTCTGGGCGCGCTCCAGGGCCTTGTTGATCCAGGGATGAACGATCGCCTCGCCCTCCTTGAGGCCGAGCTTGGTCAGCATGCTGTCCATGCGGTCGGAGCCGAAGATGCGCATCAGGTCGTCCTGAAGCGAGAGATAGAATTTCGAGCGGCCGGGGTCGCCCTGACGGCCGGAGCGGCCGCGCAGCTGGTTGTCGATACGGCGGCTTTCATGGCGTTCGGTGGCGATGACATAGAGACCGCCGGCGGCGAGCGCCTTCTGCTTGAGTTCCTTGATCTCCTCGACGATCGCCTGGATTCGGGCGTCACGCTCCGGGCCGGCTTCGACTTCGCCGAGTTCGCGCTCGATACGCATGTCGAGGTTGCCGCCAAGCTGGATGTCGGTACCGCGGCCGGCCATATTGGTGGCGATGGTGATGGCACCGGGCACGCCGGCCTGGGCGACGATATAGGCTTCCTGCTCGTGGTAGCGGGCGTTCAGCACCTTGAAGTCGTCGAAGCCCTGCTTGCGCAGGCGCTCGGCGAGCAGTTCCGATTTCTCGATCGAGGTCGTGCCGACGAGCACCGGCTGGCCGCGCTTGTGGGCGTCGAGGATCTCCTCGATGATCGCCTTGAACTTCTCGTCAAAGGTCCGGTAAACCTCGTCGTCCTCGTCGAGGCGCTTGATCGGCAGATTGGTCGGAACCTCGATGACATCAAGATTATAGATGTTGCCAAATTCTTCCGCTTCCGTCTGCGCCGTACCGGTCATGCCGGCGAGCTTGGCGTACATGCGGAAGTAGTTCTGGAAGGTGATCGAGGCCAGCGTCTGGTTTTCCGGCTGGATCCGCACCTTTTCCTTGGCTTCGAGTGCCTGGTGTTGACCTTCCGAATAGCGGCGGCCCGGCATCATGCGGCCGGTGAACTCGTCGATGATGACGACTTCGTCGTTGCGGACGATATAGTCCTTATCGCGCTGAAAGAGCTTATGGGCCTTCAGTGCGTTGTTGACGTGGTGGACGATCGCGACGTTCTCGATGTCGTAGAGTGCATTGCCTTTCAAGAGGCCGGCCTGGCGGAGCAGGTTTTCCAGCTTCTCGGTGCCCTCTTCGGAGAAGTTGGCCGAGCGCTGCTTCTCATCGATCTCGTAATCGCTGGGGACGAGCATCGGAATGAAGGCGTCGATCGTATTATAGAGTTCGGAGCGGTCGTCGAGCGGGCCGGAGATGATCAGCGGCGTGCGCGCCTCGTCGACGAGGATCGAGTCCACTTCGTCGACGATCGCGAAGTTGTGGCCGCGCTGGACCATCTGGTTCTTCTCGTACTTCATGTTATCGCGCAGATAATCGAAGCCGAGTTCGTTGTTGGTGGCGTAAGTGATGTCGCAGGCATAGGCCGCGTGACGCTCTTCGTCGGAGAGGCCGTGGACGATGACGCCGGTGGTCATGCCGAGGAAGCCGTAGACGCGGCCCATGGTCGCGGCATCGCGCTGGGCGAGGTAATCGTTGACGGTGACGACGTGCACGCCCTTGCCGGAAAGCGCGTTCAGATAGACCGGCAGGGTGGCGACGAGGGTCTTGCCTTCGCCGGTCTTCATCTCGGCGATCGCATTCGAATGCAGGATCATGCCGCCGACCAGCTGTACGTCAAAAGGTCGCAGGCCGAGAACGCGGCGCGAAGCTTCGCGCACGACGGCAAAAGCCGGGATCAGAATGTCGTCGAGCGTCTTGCCCTCGGCGAGCAGGGCGCGAAACTCCACGGTCTTTGCCGCGAGCTGCTCGTCCGTCAGGGCCTTGGTCTTCTCTTCGATAGAGTTGATGGCGATGACGTTCGGCTGGTAGGACCGCACACGGCGGTCATTGGAAGACCCAAATAACTTGCGGGCTATACCGCCAAAGCTGACCATATGACTGGTCCTTTCTCAATATTCATCCCCGACGTTTCTTGTTCGCGGCCCAGCCGAAAATCAGGCGCGCGCCTTAAAACGCCCGGAAACTGTTCTGGACGCGAGGTTGCGTGACAGATAAGAGGGGGGTCGAATGATGTCAACGGATTTGGCGGATACAGAAAGGCCACAATCCGGTGTTGATGGCTATTTTGGGCTGGATTCAGGCGATGCTGAAACCGGCGATGTAACTGTGAAGGGTATTTCATGTTGACCACCAACAAACTTGCCGTTCTGGCGTTTGCAACTTTTGTTGCGCTCCAAGCTCCGGCCTATGCCGATGACGCCGTCATCGCCAAGGTCGGCAATCTGGAGATTCACCAGTCGGAACTCGACCTCGCGGTCGCCAATCTCGATCCGCAACTGGCCCAGCTTCCCGATGACCAGAAGAAGGTCGCAGCCCTTTCCGCAGCCATCGACGTGAAGCTGCTTGCCGCCGACGCTGCGGCCGAGAAGCTCGATCAGACCGACGAATTCAAGAAGCGCATGCAGTATCTCGCCGATCGCGAACTGCACAACGCCTATTTCAAGAAGCATGTCGTCGACGTCGTGACGCCTGAAGAAGTCAAGGCCCGCTACGACAAGGAAGTCGCCGCCCTGCCGAAGCAGGAAGAAGTCCACGCCCGTCATATTCTCGTCAAGACCGAGGACGAAGCCAAGGACATCATCAAGCAGCTCGATGCCGGCAAGGATTTCGCCGAGCTCGCCAAGGAAAAATCCACCGATCCGAACAAGTCGGAAGGCGGCGATCTCGGCTATTTCTCGCGCGGCCGCATGGTCAAGGAATTCGAGGACGCAGCCTTCGCGCTTGAGAAGGGCACCTATTCCAAGACGCCCGTCAAGACCGATTTCGGCTATCACGTCATCAAGGTCGAGGATAAGCGCGACGCCCCGCCGCCCCCCTTCGAGCAGGTGCAGGATCAGGTTCGTCAGCTCGTCATGCGTGACAAGTATCTCGAGCTTCTGAACAAGGCGAAGGCCTCGACCAAGATCGAGATCACGGACGAGACGCTGCGCAAGGGTTACGACCAGGCCAACAAGCAGCCGGAGCCGGGCAGCGAGCCTGCCGCACCGGCACCGAAGCCGTAATATTTGCATCTGGGCCCGGTTCTTCCGGGCCCTTCACTATCGTTGTTGTTGTCGCATTTCCCGATGGCGAGCCGGTTCCATTTTTCGCCCGGAAATGCTCATTGGCAGGTCTCATCATGTCCGGTTCCGTCTCTCCGCTCGCTCCGAAATCCTTCGTCTCGATGCCGCCGCTGCGCGGTGTGCGCATGGCGACGGCTTCCGCCGGCATCAAGTACAAGAACCGCACCGACGTGCTGATGATGGTCTTCGATAGACCGGCGGCGGTTGCCGGCGTCTTCACTCGTTCGAAGTGCCCGTCGGCGCCAGTCGATTTCTGCCGGGCCAATCTCCCTCATGGCAGCGCCCGCGCCGTCGTCGTCAACTCCGGAAATGCCAATGCTTTCACCGGCCTAAAGGGCCGCCAGGCGACTGCATTGACGGCGAAGTCTGCTGCCGCTGCCGTCGGCTGCGCCGAAAACGAAGTCTATCTGGCCTCGACCGGCGTCATCGGCGAGCCGCTCGACGCCACCAAATTCGCAGGCGTCCTCGACCGGATGCAGATCGAAGCGACCGGCGATTTCTGGTTCGAGGCCGCCAAGGCGATCATGACGACCGACACCTATCCGAAGGTTTCGACCCGCAGCGCCGAGATCGGCGGCGTCACTGTCACGATCAACGGCATTGCCAAGGGTGCCGGCATGATTGCGCCCGACATGGCGACGATGCTTTCCTTCGTCGTCACCGATGCCGACATCGCGCCCGACGCCCTGCAGGTGCTTCTGTCTGACGGCGTCGGTCCGACCTTCAATTCCATGACCGTCGACAGCGATACTTCCACCTCCGATACGCTGATGCTGTTTGCGACGGGGGCCGCGGCCGAGGACGGCCAGGCCCGCATCGAACGCGCCGATGATCCGCGCCTTGCCGCCTTCCGCGCCGCCCTCAACGACGTGTTGAAGGATCTGTCGCTGCAGGTGGTGCGCGACGGCGAGGGTGCAACCAAGATGCTCGAAATCACCGTGACGGGCGCCGAAAGCGATGCCGCCGCCAAGCGCATCGGACTGTCGATCGCCAATTCGCCGCTGGTCAAGACGGCAGCCGCCGGCGAAGACGCGAATTGGGGCCGGATCGTCATGGCCGTCGGCAAATCCGGCGAGATGGCCGACCGAGACCGGCTTGCCATCTGGTTCGGCGACATCAGGGTCGCCGTCAATGGCGAGCGTGACCCGGATTATTCCGAGGTGGCCGCCTCTGCCGTCATGAAGGCGCAGGATATCCCCGTGAAAGTCGATATCGGCCTCGGCGCCGGCACCGCAACCGTCTGGACCTGCGACCTCACCAAGGAATATGTTGCGATCAATGGCGACTATCGGAGCTGATCGTTCATTGACGCAGGCATCCATTTCTTCACAGAATCTGCCGCTGGTGCGCAGGCTGGAGGCCGTCGGCTTCCGTGCCTGGCCGGCGGCGTCGGTGCAATATGACGGCAGCTGGCAGGTGCGGCTGACGGCCGGCCATCCGTCCAACCGGCTGAATTCGATCGTGCCGCTCGATCCTTCGGATCATCGCGACGTCGAAATCCGCCTGGAAAAGGCGAGCCGGAAGTTCGAGGCCTATGGCCGCGCCGCCGTCATCCGCCAGACGCCGCTTGCTTCGCCTGTCCTGATCGAGCTTCTCAGCGCGCAGAGCTGGACGCGGTTCGACGAGACTGTGGTGATGACCTGCGACCTTGCCGAGGCCGCGTTGCCGGATACGCTCGATCACCTGCCGACCCATGATGTCGGCCGTTTCGTCGACGCCAACCTTGCCGTCGAGCGGGCACCACTGAGCTTGAAGCCGGCGCTCGCCGAAATCATTTCGGCGATCAAGCCGCCATCGGGCCTGTTCATGATCGAGAATGCGGCGGACGGCCCGCTGGCGACCGTGCTCTGCGTACAGGACAACGACCTTGCCGGCATCATGTCGCTTTCGGTCTCCGAGACGCGGCGGCGCGAGGGACTCGGCACCGAGATCCTGACCTCGGCGCTGCGCTGGGCGCGCATGCGCAGCGCCCGATCGGCCTGGCTGCAGGTGAAGCTGTCCAACCGTCCGGCCATCGCCCTCTATGAACGCCTCGGCTTTCGCGATGCCTATCATTATTGTTATTGGCAGCGGGAGCCGCGATGAGCAATGCCGGCCGGAAGATTTTGCTGGTCGCCGCCTGCGCGCTGATCGATGCCGACGGGCGTATCCTGTTGGCACAGCGTCCCGAGGGAAAGTCGCTAGCGGGGTTGTGGGAGTTTCCCGGCGGCAAGGTGGAGCCCGGCGAGACGCCGGAGGAAACGCTGGTGCGCGAGCTTGAGGAAGAACTCGGGATCAACACCAAGATCGCCTGTCTGGCGCCGCTCACTTTTGCCAGCCACTCCTACGAGACTTTCCACCTGTTGATGCCGCTTTATATCTGCCGGCGCTATGAGGGCATTCCTCAGGGCCGGGAGGGCCAGGCGCTGAAATGGGTGCGCCCGCAGGCGCTTCGCGATTACCCGATGCCGCCGGCCGACGAGCCGCTCATCCCGATGCTGCAGGATTTACTTTAAAGCGCATCCGGTTGAACTTGATTGGTGCGACGCGCTTTAAATTTTTATTCTAATGCATGTCGTTATCCTGGAACCGCTGCACACTTCCAGGCGACATGCATTAGCGTTAGCTGATTATTATTGTGCCACGCCGTTTTCGGCTGTGGATATTAATGGATCGTTTAACACCTTCTGCCAAAGATCGGCCTCAATCAAGCATCTGGCGTGCGTGTATTAAAAGGCTTGACGTCATGGACGATGATTTCTGGAAAGCTGTCCGGGAAAAGGAACGGGTTTCGTCTGCCTCGCGCAGGACGGGTGCGCTCAATATCGCCCTTTTGTTCGGCACGGCAGTGGTGGCGCTGACGCTCATCTTGACGCCGATGCTTGCGGATTCCTCGAAGAAGAGCGTCTTTGCCAGCGCGCCGGTTGAATTCGACACGATGACGACAGGATCGATCCCGAAGAACGAAAGCGGCAAGCGTTATACGATCCGCCGCAGCGTCCTCCAGGATACGCCCGGCTCGGTCTGCGTCGTCCAGGGCTACGGCGTCGGCGCCGGTTGCTGAAAGTGCCGGCCATCGCCCGATGGTCGTGGAATGGTCGTTTGTCGTCTTCGCGCTAAAGGTTGGGGTAATGCGTCTTTTGAAAGCATTTTTTGCGGATAACAGAGGGGCGACGGCGATCGAATATGGTCTCATCGCCGCGATCATTTGCACCGCGCTCATCTCGGGTCTGGGCTTTTTTACCAATGCCCTGCAGAACGTCTTCAACGTGATCAACAACAATCTGCCTGCGAATTGAAGAAGCTGTGGGCGTTTACTGCCTGAGCTTGTGCTCTTCCACCTTCAGCGCATCGGCAAGGCGCGCCTTGGCCGAGCCCGGCTGGAGCGGCTTTTGCTGGCTCTCGTGCGGCGCCCATCCCGAGACATAGATGATCGAAAAGGTCGCGCGGATGCGTCCGTCGGGATCGGAATAACGCTCGGCGTAGATTTCGGCCGCGCGCAGGAAGAAGGCGCGCGTCAGCGGCATCCGGCCGCGGGCCGCAAGCGGATTGCTCATGCCCATCGCTCTCAGATCCCGCATCAGCGGAAAGAGCGAATCATATCGTACCGTGTAGTTCTCTGCATCGATCACCGGCAGCGCGAAGCCGCCGCGCTGCATCAGGCTGCCGACATCGCGCACATCGGCGAAGGGGATGACGCGCGGGCTTGCTCCACCTGTCATCTCGACCTCGGCGGCCAGCAGCACGTCGCGCAATTCCTGCAGCGTGCCGGCGCCGGGGATCGCAGCCAGGAACAGGCCGTCCGGCTTCAGGGCGCGACGGATCTGGATGAAGACGCCAGGCGTATCGTTGGTCAGATGCAGGCTGAGCGGCGCAAGGATGAGATTGGCCGATTGCGGTTCGAGCGGCACGTCCTCGAGCGGCGCCTCAATCAGGGTTTCTCCCGGGATTGCATAGGCCCTCTCGCTCTCGACCCGGATCATCGTGCCGATCTTGCCCGTCGCCAGCGCGGCATGGGCGGCAGCCCCCGTTGCGCCATGCAGTTCGACGGCGGTCTCGAAGGTCCGCTCGACGACCGCAAGCCGCTCGGCCATTTCTTCAGCGGCGATGTTGAGCAGGAAGGCGGCTTTCGGGTCGTTGTTGACAAGCGCGCGATGGCGATGCGCGGCGATCAGGGCCTTGTCGAAAATCGTTTCCATGGCGATGTCCTTAGTCCCGCACGGTTTAAGCGGCAAGACGATTTTCCTTTTCGAGATTATGCGCTAGCCTCGTTGGCATGGGGCCGATCGATTTCGAAAGTCCGTCAAAGGTCTTGCGGACGCATCTCTTGCGGCCGTTTTCGGCGCTTGCCGATTTCTTTTATCCGCCAGCCTGTTCGGTCTGCGGTATTTCCACAGGCGGCCATCGCGGGCTCTGCGCAAAGTGCTGGTCCGGCATCCGCTTCATCGAACGGCCCTATTGCGAAGTGCTCGGCATTCCCTTCTCGCACGATCTCGGTGCCGGCATCCTCAGCGCCGAGGCGATCGCCCACCCGCCGCCTTTCGACCGGCTGCGGTCGGCTGCGACCCACGACCATGCGGCCCGCGATCTCGTTCATGGGCTGAAATATCGCGATCGCACCGATCTGGCGCCGATGATGGCCGCCTGGATGCTGCGCGCCTCCGACGGGACGGTCGAAAGCTGCGATGCGCTGATCCCGGTGCCGCTGCACCGTACCCGCATGCTGGCGCGCAAGTTCAACCAGGCAGCCGAGCTTGCCCGCCATATGGCAAGGCTTTCGGGCAAGCCGCTGCTTGCAGCCACGCTTATCCGCGTCAAGCGCACGAGCCAGCAGGTCGGCCTCGGCGCGAAGGCGCGCGAAGATAATGTCAGGGGCGCTTTCGCGATTGCCAAGGGTTGCGAAAACGACATTTTCGGCAAGCGCATCGTTCTTGTCGACGACGTCTATACAACAGGGGCGACGGTCGCTGCAGCAAGCCGGACATTGCGCAAGGCGGGGGCGGCCGAGATAACGGTTTTGACCTTTGCAAGGGCTCTGTCCGAGCCTATATGACAGAAATACTCGGCATCGGTCTGGAGAGATCATGGTACCCGTCACCATCTATACACGGCAGTTTTGCGGCTATTGCAGCCGCGCCAAGTCCCTGCTCGAAGAAAAGGGCGTCGAATATGTCGAGCACGACGCCACCTACTCGCCGGATCTTCGCCAGGAGATGATCGGCAAGTCGAACGGGCGCACCACCTTTCCGCAGATCTTCATCGGCGTCGATCATGTCGGCGGTTGCGACGATCTCTTTGCACTCGATCGGGCCGGCAAGCTCGATCCGATGCTGGCGGCCTGAGGACGAACCGATGAGCTTCAAGGCCGCCGCCATCCAGATGTGTTCCGGGGTCGATCCGGTGAAGAATGCCGCCGCCATGGCGCGGCTTGTGCGTGAAGCCGCCGCCGAGGGCGCGACCTATGTGCAGACGCCCGAGATGACCGGCATGCTGCAGCGCGACCGCGCGGCGGCGCGCGCCGTGCTCGCCGACGAGACGCACGACATCATCGTCAAGACCGGCTCCGATCTCGCCGCCGAACTCGGCATTTACATGCATGTCGGCTCGACGGCGATTGCCCTTGCGGACGGCAAGATCGCCAATCGCGGCTTTCTGTTCGGTCCCGATGGCCGAATCCTCAATCGCTACGACAAGATCCATATGTTCGACGTCGATCTCGACAATGGCGAAAGCTGGCGTGAAAGTGCGGCCTACACCGCCGGCTCGGAGGCCCGCGTCCTCTCACTGCCCTTTGCCGAAATGGGCTTTGCGATCTGCTACGACGTGCGTTTTCCCGCGCTCTTCCGCGCCCAAGCGGTTGCCGGCGCCGAGGTGATGACGGTTCCGGCCGCGTTCACCAAGCAGACCGGCGAGGCGCATTGGGAGATCCTGCTCAGGGCCCGCGCCATCGAGAACGGTGTCTTCCTCATTGCCGCCGCGCAGGCTGGCCGGCACGAGGACGGACGCGAGACCTTCGGCCATTCGATGATCATCGACCCCTGGGGCACGGTGCTGGCGTCGGCCGGCGCCACCGGCGAGGCGGTCATCGTCGCCGAGATCGATCCCGGCGCGGTCAAGGCCGCGCATGACAAGATCCCGAACCTGAGGAATGGCCGGGAATTTTCGGTCGAGAGGATTGCGGGGGAAGTCGCAGGAGGCGTTGCCGCTTGATCCGTTATTCCCTCACCTGTGACAATGCCCATGAATTCGAAGGCTGGTTTTCTGAAAGCGCCGATTTCGACCGCCAGGTTGCGACTGGTTTCCTGACCTGCCCGGTCTGCCATTCCGCCGCCGTGTCCAAGCTGCTGATGGCGCCTTCGGTGTCGACGGCGCGGAAAAAGGACGAGAGGCAGACGCTGGCGATGGATGTCATGCGCCAGGAGGCCCTGCAAAAACTGAAAGAGGCCGTTGCGGCCGTCAAGGCCAATTCCGAGGATGTCGGCGCGAAGTTTCCCGAGGAGGCCCGCAAGATCCATTATGGCGAGGCGGACGCCCGCGGCATCATCGGTCAGGCGACGCTCAATGAGGCGCAGGCGCTCGTGGAAGAGGGCATCGAGATCGCCGCCATCCCTGTTCTGCCCGAGGATGTGAACTGAAATGCCTTCCGCGCGTCTGGCCTTCTACAATTTCGGCCTGCACGTTGCACCTGCCGAAGCGAAACGGTTGAAGGCTTCGTTCTGCGCGAGCCCTTGAATTTCGAAGCCGCCGCCCGGCCTGGGGCTTCATCGGCCAGACGGAGCGAAGACGACAATCGATCGCGATCGAGTCAAGGAACTTGCCGCTTGCAACGCGGAAACCCAAAAGGATCTGCTTGCCTGCATTCAAATGCTGAAAGTGTAGTCGGCTTATTGCCGTTGAAAGCTATGCAGGCCGCTTGGCCAGCAGCATATAGTTCACGTCCATATCCTTGGACAGGTTCCACTGGTTCGACAGCGGATTGAAGAAGACCCCTGTACGGTCGGTAATCTCGAGGCCACTTGCCGCCAGCGGCTTTTCCAACTCTTCCGGACGCACCAGCTTTTCATATTGATGGGTACCGCGCGGCAGCCAGCGCAGGATGTTTTCGGCAGCGAAGATGGCAAGGGCTGCCGCCTTCATTGTGCGGTTGATGGTGGCGACGAAGATCAGGCCGCCGGGGCGGACCATTTTCGCGCAGGTCGCCATGAAGAATTCGACGTCGGCGACATGTTCGACCACTTCCATGTTCAAGACGATATCGAAGGTTTCGCCGGCCTCGGCAAGCGCCTCGGCGGTGACAGCGCGATAGTCGACTGAAACGCCGGAGGATTTCGCATGGGTCGAGGCTATGCCGATATTCTTTTCGGAGGGATCGGCACCGACGACAGAGGCGCCCATGCGCGCGACAGGTTCGGACAGGAGGCCGCCGCCGCAACCGATATCGAGGACGCGCAGGCCCTCGAGCGGGCGAGCGCTTTTCGGCTCACGGCTGAAATTCTCGCAGGCCTTGTCTCTTATATAGGCGAGACGGACGGGATTGAACTTGTGCAGCGGCCTGAACTTGCCGGTCGGGCTCCACCATTCCGCCGCCATCGCCGAGAAGCGGTCCACTTCGCCCTGGTCGATCGTGCTTCTGGCGGTTTCCGTCATCGTCCACTCCTTCGTTCGTGACAAGTGAAGTCGGATGATCGGGGGCATAAGTCAAGGGGCGTGGGTATCGGCCACCTGACGAAGGCGCAGACGCCCGGCGATTGCTTTTATCGCGCGCTTGCCTCCCCCCGCCAAACTCGCTAAGAGACGCCGCAACTTGGGGCCTTCAGGGCCTGGGCTTTTAGAGCGGTTCCAAAAAATGGGAATCCGGCTCTTTCGCCAAGCGGTCCGCCCCAGAGCTTTCGTGATGCCGGGTCCGGGTTTCCGTTTCCGGCGCCAGTCGTGGTAGAGGCATATGGCACGTATCGTAATGAAATTCGGCGGCACGTCCGTCGCTGACCTGGACCGCATCAAGAACGTTGCCCGCCATGTGAAACGTGAAGTCGACGCCGGCCACGAGGTGGCGGTGGTGGTCTCGGCCATGTCCGGCAAAACCAATGAGCTGGTCAGCTGGGTGCAGGGCATGCCGAAGGTGATCGGCGCCAATTCTCCGTTTTATGATGCGCGCGAATATGATGCGGTGGTCGCCTCCGGCGAGCAGGTGACCTCGGGGCTGCTGGCGATCGCCTTGCAGGCGATGGATATTAATGCGCGTTCCTGGCAGGGATGGCAGATTCCGATCCAGACCGACAACGCCCATGGCGCGGCGCGCATCCTGGAAATCGACGGCTCCGACATCGTCAAACGCATGGGCGAGGGGCAGGTTGCCGTCATCGCCGGCTTCCAGGGATTGGGTCCTGACAACCGCCTCGCGACGCTCGGGCGCGGCGGGTCGGATACTTCGGCCGTCGCCATCGCGGCGGCTGTCAAAGCGGATCGCTGCGATATCTATACCGATGTCGACGGCGTTTATACGACCGACCCGCGCATCGTGCCGAAGGCGCGCAGGCTGAAGAAGATCGCCTTCGAGGAAATGCTTGAAATGGCCTCGCTCGGCGCCAAGGTGTTGCAGGTGCGCTCGGTCGAGCTTGCCATGGTGCACAAGGTGCGCACCTTCGTGCGCTCGTCATTCGAAGATCCCGATGCTCCGGGCATGGGCGATCTGCTAAACCCGCCCGGAACGCTGATTTGTGACGAGGATGAAATCGTGGAACAGGAAGTAGTCACCGGCATCGCCTATGCCAAGGATGAGGCTCAGATCTCGCTTCGCCGTCTTGCCGACCGGCCGGGCGTTTCCGCGGCGATCTTCGGGCCGCTCGCCGAATCCCATATCAATGTCGACATGATCGTCCAGAATATCTCCGAGGACGGGTCGAAGACCGACATGACCTTCACCGTGCCGTCCGGCGACGTGGAGAAAGCGATCAAGGTGCTCGGCGACCATAAGGAGAAGATCGGCTACGATGTCGTGCAGAACGAATCAGGGCTGGTGAAAGTGTCGGTCATCGGCATCGGCATGCGCAGCCATGCGGGCGTCGCTGCGACCGCGTTTCGTGCACTTGCTGAAAAAGGCATCAACATCAAGGCGATCACCACCTCCGAGATCAAGATTTCCATCCTGATCGACGGTCCTTATGCAGAACTCGCTGTCAGGACTTTGCATTCCTGCTACGGTCTGGATAAGAATTGATTCCCAGCGGCCTGCCTGCCCCTTCAGGTTGAGGAGACGAAGGCAGGCCTGCCGCGACTGAGTGCGTTGTTTCGGGAGCTTGAGACGCCATGAGAGACCTTTCCGGCGGTCCGCGCGTGCTGCTCAGGCGGCTGCGCGAGTTGATGGCAGAGCCGCTGGAGCCGCAGGATCGTCTTGACCGGATCGTCCGCCAGATCGCCGGCAACATGGTGGCGGAGGTTTGCTCCGTCTATGTGCTGCGCGCCGACGGCGTTCTCGAACTCTACGCGACTGAAGGCCTCAACCGAGAGGCCGTGCACCTGGCGCAGCTGAAGATGGGGCAGGGCCTCGTCGGTACGATCGCCGCTTCGGCGCAGCCGCTGAACCTCTCCGACGCGCAGTCGCATCCGGCGTTCCGCTATCTGCCGGAAACGGGCGAAGAAATCTACCATTCCTTCCTCGGCGTGCCGATCCTCAGGACCGGCCGCTCGCTTGGCGTTCTCGTCGTGCAGAACAAGGCGAGCCGCAACTATCGCGACGAGGAGGTGGAAGCGCTCGAAACGACGGCGATGGTGCTTGCCGAGATGATCGCCACCGGCGAGCTCAAGAAGATCACCAAGCCAGGCCTCGAACTCGACCTGACACGATCGGTGACGATCGACGGCGACACCTATAATGACGGCATCGGCCTCGGTTACGTCGTGCTGCACGAGCCGCGCATCGTCGTGACCAACCTGCTGAATGAAGATGCCGAGAAGGAAATCCGGCGGCTGGCCGAAGCCATGGGCTCGCTCCGGATCTCGATCGACGACATGCTGTCGCGTCGCGACGTCTCGATGGAAGGCGAACACCGTGAGGTGCTCGAAACCTATCGCATGTTCGCGCATGACCAGGGCTGGGTGCGCAAGCTCGAGGAGGCGATTCGCAACGGCCTGACGGCGGAAGCGGCGGTCGAAAAGGTGCAGAGCGACACCAAAGCGCGGATGATGCGGTTGACCGACCCCTATCTGCGCGAACGCATGCATGATTTCGAGGATCTGGCGAACCGGCTGCTCAGGCAGTTGACGGGTTATACCGGGCGGACGACCGCCGAAGGTTTCCCCAGCGACGCAATCATCTTGGCGCGCGCCATGGGGGCGGCCGAGCTGCTCGATTATCCCCGCGCCAACGTACGCGGGCTGGTGCTGGAAGAAGGGGCAGTGACAAGCCATGTGGTGATCGTCGCGCGCGCCATGGGCATTCCGGTCATCGGCCAGGCAGCGGGTGTGGTGGCGCTTGCCGAGAACGGCGATGCCGTGATCATCGACGCCGACGAGGGACACGTGCATCTGCGGCCGATGGCCGATCACCGGCGTTCCTACGAGGAAAAGGTGCGCTTCCGCGCCAGGCGGCAGGAGCAGTTCCGGGCGCTGCGCGCCGTCGAGCCGGTGACCCGGGATGGGCAGCGGATCGCGCTGATGATGAATGCGGGGTTGCTGGTCGACCTGCCGCAGCTTTCGGAATCGGGCGCCGAGGGCATCGGCCTCTTTCGCACCGAACTCCAGTTCATGATTGCCTCCACCATGCCGAAGGCGGAGGAGCAGGAGCAGTTCTATCGCAATGTGATCAAACAGGCGGCGGGCCGCGCCGTCACCTTCCGCACGCTCGATATCGGCGGCGACAAGGTCGTGCCGTATTTCCGCGGCCATGAGGAGGAAAATCCCGCACTCGGCTGGCGCGCCATCCGGCTGTCGCTCGACCGGCCGGGATTGTTGCGCACCCAGTTGCGCGCCCTCTTGAAGGCATCGGCGGGCACCGAGCTGAAGCTGATGGTGCCGATGGTGACCGAGGTTTCCGAATTGAGGATGGTGCGCGAGCTGTTGCAGAAGGAAGTGCAGCATCTCTCGCGCTTCGGCCACGGCTTGCCGCGCAAGCTGCAATTCGGAGCAATGCTGGAGGTGCCCGCACTGCTGTGGCAGCTCGACGAGCTGATGGAGGCAGTCGATTTCGTCTCGGTCGGTTCGAACGACCTCTTCCAGTTCGCGATGGCCGTCGATCGCGGCAACGCGCGGGTCTCGGACCGCTTCGATCCACTCGGCAAACCGTTTTTGCGCATCCTGCGCGATATCGTACGCGGGGCGGAGCGGAACAAGACGCCGGTGACGCTCTGCGGCGAACTTGCCAGCAAACCGATCTCGGCGATGGCGCTGCTCGGCATCGGCTTCCGCTCGATCTCGATGTCGCCGGCCTCGATCGGGCCGGTGAAGGCAATGTTGCTCGGGCTCGATGTCGGGGCGCTGAAGACGGCGATGGACGAGGTGCTGGACGATGTCCATGCCATGATGCCGATGCGCGAGGTGCTTGCCCGCTTCGCCGAAAGCCACAATATTCCCCTTTAGACAGAGATTAAGAAGAATCGGAGTGAAGGGTGGCGAAGCTTCCCGTTGAAAAGATGCGCGAGCTGGAACGCCGTTTCGGCGAGATCGAGGCGCGCATGTCGGCAGGTCCTGCCGCCGATGTCTATGTGAAGCTCGCGTCCGAATATTCCGAGCTGCAGCCCGTGGTGACGAAGATCCGCGCCTATGAGAAGGCGATTGCCGAGCTTGCCGATCTCGAAACCCTGCTCGAAGACAAGTCGGTCGACCGCGAGATGCGCGGCCTTGCGGAGCTGGAACTGCCCGAGGTGAAGGGGCAAATCGAGGCGCTCGAGCAGGAGATGCAGATCCTGCTTCTGCCGAAGGACGCGGCAGACGAAAGGAGCGCGATTCTCGAAATCCGCGCCGGCACGGGCGGGTCGGAAGCCGCCCTTTTTGCCGGCGATCTGTTTCGCATGTATGAGCGGTTTGCAGCGGAGAAGGGCTGGAAGGCGGAGGTGCTGTCGGCGAGCGAGGGTGAAGCCGGCGGCTACAAGGAAATCATCGCGACGATCACCGGCAGGGGCGTCTTCGCCAAGCTGAAATTTGAATCCGGCGTGCATCGCGTGCAGCGTGTGCCGGAAACCGAGGCGGGCGGGCGCATCCATACGTCGGCCGCAACGGTGGCCGTGCTGCCGGAGGCCGAGGAGATCGACATCGAGATCCGGCCGGAGGATATCCGTATCGACACGATGCGCTCTTCGGGCGCGGGCGGCCAGCATGTCAATACGACGGACTCGGCGGTGCGCATCACCCACTTGCCGAGCGGCATCGTCGTCACCAGCTCGGAAAAATCACAGCACCAGAACCGCGCCAAGGCGATGCAGGTGCTGCGCTCCAGGCTCTATGATGCCGAGCGGCAGAGGGCCGACAGCGAGCGTTCGGCCGACCGCAAGAGCCAGGTCGGCTCCGGCGACCGCTCTGAACGTATCCGAACCTATAATTTCCCGCAGGGGCGGGTGACCGACCATCGCATCAATCTGACGCTCTATAAACTCGACCGGATGATGGAAGGCGAGATCGAGGAGGTCGTCGATGCGTTGATGGCCGATTACCAGGCAAGCCAGCTGGCGCAGCTCGGCGAGCAACAATGAGCTCGACGGTCGCCGACACGCTTGCCGAAGCGCGCCGCCGCTTCACCGAAGCAGGTATCGTCGATCCGGCGACCGACGCGCGTCTGCTTGTTGCAGGTCTTCTGAAACTGTCGCCGACCGAGCTGTTGACGCGATCGGCGGCGCGGCTTTCTTCCGAGCAGGCCGAGGCGATTTACAAGGCGGTGGAACGGCGGCTCGGCCACGAGCCGGTGCATCGCATTCTCGGGGAGCGGGAATTCTATGGGCTTCCGTTGCGGCTCTCGGAGGAAACGCTGGAACCGCGGCCGGATACGGAAATCCTGGTCGATACGGTGCTTGCCTATCTCAAGGACCTTGCAAAGGCGCAAGACGATCTCCATATTCTTGATATAGGAACCGGGACCGGGGCGATATGCCTTGCGCTTTTGAGCGAGTGTCCGGAGGCGTCAGGTATCGGCAGCGACATATCGGCGGATGCACTTCAGACGGCAAGATCGAATGCAGAAAGAAACGGATTACAGGATCGTTTTGAGGCCATACAATCGAGATGGTTCGAGAGCATCCAGGGTTCCTTTCACGTGATTGTCTCAAATCCGCCCTATATTGCTTCCAATGTCATTCACGATCTCGCTCCCGAAGTGATGAAATTTGATCCGGTTGCGGCTCTGGATGGCGGCCCGGATGGGCTTGACGCCTATAAAGCCATAGCCAAGGATGCGGCAAGGTTCATGAGGCCCGATGGGGTTCTCGGACTGGAAATCGGCTACGATCAGCGAAACGATGTGACGGCGATCTTCGAAGCGAAAGGCTTCAAGTGCCTCAAATCCGTAAAAGATTATGGTCAGAACGACAGGGTGCTCGTGTTCGCGCTCGTGTGACAGGCGATAATTGCTGCATTGAACACGACATTATTGTTATTGCGAAGAAAAGGCTTGGATTTCCCAGGGAAGCGATATAGGTTGCGGTCACGTGTTGGGCAGATAGGAATGAACGAGATTCGTTCGGTACTTGGTTTGCCTCGGGGGTCCGCTCTTTTAAACGAGAGTTTCAACGGTTGAACACGACCCAATGCGTGAATCAGTCAATCTGACTTGAGAACCAAGCGGCAGGTCGGCGCAAAGGCGCAGTATGCTCGCGGCACAAAGGTCCTGACCCGCTTTTCGGTCATGGCGGTTGGTGCCATGTATCCATCACAAACAGAGAATTCAGGTGAACGATCTATGAGGCCAGGACAGCAGAACAAGCGCGGTCGAGGGCGTGGTAACAATAATAACAACGGCGGCGGCGGCGGAAATAACAATAACAACAATTTCAACCGCAAGGGCGGCAATCCGCTGACCCGAACCTATGACAGCTCCGGCCCCGATGTGAAGATTCGCGGCACTGCCCAACATATCGCCGAAAAATACGCGCAGCTCGCCCGCGACGCTCAAAGCTCCGGCGACCGCGTGATTGCCGAGAATTATCTCCAGCACGCCGAACACTACAATCGGATCATTGCCAGCGCCCAGGCGCAGATGCAGGAACGTTTCCAGCGCGACGATCGCGGCGAATACAATGACGCCGCGGACCGCGACGGCGACGACATCGATAACAACGACAATGACGGTGATGATGTCGTCATCGTCCAGCCGCCGCAGAACAGGCAGCATCAGTCGCGGCCGCAGCCCGAGTCCCGGTCCCAGCCGGCTCCCGCTCCCGCGCCGGCGGTGCCCCAGGCCGAGGTCATCGACGGAACCGGCCCGCAACCGGAGATCGAAGGCATTCCGGCCGAAGTCGCCATGGACGAGGAAGGCTCGGGCGGTCAGCCGCGCGAGCGCCAGCCCCGCCGTCGCGCCACCGGCAGCCGTCCCCGTCGCCCGCGCCGCGGCGCAGAAGGCGAAGCAGCTGAAGGCGAGGGTGCCTCTGGCGAGGCGCCTGTACTGGCTGACGCTGCATCGGAATGAGGATTTTGCCTCTCCTTCGGGGGAGAGCGGAAGGTCATGCCATCTTCAGAATTGCCTTGAAAATCCCCGGCCTCGCGTCGGGGATTTTCATTTTTTACGGGCTCTTTAAACTCGTAGCACAGCCTACCATATTCTCCTCGAACTGCTTCGCCCGAATCCCTTACGGGCCAAGCGCGGCCTGCCTTTTCAGGGGGTCGATCTCAATCATCGGTCTGTGCCTCGTCAGGGCAGGGCGATCCATGGAGGTAGAATATGAATATCGAGAAATATTCCGAGCGGGTGCGCGGCTTCATCCAGTCGGCGCAGACCTATGCGCTGGCGCAGGGTCACCAGCAGTTCACGCCCGAACATGTGCTGAAAGTCCTGCTCGACGACGATCAGGGCATGGCGGCGTCGCTGATCGAGCGCGCCGGCGGCGATGCCAAGGCTGCCCGCCTGGCCAATGACGCGGCCCTTGCCAAGCTGCCGAAAATATCAGGCGGCAACGGCAATATCTATCTGGCCCAGCCGCTCGCCAAAGTGCTTTCAACCGCCGAAGAGGCGGCGAAGAAGGCCGGCGACAGCTTCGTCACGGTCGAGCGCCTGCTGCAGGCGCTGGCGATCGAATCCTCGGCCTCGACTTTTTCGACGCTGAAGAATGCAGGCGTGACGGCCCAGGGCCTCAACCAGGTCATCAACGACATCCGCAAGGGGCGGACGGCGGATTCCTCCAATGCCGAACAGGGTTTCGATTCGCTGAAGAAGTTCGCACGCGATCTCACCGCCGAAGCCCGCGAGGGCAAGCTCGACCCGGTGATCGGCCGCGACGACGAAATTCGCCGCACGATCCAGGTGCTGTCGCGCCGCACCAAGAACAATCCCGTTCTGATCGGCGAACCCGGCGTCGGCAAGACGGCGATCGTCGAGGGCCTGGCGCTGCGCATCGTCAACGGTGACGTGCCGGAATCGCTCAAGGACAAGAAACTGATGGCGCTCGATATGGGCGCGCTGATTGCCGGTGCGAAATATCGCGGCGAATTCGAGGAGCGGCTGAAGGCCGTGCTCAACGAGGTCCAGGCAGAAAACGGCGAAATCATCCTGTTCATCGATGAGATGCACACGCTGGTCGGCGCCGGCAAGGCGGATGGGGCGATGGACGCTTCCAACCTGCTGAAACCCGCCCTTGCCCGCGGTGAGCTACATTGCGTCGGTGCGACCACGCTCGACGAATATCGCAAACATGTCGAAAAGGATCCGGCCCTTGCCCGCCGCTTCCAGCCCGTCGTCGTCGACGAACCGACGGTCGAAGACACGATCTCGATCCTGCGCGGCCTGAAGGAAAAATACGAGCAGCATCACAAGGTGCGCATCGCCGATGCGGCGTTGGTGGCGGCTGCAACACTTTCCAACCGCTATATCACCGACCGTTTCCTGCCCGACAAGGCGATCGACCTGATGGACGAGGCGGCGGCGCGGTTGCGCATGCAGGTGGATTCCAAACCGGAAGAGCTCGATGAACTTGACCGTCGCATCATCCAGCTGAAGATCGAGCGCGAGGCGCTGAAGAAGGAAACCGACGTTGCGTCGGCCGACCGGCTGAAGCGGCTGGAGACCGAACTCACCGGTCTCGAAGAAGAGGCCGATGCGCTGACGGCCCGCTGGCAGGCGGAAAAGCAGAAGCTCGGCCTTGCCGCCGATCTCAAGAAGCAGCTGGACGATGCCCGCAACGAACTGGCGATCGCCCAGCGCAAGGGGGAGTTCCAGCGTGCCGGCGAGCTGACCTACGGCGTCATTCCCGATCTCGAAAAGCAGCTCGTCGATGCCGAAAAGCAGGATGGCGAACGCGGCGCGATGGTGCAGGAGGTGGTAAGCCCCGACAATATCGCCCATGTCGTTTCCCGCTGGACCGGCATTCCGGTCGACAGGATGCTGGAGGGCGAACGCGACAAGCTGCTGCGGATGGAAGACGAGCTGGCGAAATCGGTGATCGGCCAGGGTGATGCGGTTCAGGCCGTTTCCCGCGCCGTCCGCCGCGCCCGCGCCGGCCTGCAGGATCCGAACCGGCCGATCGGCTCGTTCATCTTCCTCGGCCCGACCGGCGTCGGCAAGACGGAGCTCACCAAGGCGCTCGCCCGTTTCCTCTTCGACGACGAGACGGCGATGGTGCGCATGGATATGTCGGAATATATGGAGAAACACTCCGTTGCCCGGCTGATCGGCGCACCTCCCGGCTATGTCGGCTATGACGAAGGCGGGGCGCTGACGGAAGCCGTGCGCCGCCGGCCCTATCAGGTCGTGCTGTTCGACGAGATCGAAAAGGCCCATCCCGACGTCTTCAACATCCTGCTGCAGGTGCTGGACGACGGACGCCTGACCGACGGCCAGGGCCGGACGGTGGATTTCCGCAACACGATGATCATCATGACTTCGAACCTCGGCGCCGAATATCTGACGCAGCTGCCGGACGGTGACGACAGCGACACGGTTCGCGAGCAGGTGATGGAGGTCGTGCGCGGGCATTTCCGGCCGGAATTCCTGAACCGCATCGATGAGATCATCCTCTTCCACCGCCTGAAGCGTGGGGAGATGGGCGCAATCGTCGATATCCAGCTGAAGCGGCTGGTGGCGCTCTTGTCCGAACGCAAGATCGTCATCGATCTCGACGAGGAAGCCCGCCACTGGCTGGCGAACAAGGGTTACGATCCGGTCTACGGCGCAAGGCCGCTGAAGCGGGTGATCCAGAAGTTCGTGCAGGATCCGCTGGCCGAGCAGATTCTGTCCGGCCAGGTGCCGGACGGATCGACGGTGAAGGTGACGAGCGGTTCAGACCGGCTGCAGTTCAGGACGCGGCAGACGGTGAACGAGGCGGCGTAAGCCGGTTTGGCCGATGAATGAGAATTGGGAATGGCGGCTTCGGCCGCCATTTTTGTTTGCGGGAGGCTACTTGCTCGCCACCTGATCCGCCGTTTGGTTGTTCAGCAGCGTATCGATGCGCTTGCGCTCGTCCTCGAATTTCGCCAGCGCCTCGCCCTGCAGCGATTTGCCGCCCGGCAGGCGGATGCGCAGCGGATCGACCTTGGTGCCGTTGACGATCAGCTCGTAATGCAGGTGCGGTCCGGTGGACTCGCCCGTCGTTCCGACCCAGCCGATCACCTGGCCCTGGCGGATCTTGGCACCGGGGATGACGCCCTTGGCGATGGCGCTCTGGTGATTGTAGGAGGATTCATAGCCGTTGGCATGGCGGATGATCGTTTGATTGCCGTAGCCGCCGGAATCCCAGCCGGCTTTTTCAACCGTTCCGTTGCCGGCGGCGATGATCGCCGTGCCGCGGGGTGCCGCCCAATCGACGCCGGTGTGCATGCGGGCGAAACCGAGGATCGGGTGACGGCGCATGCCGAAGCCGGATTTGAAGATGCCGTTCGGAACCGGATTGCGCAGCAGGAACTGGCGGATGCTCTTGCCGTTCTCGTCGAAATAATCGACCGTGCCGTCGTCGGGGTCCTGGAAGCGGTAGAAGCGCGTCTGCGTGTCGCCGAAACGGGCATTGACGTAGAGCAGTTCGGAATCCTCGGTTGCCTGGCCGGCGCTATCGGCGACGGAGAAGAAGGCCTCGAGACTGTCGGTCGACCGCAGCTGCGCCTGGAAATCGACATTGCTGGCAAGCAGCTTGATGATCAGCGCCGTCATATCCTTGGTCATGCCGTAGGAAAGGGCGGCGCGATAGATGCCGTCATAGACGCGCGGCAGGTTCTGGCCGGGCGGCGGCGCGAAGGAATTGTCATCGAAGGCGGTGGCGATGGCATCCAGCATCGGCGGCTCGCTTCCGGGCACGTATCTGCCTTTGTCGTCAACAGCAACGGTGACGAGATGGCGGGTGCCGCGATAGACGCTGGCGCGGATGATCTTTGCCTGTTCGCCCTTCTGAATGATACCGATGCGCAACACGTCGCCCTTGTCGAGATCGGTGGAACCCAGTTGCTGCGAGATAAAACCGGCAATGCCATCGGCATATTGCTGCGGATAGCCTGAATCCGTCAGCGCCTTGGCGATCGGCGTGTCGACGCGCACCGGCAGGATGTCGTCGGCGAATTCTTCGGTCTGCGGTGTGATCGATTCCGATGCGGAGACCGTCATGTTCTGTTCGAGCACGCGGGCAGACAGGCCGGCGGTTAGATCGACATCGGCATCCTCATTAGAGAAACGACGGGGATCGACGTAATAGAGGGCTGCAAGCTGCGTGTTGCCATCCGTCAGCACCGAGCCGTTGGAGCGCACATTCTCTTCGACCTCCTCGAGCGACAGGCCGGCCGCCATCTTCATGCTGGTCTTGCCGGTCGGGAAGGGAATTGTCTTCAGGCTGACTTCGGATTCGACATCGGAGCCGTAAAGCGCGCCGGTGCGGCTTTGCGGGGCGGGCTGCGGCTCATCGGCGGAAAAGATCGCCAGGGGATCGAAGTCCGGATAGTCCTCGGTCGCCACATGGTTGGCGGCCAGCGTCATCTTCACATGCGCGAAGGGCTGGCGGCGTACGACTTCCTTCTCG